>JAFGBX010000314.1 GCA_016932935.1 Promethearchaeota archaeon | reverse complement strand
TCTTCTGCCCTGAGACGTGCGAGCCGCGCGCGAAGACCGCGTATAGCGGGATCAGCGCCGCCGCGCCGAACACGTAGGCCGCGTTGAACGCTGGCTGGCCGAGGTAGCCCTCCGCACCGCATGCTAGGCTCTGGCGGCCGAGGCGGCTCAACGTATGGGAGACGAGGCTGAAGCCGGGGTACATGCTCATCGCGACGGCGAGGAGCAAGAACGACAAGCAGAGGCCGGCGGTCGCGAGCACGGCGACGAACCGGGTGACGAACTCCTGGGTGATCAGTGGTGGCACGGGGGCACGAGGCGCGGGTTCCGACATGAACCTACGGATCACGGGGGTGCATAAAAGGCTGGTCCCGCCCGACCGCCACCGCGGCGGTTCACGCGCGCAGCAAGTTGTACCTGGCGCGGGAGAGGACGCCCTGGACGTGCTTTCTGCTCCCCGAGCCGAGTGCCACGAAGGCGTGGAAAAATCCCGCCTGCGCGGCCATGGCAAAGCCTGAGACCTTCATGCCGAGGGCGAGGATCTTCCGCTCCACCGAGCGGAGAATTTCCAGTATGTCTTGCCTCGCCGGCACCCGGCCCTCGCCGCGGGCGGATCCGTCCTCGCGCAGCGACGCGACCAGCCGGTCGACGCCGTCCAGCAGGCCCTGGCGCGCGTCGCCGAACCCGGCTGACCCCCGCTCGGATCCCGTGGCCACGGTGGAAGGCGCGTACTCGACCGCGGTGACGACGTGGCCGGGCTCCCGCCCCTGCTGGCTCGCCTTCGGGTCGGCGGTCGCCAGGTGGTCGGCGATCGTCACGATCTTGGCCAGGAGCTGCCCCTCGGCCTCGCCAGCCTTGGGGAGGAGCTTGACGATGCCCTCCTTGGTCTCCATGCCGAGCATGGTGCTCTGGTCGTGCACGTCGGCATAGGGGTAGAGGCCCGCGTGGAGGATCTCGTCGAACGGGAGGAGGTACTCGACGCGCTCGAAGGGCGGCAGCCACCTCCTGGCGAGGGTCGTGACGGCATGGGTCGCCTTGTCGACCTTGATGGCATTGACTCCCTGGAACAGCCAGAAGCCGACGAGCAGCACGGCGGTGGTCGCTGCCGCGGGCACCACGATGGCGATCCATGGTTCCACGCGGAAGTGGAAGATGAGGGCGAGGGATGCTGCCACGCCGATGATCACGGGTGGTGCAATGGTGGAGAGGTTTCGCGTTCGCCTCTGGGCGAGGACGAGCAAGTCGGGGGAGTCGGCGACGATCTCGTAGTCCTTCATGGGTTGTACCATCATTCGGCTGGCGTGTTCCGCGGTAATGAGAACAATGCTCGGTAAAGAACCTTACACCGCGGTAGCTGGGTCGATCCGGGGAGACGGGCCTGCCCAACTCTTTCAAGGAGCGCGGTGCAAGAGAGGATCAATTAGGTGATCAACCCGATGCCGACGACCGAGCCAGAGACAAGTGTCCCGAATGACCCGGCACGGTTTTTCGCGTGGCTCAAGCGGGAGAGCGAGGCGCGCTGGAAGGACGCCGTGTTACGGGACGATGTCTACGGCTTCCAGGTCCAGCCGGGAACCAGGTGGAACGACGGCCTCTCCGACGACGAGATCGCCAGGTTTGAGGAGGACATGGGCCTCGCGTTCCCGCCCGTCTACAAGCTCTACTTGCGGGCGATGAACGGCACCGACAAGGAGGCCATCAACATCTACGGGCGCTCGGGCGAGCCGGTGCGGTACGCGCCGGGGTACTATGCCTACCCCAAGGACGTGCCGAAGATGCACGAGATGATCGAATGGATCCACGAGTCGTGCCGCGTCACGCCCGCGGACGTCGAGGCGAGGCAGATACCGCACGTCGTGCCCATCGTGGGGCACCGGTTTCTCGTCGTGGATCGCTGCGCGTCGAACCCCGTCCTGTCGATGTACGGCGACGACATCATCCTCTACGCGTCCGACTTGACGTCGTTCCTCGTCCACGACATCTTCCACGGCGGGGCCAGGGAACCCGGGCTGCCGGGCGGCCTCCGGGTGCCCTTCTGGCTGGAGTGACGCCCCCGCGCCCGCGTCAGTCGTTCTCGCAGAACGAGCGCCGGGTGAACGTGCCGCACGCGTTGCACGCGATCTCGTAGTCCCAGTAGGCGTCGCCCGAGTGCCACGACACGCACCACTGCGCGGCGATCACGAGCACGTCGTCGCTGCCGCAAGCGCCGCACCCGGAAAACCAGATGTGGCCGGCGAGCGGGTGGTCGGCGGGGCGAATGCCCGTGCCGGCGTACCATTCCTGGTGGTGGGAGTCGCTCAACTCGTCGTCGGGGGCGCACGGCACCTTGAATCGGGCCTTGTAGTCGGCGGGGACGAAGGCGGGGGTGGGGGACGTCCGGGTGTCGATCATGGCTTGTGTCACCTTGGCAAGAGAGCATGCCTGACAAGAAAGAAATGGTCTATTAATCCTACCCTTTTAACAACGTTCCTTCATAAGTCGCATAGAGGTTCGATCCATATTCATCTCTTGCCGCCTTTCTGGGGCACGGCACCAGCACCGCCACCCCCACGATCAATCTTCAGCAAGAACGCGGCTAGGGAGACATGATGCAGCCCCGGCTCGACCTTCTCCAGGACAATGAAGTGGTCATCGTCGGAGACCAACGTTAAGTTTCTCTCGATCGCGGTCGAGGCGATGACCAGGTCTACCGCCGGGATGATCGAACCGATTTTTCGCAGCGCGGAAGCAGACGCAACGGCTTTCTTGTAGATGGCGGGTGTCGGATAGAGCACGCTGAATCCCGGGTATGCTGCGAGCACGGGGAACTCGACCACGGTCAGTATCGAGGTGTTGAACCCGTGGTCGAAAATGCGCTTCCCCGACTGCTTGAACCAGCGGATCACCGCGCTCGTGTCGAGTAACCACGTGCTCATTCGCGACCACGCTCGACGCGCAGTTGGGAATCCAATCGCTCGCTTTCCTGGGCGTGCATCCGTTCTTGGACGACGAGTTCCTCGTCGAGATCGACGTGATCCATCATGGATCTGAGACGCGCCTGGGTTTCCACGTCCAGCTGGTTCCACAAGTCGGTGGAAGGGATGCTCTCGGCCTCATCGAGCTTGGCGAGGTAATCGAGGATCGCCCTCCGCACGACCTCCGTCCACTTGATCTCGGGATACGCCCTCATGCGCTCGTGGATGCGGTTGTCGATGCTCAGGGTGATGTTGGCCATGACACAAATATGTAAGTTCACATATTTATTGCTTTTCATGCATGTCTGTGGGAGCATCGGGCTCAGGGTACTACGCCTATCCGACGGATCTGCCGAAGATACACGAGATGATCGCCTGGATCCACGAATCGTACCGCGTCACGCCCGCGGAGGTCGAGGCGAGGCAGATACCGCACGTCGTGCCCATCGTGGGGCACCGGTTCCTCGTCGTGGATGACGAGGAACTAAACATCTTTTTTATTATCGCTCGTTAACACCGAGCAGGATATTAATCCGGCTCTATTAACAACATTGCCTACGAGCGATTATGATCACGTTTAACTCGCCGTGTCGCACTAGAAACAAGTGTGTAAAATGGTCGATGGTTCCCGCCGGCTGGCGCTGTTCGTCGATTTCGAGAACTTCTTCAACAGCTTCGGTAAAGGATTCAAGATCCGGCCGATAATCCAAAAACTGTCGGAACATGGCGTGCTGAGCATACGGCGAGCGTACGGGGACTGGTGCAAGTACGAGGCGTATCGAAAGGAGCTCGTGGAGAACGGGCTCGAGCTGATCGACCAACCAGCGTTGGCCTCGAGCGGGAAGAACGGCGCCGACATCAAGCTCGCGACGGACGCTATCGAGGCAGTCTTCCTGCACCCGGACATCGACGTGTACGCGATCGCATCGGGCGACAGCGATTTCATCCCGCTCGTTCGGAAACTGCGGGAGCACGGGCGGTACGTGATCGTGCTGTCGTCGAAGGTGTTGGCGGCGCCAATTATCCAACAAAACTGCGACGAGTTCATCCCTTGCGAGATATTCGGCGCAGGCGGCAAGGTCGATGTGGACATGAATGCTGCCACCAATCTATTCAAGCAAGTCATACGCATCAGGGAAGATAGAGGGGATGCCATGGACATCCCGCAGCACAAGAACATGATGCTCAAGCTCGATCCTAGCTTCCATGAATCGTTGATCGGGTTTGCTAGCTTCAAAGATTTCGTAGAGGCGATAATTAAATCGCAGGACCTCCCGTATCGCGTCGAACGGGATGCGAAGTCGAACGTGAACTACCTGATACGATACCCGTGAATCACCGATCCAGTACGAGAGAAAATCGAGGAAAATCGTTCGCCCGCCGGGTTGCAAGGATTAAATAGGCTGCAGAATTCAACTAAGTAACTCGCCTTGAGCGAGAGTCCGACGAGTTCCACGCAATTAGCGTGCTGGGTGCTGGAACCCGAAAATTAAGCAGCTTACCGTTGTCTTAAGTACTGTGGTCACTCAAGCCACGGAAACGAACAAACTGTTCTGCGGAACGGTCAGAGGTATGCTGGCACCATCCGAACCCATCAGAACTCGGTATCGGTATCTCTTTATCCCTCTATGTTGCCTTCTTTCTATAAAGAATCCTTCCATCTCGTATGATTTTCTCGACGTGCCCTTTAGCGATGAGGCCCTTCACCCTTGACTCGAGCTGGCGGGCCTCCCCCAGATGGGTGATGGTTAAGAGCTGGATGGATACACCATCTCGCCTGGTAAGCTTAAGGAACACGCCCTCACAGCACGACTGTGCATCCTCGTGATTCGAGATCCGTGATCCAGGGCTTGTTCGTTTCGATGAAGGACGACAACTGGTTTGACCGGAGATCAAGTGACGTGAGGGATTTCAAGTTTCTCATCGTCTCGGGAAGGGATGTCAACTTGTTTTCGCCGAGTCGAAGCATTTTCAGTGATTCAAGCCTGCCCATCGTATCAGGCAGGGAAGACAACTGGTTTGCGCCTAAGCCTAGTTCTATCAAGTTCACGAGGTTCCCCATCGTGTCGGGAAGGGATTCTAGCTTGTTGCCATGCAACCAGAGGGTTTGCAGCGCTTGCAAGTTCCCGATCGTTTCCGGAAGGGAGCGCAGTTGGTTGTGCACGAGCAAGAGCTCGGTCACGCTCACCAGGTTTCCCATCGTCTCAGGCAAGGAAGACAAGCGGTTGAACCCCAAGCCGAGCTTCGTCAGGGTCTTGAGGTTTCCTATCGTCTCGGGCAAGCACTCGAGGTGATTCGACGTGATGCTGAGGCTGGTGAGCTTTCCCAAGGTTCCAATCGTTTCTGGAAGGGAGGATAGATGGTTCTTGTATAAATTCAGCGTTTTCAAGTTCACCAGCTGCCCGATCGTTCCGGGTAGGGAAGAAAACGTGTTGTCACTTAAATCCAGCTCCGTGAGTGATGTCAGGGTTCCAATACTGGCTGGCAAGGTGGAAAACGTGCCGTGATGGATGCCAAGTCCCGTGACATGCCCGTCACCCGTTGTAAAGCCGGTGGTGGCATGTTCGATCGTTTTCACCTTGGGAATGGTTGTTCCGAGCAGTTCCTCGATCGCGGCCAGCACCGCGACTTCGGCATCCGGGAGACCCTCGCCTGGGATCCTCGCCATGGAATTCATCGCCTTTCGGAACGGTTCAATTCCTCAACCTTCTATACGTTTAAGACCGTTCCGAGGAACAAGATCAAGCCGGTCGTTCGTTCCTGGATGAGAAAGATGAATGGATGGTCTACAACGATCTGTGGGATCGTGCAATAACACGTCGTTGTACCTGCCGTCGCTGCTGCAGCCTTCGTGCCCACCTCGTCCACAACGATCGCGGCACCGTGCATCACGCTGGAGATAAAATCACCACGGGTACCATCTATGCCCGAGAGATCGGCAGCACCCGGTTGAAATGCTACGGGCATTCCCATCTGGGAAAGAATTCCCGCCAGGTCCGATTTTACATCGAGGGAGAAGGAGGGTAATCTGATGTCTAATGCATCTTCCGTCATTTGTGTCTCCCAAGAATAAATGTTATCTAGTGAGAGAATTGGCAAGAATGCATCAAATCCTACCTCCGGGATCAGGACGAGCAAGTCCAGCTGGTTACCCTCGTATGGTATTCCGACCATCTCTAGGATGTCGTTCCTCATGTAGTTCAAGAGCGCACCTCCAGAATGTCGCATGAAGGGAACAGTCGCGTTTCCTTCGATCCCGTGGAACGTGGCATTGTACGTTCTCTTCGGGTCAAATTGAGTTTCCCATGCCCCGGCAAAGTAGAGAGCGTTGGTGATGGTGAAACGAGTCTCAGGAGAGATACTTGCTGGATCCAGGAGCCCATCGATCATGTTCTCAGTCTTGGACGCAACCCATTCATTGATATCGTTGCATGCAGTATCCGGGTGGTTCATGAAATCAACGGCACGAACTTCGCCACAATAATACTTGTTGATCGGTTCGATAAACTCCGCGGCAGGCGTATTACTCAAATCATGCCAGAACGCATTGGCCGTGTTAACCCTACACGCAGTTGCGTCACTCAACCGGTTGTAAATGCCCGCGTAATTTGGGCGCCAAGCGTCCAGGCTGCCAACATGGAACACGTTCGCGATTTCCTCCCGGGTTTGGCCCCTCGCCCCTTCGTGCAGCACGAGCATTGCCGAAGTGATGCTCCACGGGGAGAAGATGACGTTCGATGCCCCGTCCCACAGCTCGTGAAAGAGATCGATCCCGAACAAATTGCTCGAATTCGCAACGACTTGCATCATTTCAAGGTTCGCAAGCGAATCATCAGCCCGGCGATGTTCTGTTTCATCCACACGCTCAACATCTGGAAAGTGGGAATGGGTTGGTGCCGGTTGGGTCACGAATGTCATCATCAAGGAGGGAACAGAAATTGTAACTGAAATTGCCACGAGGTATACAAACACCAAGGCTTCTCTCATTAGCCGCGGTCTGCCCGGTTTCATATAAAACCGTTGATTGTATTTTCTGACCGTTATATATGTTTTTTTACCACTCGTGAAAAACGACAGATCACGAGGAGCCCGTGATGGACCTGAAATCTGAGACCGATCTGCGAAGGAGTTGCGGCTCGTGACATCGGGGCAGCAACGGGATCCCTACTCGGAGCCCGTGCCTGTCGTCATCGACATCGGGTCGACGACCATCAAGATAGGCTTCGCTGGGGAGGACTACCCGCGCCTCCCCGATCTCCCAGCGGCCGTCGGGCATTTCAAGCACGAGCCCGAGTTTCCGAGCGACGTCGAACGGCACCACTACGAGATCTACGAGCGCGGGTACGCGGTCGGGTACGAGATCACGATGGAGCGGGCGTTCCTCAACATCCAGCACCTCTGCGAGCGAGGCGTCGTGAAGGATTGGGACGTGATGGACAAGGTCGTGAGATACTTCTTCATCGCCGGCTTGCGCGTCGACCCGGCCAGTCGCCCCGTCCTCATCACGTGCTCCCCCGCCGCCCAGCAAGGCGACATCGACGCGATGGCGAGGTTCATGCGCGACAAGGTGCGCGCCTCGGAGATATACATGGCCCCGCAGCCGGAGCTGGCGTTGCGCGCGTCCGGCATGGAGACGGGCGTCGTGGTCGACCTCGGGGACACGACCGGCTGGGTCGTGCCCGTGGTCGATGGCGACATGGTCCGGCCCGCAATCCAGCTCTTTCCCCTGGGTGGCCGTGACGTCACGCAGTACATTGCCCAGCACGCGTTCACGCGCCTCCCGGAGGGGGAACGCCCGTGGCCGCCGGAGGGCCTGATCCTCGCGGAGGACATCAAGGAACAGATGTGCTATGTCGCGGCGGATCCCGCCGCCGGCGCCGAATCAGCCGCGGAACAAGGGTACGCGATGCCCGACGGCCGCGAGCTGCCCGTGGGCAGCCTCCGGTTCATGGGACCCGAGTTGCTCTTCGATCCCGCCATCGCGGGGAAGCAGGCACCACCCATCGACGCGCTGGTACGCGCCGCCATCGCCGGGTGCCCGGGCGACGTACGACCGGCCTTGTGGAGGAGCATCGTGCTCGCGGGCGGCACGAGCCTGTTCCCTGGCCTCGGGACGAGGCTGGAAAAGGTGCTGCAAGGCCGCGCCACGACCCCCGTCAAGGTGCTCTCGCCAGAGCCGCGCGGCCAGAGCCGGCAGTATTCCTCGTGGATCGGGGGCTCCATGCTGTTCTCATCCCCGGCCCTGCAGCGATACCGGGTCGGCATCCCCGGAGGCTAGCGACGGCAGGGCAACGGCCGTGGGGAAAAACGATAAATCGCAAGGAGGCCGCATTGGATCAGCAGCCGGATCCCGAGCTGCGACAAAGGTGCACCGCGTGGCAACAAGGCAACAGCGGATCGTCGACGCTGCCGGGCGCAACGCGCGCCGCCTCTTCGTCCTCGCCATCGCGTGCAACGCTGTCTTCATCACCATCGCCATAGTGTACCACTTGTTCTTCAACCCGGCCCTTCACGGGGATCTCCGGTGGACGTGGCTGCCGGCAGTGGACAGCTGGCTCAACGACCCGAACAGCCTCTACGACAACGTCCTCTGCCCGTTCAAGAACCCCCCGCAGCTCGTGTACCTCCTCATGGCCTTCTACTTCCTGCCGGGCGACTTGCTCGCCAAGATCTTCGCGTTCAGCCTCTCGGTTCTCGCGACGAGCCTGGCCAGCTTCGTCGTCGCCCGGAGGAACTACCGCCTCATGGGCCACGACGCGACGATGGCGCTCCTCCTCGCGTCGTTGGGCCTGGTCATGACCGCCCAGGGCGCCGACCACGTCTACAGCCAGTTTAACGTCGCCGCGGGCCTGTGCGTGGTCCTGTCGTTCTACGGGATGCTCGTTGGTAACGAGAAGCTGCAGTTCTTCTTCCTCGGCCTCTCGGTCATGTTCAAGCACATCACGATCTTCATGATCCCCATCGTGCTCCTCCAAGGGAGGTTCAAGATCGGGAAGCTGATCCGGCGGCTGTTCTTCATGGTGCTGCCCCTCGTGCCCTCGGTCGCCATGCTCCTCGCCTACCCCCACCTGATCTCGTCGCTCGTCAGGGCCAACACGAGCGCGATCGTCGACTACAACAACTCGATCGCGTTCGCGGGAAGCCTCACCAAGTTCCTCGCCTTGTACGCCCCTTTATCGCCCCTCGCCGCCCTCGTGGTCGTCGCGGCGGTCGGCTACGGGGCGTTCGTGGTGCTCTGGAGGAAGCGGTGCCTCGACGGCCAGGACTTCTACATCGCCGGCGCCTTCGTCACCATGCTGGTCTCGCCCGAGTTCTACGGACAGCATCACGGGATCTTCTACTTCATCATCGTGGCGTGGGCGATCAAGTACAATAAACGGTACGCGCGCGCGAAGTTCGTCCTGGTGGCCCTCGTCAGCACGATCTTCGTCATCCCCTTGAGCTCGGTCTTCTTCCTCTCGCTCTACATGCTCGAGAAGCTGCGGGCATCGCCCCCGGATCCCATCTTGGCCCCTACCGCCGGCCAGGAGCTGCCAGCGGCCGCCGCGGGGCATCCCTGACCTGGGCCGGGACGAGGAGAAAGGTGATAAGGAACGAAACGAAACCAACCACCACGGAACGCACGTCGGTGAACCGGCCCCATGAAGAAGGAATTCGAGAGGAAGTACCACCTGCTCGAGGAGAAATACTACTGGTTCGTTGCCAGGAGGGACATCATCGTGAACCTCGTGGGGGACGTCAGCCGCAAGAAGGTGCTCGACATCGGGTGCTCGGGCGGCGCGCTGATGCGTGACTTTATGGGAAGGGGCTGCCGATCGGTCAGGGGGTTCGACATCAGCGAGGTCGCGGTGCGCTTGTGCCACGATCGAGGGATCGACTCGACCTACGTGTGCGACGCGACGAGGATCGGGGAGGCCACGGGCTCCTTCGACGTGGCCATCGCCTCCGACGTCCTCGAGCACATCAAGGACGAGGACGCGGCGCTGGGCGAGTGGCACCGCGTGCTCAGGCCGGGGGGCAAGCTAGTGGCGTTCGTCCCGGCGTTCTCGTTCTTGTGGACGGCTCACGACGACGCCAACCTCCACCAGCGCCGGTACCGGAAGGGAGAGCTCGCGGCGAGGCTGGCCAGGAACGGGTTCAAGGTGTTGCAAGCGGGCTACTGGAACTTCTCCATGTTCCTCCCGTCCGTCGCCATGAAGGTGGCACAATCCCTAGCATTTTGGAGGCGGAACGAACCCAAGAAGGACAACCTCCTGGAAATCAACCAGAGGCTCAACGCCTTCTTGATCAGGGTGTTGCGGATGGAGAACCAGCTCATCGGATCGGGGCTCAACGCGCCGTTCGGGGTCAGCGCGTATGCAGTCGGCACCAGGGAATGAGCGGCTTGGGAGGACGCATCGCTGTCGAGATAACCCGTTGCCGTCAGATCCGCCTCGAGAACACGATGTAGCGGTTGCAGACGAAGTTGAACAGGACGGAGACCGCCGCCCCGCCGATGGTGGAAAAGATGTACCCCATACCAAAGCTGGCGAGGAAGAGGTAGACCAGCTCGTAGATCGCCCAACCGACGAGGCGGAGCGTGACGTCGAAGCTGAACTGCTTCTTCACCTTCTTGCTCTTGTCGTGGAACGTCCATTTCTTGTTCAGCTTGAACTGGAACGTCATGGCGACGAAGAACGCGACTGAATTGACAATTGCGAGGATCACCTGGTCGCTCGTGAAGAGCGAGAAGATGAACGTCCAGAAGAGCACGAATACAAAGCTGCCAAAGCCGACGACGGAAAACTTCAGCAGTTTCTTCATGAGGTCGGAACCGAACATGAAGAGCGGGTCGACGCGCAGCATGTACCTGCCCAGGTTGAACAGCCCGACGCCGTGCCGCTTGAAGTCCTTGAACAAGCGCCTGAGGTCGGTCTTCCGCGTCCGGTGCTCGTTCCACTCGACCGGGATCTCCTTGACCTTGAACCGGCGCTGGAACATGACCAGGCACTCGGTGTCAAGGAACCACGAGTCGGACGTGCAATGCCGCAGGATGGCGCCGGTCATGGCCTTGCTGAAGATGCGGAAGCCGCATTGGTGATCCTTCGCGTCGCTCGCGTAGAAGAAGCCGAGGAGCGAGTTGTACGCCTTCGAGACCATCTGCCGGAGGCGTGGCCTCTCGACGACTGACCCCTTCACGTACCGTGAACCGATGACGCAGTCGTAGCCCTCCTCCAGGACGCCGTGGAGGAGCCGGGAGAAGTACTTGATCGGGACGGCCATGTCCGCGTCGATGAACGCATAGAAGTCGCCGTCCGAGTACTGGGCCCATGCCTGCCTGAGGGCCAGGCCACGCCCGAGCGTCTTCGGCTCGGTGATCACCTCGACGTGCGAGAAGCGGCGCTGCAGGTCGCGGGCGATGTCCTTGGTCCTGTCCGTGGAACCGTCCTCGGCGATCAAGATGGTGAAGTCGATCGGACACTTGGCCATGAGGTACTCGTGTACGATGGCCACCGTGCTAGCCAGCGTCGTCTCCTCGTTATGCACGGGAAGCGTGAAAATCAATTTGATACAGACACACCTTCGGCCGGTGAAAAGCCTTGTTCTACACAAGTGCCCTTGTAGAAATATACTAGTTCGGGGAGTTCTTAATTCTGCTTAGATCGGGGGATGCCACGATGACGGAAATCTCACGGGGCGCACCGATCGGTTATCGCCCTGGCGGGATCCGGGTCGGCGGGGCATCGAGCGAGGAATTTCCATCACCGCAGTTTAAGTTTATGGCATAACATGTATTACCAAGCCGAAGGAGCGTCGGTCGAACCCATGGCCTCGACGAAGACCCCCGGCCAGGGCGCGCCAGCGGAGAAAGGCGGCCTCGGCGTGTTACTCGAGCGAGCGGAGCGGCGATACCGGCCGCTGATCCGCGTCGATCCGCAGCTCAGCCGCAATGTGGTAAGCTATCAAGCTAACAAGGATGCCCCGTTCTACCGCTGGTTTCGCTACCAGGAGGGGTTCTCGACCAAGCTCGTCGATCGACTGATCGAAGAATCGGGGATCGATACCGGAACCGTCCTCGACCCCTTCGCAGGCATCGCCACGACCCTCTTCTCGGCGCGGGAACGCGGCCTCGACGCGGTCGGTTTCGAGCTCTTGCCCATAGGCCCCTTCGTGGCCAGGGCCTGGCTCGCCGCCGAGCAGATCCAGCCGGCCAGCTTCGACGAGGCGGTGCGGGAGATCAACGCCACCGACTTCTCGACCTCGCCTGCCGAAGACGAGACCGCCTTCAAACACGTCCGCATCTCCGAGATGGCGTTCCCGCCGGGCGTCGAGCGCAAGATAAGCGCGTTCCGGCATCACGTGGAGAACCGAATCGGCGACAAGGGATTGCGCGACGTGCTACACCTCGCCGGTCTTTCCATCCTGGAAAAAGTGAGCTACACGGAGAAATGTGGCCAATTCCTCCGCTGGGACTCCCAATCCGGCAAGGCCCGCGTCGTTTACTCGAAGACCAGGATCCGCCCCTTCGAGGAAGCCCTGGCTGCCCAGCTCGACGTGATGTCAGAGGACATCAACGCCGGGCAGGCCCGACCAGCCACGGAACGGAGGGGCAGCGTAGACCTCCGTCAGGGAACCGCCTTCGAGCTCTTCAGCGCCGTCCCCGACGGCTCGATCGACCTCGTCATCTCGTCCCCGCCCTACTTGAACCGGTACGACTACACGCGGGTCTACCCGCTTGAGCTCGCCTACCTGGGTGTCGACGATGCCGGGCTCAAGCGGCTGCGGCAGTCCTTGCTCTCATGCACGGTGGAGAACCGCGAGAAGGTCGCCTACCTCGAGGACCTCTACGCCGGCCAGGGGAGGGCTTCGTTCTTCTCCAGGGTCAAGGCCGTGCACGATGGCCACGAGATCGTCGCCGCCATCCACGACCACTTCGAGAAGCTCAAGGATGCCAACCGGTTGAACAACCCGAACGTGTACCGGCTCATCAAGAACTACTTCTTCGAGCACGCGTTCGTCATCTTCGAGCTAGCCCGCGTCCTCAAGGCGGGAGGGAGGGCCTACTACGTCAACGACAACGTCCGGTTCGCGGGCATCGTCATCCCCGTTGACATCATCCTCTCCGACATCGCCATCGCGGCGGGCCTCCAGACGGAGTCCATCTCCACGCTGCCAGTCGGGAAGGGAAACAGCAGCCAGCAGATGGGGGCGTACGGCAAGGCCGAGGTCAGGAAATGCATCTACACGTGGCGTAAATGACCCGGCCGCCCGAGGCACCCGTGCGGGCACAGCCCCCTGCGCGGGCTGAGCGCCCCGCCAGACGCCCTTATCTCCTCCCGCCTCCTAAGTCAAGTGATCGCCCCGCCGGAGTGATGACCAGCCAGATGAACACAAGTCCAGCTGAGCGCGTGTCGTGGAAGGAGACGGTCGGGTACGCGCTCTCGAGCGTGCCGGGCGGCATCTTCGTGTCGATGCTGGGCTTCCTCCAGGCGTTCTGGTACGGATGGATGGGCCTGGATCCCAGCTGGATCGCCGTGGCTCAAGTGGTCTACGCGGTGTGGAACGTCCTCAACGATCCGATCTTCGGCATGCTCATGGATCGCACGCGCACGAAGAGCGGGCGGTACATCCCGTGGATCAAGGTATGCGCCCCTCTGTTCTCGGCCTCGTTCGTCCTCGTGTTCTTCCCGCCCGCGGGCTGGGGCCTGTCGACCGGCGGAGTTGACTACCAGTTCCCCCTCTTCGTGTGGTACCTCGTCTCGCAGCTCTGCTACGACACCTGCTTCACGATATGCTACTTGGCATGCACCGCCTTGTTCCCGCAGATCACGATCGACGGGCGTGAACGGACGAAGATAGCGCTGGCGTCGGCCGGATTGTCGATCGCCGGTGCCGCGGCGGGCCTCGTGCCCATGGCGCTCCTGTCCAACCCGTCCCCAGAATCGGTGGCGGCCTTCCAGGTTTGTGTCCTCGTGTTCGGTGCTGTCTCCTTTGTCCCGTGGGCCTTCTTCACCCGGTGGGTCAAGGAACGACAAGAATACATCCCGCCGACGCAGGCCTCCTTCAGGCAATCCGCCAGGACCGTGCTCGCCAACCGGGCGGGCCAGGCCTTCATCGCCTACGAGGGCCTCTCCACGGGCGCCATGTACTTCGTCCAGACGGGCTTCGCGTTCGTCATCGCGTGGATCTTCGGGTTCAACGATTCCAACCCGGGCTCGACCTTCTGGGACGCCGTGCCGTTCCTCCTCGGCCCCGCGGGGGGCATCGTGGCCGGCACGGTCATCATCCTTTACATCCCCCGGTACCGCGACCTCAAGGCGGCCATCACGTTCTCGCTCGCCATCCAGAGCGTCGGGTACGCCATCGCCTTCGCCGCCGCGTACGTACCGAACGGCACCATGGTCGGGGCTTACTCCTTGCCCCCGGGGGCGTGGCTCGTGTCGCTTGGGTTCAGCGTGGGAGCCATGGGGATGCCGGCGTTCTTGATCTACCTCGCTCCTGCGCGCGCCATGGTCGTCGACTACGACGAGTCCATCACGGGCGAGCGCAGGGAGGCCGTCTACTCGGGGCTTGGATGCATCGCGTCGAAGCCGATGACGAGCCTCGCCCTGGCTGCCGTTCCGTTCATCCTCGCCTCCTTCTCCCTCGTGCCGGCGAACGACATCGACTTCACCAACGGCCTCGTCGTCGAGGGGGACGACTTTGGGAGGGCGATCACCGGCGTCGCGGTCGCCACGTTCCTCATCCCCGCCATCCTCTCGGCGATCGGGGTCGCCGCGTGGCATTTCTTCCCCATCGACCGCAACAACTACCCGGCCATAAAAGCCAAGCTGGAACGGCTCCACGGCGACAAGCGCTCGGAGCGGCTCGACGGGAGCGGCCGCTCCAAGTTCTTGGCGGACAGCTAAGGCGCGACGAAAGATATACGTCCAACCGCCACCTATTCACAATGAGTACTGAGCCCAACCGGAGACCGAGAACCATGCAAGAACCCGTGTCGGCCAAAGGAATGCGCCAGTTTCGGTTCGCCTTTTACACGAGCCTCGTGGCGAGTTTTTTCTTGTGCCTCGTCTGGTTGACGCACGAAGACTATTCCGTGGCCTACGTCCTTTATTGGAACAAGTTCCTGGCCGGGGAAATGACGTTCGTCTACCCAATCGGGTTCCTCGTGTTCTTCTCCTGGCTCTTCAACGTGAACTACTGGCTCCCCAAGCTGGTCTTCCTGGCGTTCCACGTCGTGACGGCGTACCAAATTTACCGGCTACTGTCCAAGCGTGGGGAGTTCGGGAAGCGGGAGATACTATCGTGCGCGTACTTCTTGTTCAACCCGTTCCTGTGCTCGGTGTGCGTCTACACGGGCTTGTTCGACTCCGTCATCGGGTTCTTGGTACTGAACTTCGTGCTGCTCCTGGAGAGCAAGTGGGGTAGCGCCCTCCTCAGGGACCTGTTAGCCCTGGCCTTGATCGGGCTGGCCCTCAGCATCAAGTTCCTGGGCGCGATCATCGTTATCCCGTACGTGATCAGCGAAAGGAAGACGATGCTCCGGCGTCTCATCCTCGTCGCTGGCAGCGTGGCGCTGGTTCTTGGTGGCTTGATGGTTTTGCATATCCCCCTCGCCGACATCATCCAACCGTTCTTGAACCACGTGCAAAGGCCGATGTACACGGTGTTCGACGGCTTTAACAGGTTCTTTCCTCCGGTCGAAAACCCCCCGTTCGTCGCCGCGTTCGTAGCGTTTTATTCGCCAATCGCGTTGGTGGTGACCGCGATCGCCCTGGTCTCCTCCGACATCTTCTTCTACATCAAGAAGGTCAGCTTCCGAACGAGGGTGCTGCTGAACATTGTCATCTTCCTCACGTTCTTCAACGTCTCGAACGCCCAGTTCATCCTCTGGTACATGCCGCTGTTCTCGTTGGCGTACAACGGCTACATGCCGTCCAAGAAGGAGCTGTTCAAGAAAATGCTCCAGCAAACTGGGTTCATGGTCGCGCTCTCGTTCTTCAACCCGTTTTCCCAGTTCCTCGCCTTGTACTTCGTCTACGATATATACAAGAACGAGAAGCGGGCGTCGATCGCCACACGGCCGCCGGCCAGCCAGGGCTTGGAGGGCGACCGGTCCCAGGTTCAACGCGCCGTGGAACCCCCTACACCCGCTTCATGACCCGGTAGGCGAAGTCGACGCCGAGCATGAGGTTCGTGACCGAGATGCGCTCGTCCACGTTGTGCGCCATGGCGAGGAGCTGGTCGTAGGTCAGATCGTCGTCCTTGATCGTCGGGCAGAAGCCATACGCTGCCATACCCTTCTCCCGGTAGAACTTGCTATCCGTCGAGCCCTGGCTCAGTAACGGTACGAGGTTGGCACCTGGATAGATCTCCCCAGTGATGCTGGCTATGGTCTCGTAATAGGGGTTGTCGATGGTCGAGGTCGTGCATGGCTGGTTGGCGATTGGCTCCACCTCCACCTGCCCGTACAGCTCGTCGCCGATCGCCTCCCTGATCATCTCGTTCACCTCCGCCCTGCCGACGCCGGGCAGGGTGCGGATGTCGAGGACGAGCTCGGCATCCGGGCTGATCGAGTTCTCCTTGACCCCGGAGTGGAAGTTGGTGACCGCGATCGAGTTGGAGACGAGCGGGAGCACTACTTGCCGCAGCTTGAGTCGGGTGGCCCTCTCGGCCAGGGCAAGCAGGCCGCGGAGGAGGCCCTTCGCCTTGATCAAGCCCTTGAGGGAGTTCGGGAGGGAGATCGCGCTGATCGTGGCAATGTATTCTTTGCCGATGGTGAGCCTCGCCTTGTATCGCTTGAGCTTGTCGAGGATCCTGACAGCCCTGTAGATGGCGGTCGTGCCGTAGTCCGGGGGCATGCTGCCGTGGCCGCCCTTGCCGTGGATCCGGAGCCGCGTCCAGAACACGCCCTTCTCGCCGACCTGGATGACGAAGTCGTCCTTGATCGGGAGCTTGAACCCGCCGCCCTCGTTGAGGCAGCAATCGACCTTGACCGCGTCGAGGTGGTTGCCGGCGAGCCACTCGAGCCCCTTGTGGCCGCCGTTCTCCTCGTCGGCGCAGAGTAGGATCTTGATGTTCCCCCTTGGCCGGAACCCCTCGTCGAGCAGCGTGAATGCCGCCACGAGGTTGGCCGCTCCGAGGTACTTGATGTCGAGCGCGCCGCGCCCCCAGACGAACGAATCGTGCTCGGCTTGCACGAGATCGCCAGAGAAGGGGGGATGGGCCCACTTCCCCTCCGCCGGCACAACGTCAAGATGGCTCATGAAACCCCACGACGGGTGATTGCCTGGGTCGTTACCGGGGATGTCGACGATCAGGCTCGCCCTGCCCGGCTCGCTCTCGAAAATTCGGGTTTTGACGAAGCTATGTCCCCGTGATTTCACCCAGGCCTCCAGATCCCTGGCAAGGGCGATCTCGTTGCCGGGCGGGTTCGTCGTGTCGACGCGGATCATCCGCTGCAGCAGTTCGATCGCGGAGGCGGCAGCTGGCGTCCCTGGCAGGAACTTGGCGAGCAGCCGAAGCCGCTCGCGCTGCGACGTCGTTCTCTTCTCGTCCATATCATGTCAGGCCTCGTCCATGAGCTCGATGAGCCGCTGCCGCTTCGCCTCGACCGCGGCCCGCGGCAGCCGCCCCTCGATGGCCTCGTATTCCAGCTCCGCGACGACCTTGCGCAGCCGCTCGTAGTGGATCACGTGCATGGAGGCATACTCGGCCTCGCTCCTCGCCTCGCCATCATCGAGCACGAACGTGTTCCAATCGAGGTTCGGCTTCTCGATGATGAGCTTGTTGATGCTTTGTACCTTCTTGAGCAGCTTGTTCGCGAATTCTTTCTCGTCGATCTCGGACGCGAACTTCCGGAGGCTGTCGATGAGTGACCCGGCTTTCTTGATGTCCCCGCGGATCAGGGCGTTCTCCATCGCGTCTATCTTATTCTGGGCGCCGATCGCGTTGATGAACGGTTCTTCTTGAATGTCCATCTTGATGATCTCGGCGGCATACTTCAGCAAGAGCTCCGAGGCCTGGTACTGGTTCTGGACGGGCGAGCTGTTGATGCCCTCGCTGTCGAGATCGAAGTCGGCACAATGCCCGCCTCGCATCTTGAAATCCTTGTCGATGAAAACGAAGCACTTGTGGCCGCATTCGTTCTTCAATAGGACGGTGACGAGCCCCTTCTCCAGCTGTGATTCGTTGAACTGGGTGAACGGTAGCCCGACATCGAAGGTCTTGTTGCACGACGGGCACGTGATCCGTACCTTGCGGGTTTCGCTCATGCGGTCAAACACCAGCAGTCTTGGTTGGATCTCGTCTCGGCGATTATAACCATTGCGCGAGAGGCGCAAAGGGAAACGGCGAGTCGCGCCCGCGGCCATCGACGGCCCGTGTACCAGCTCTTGGCTTGCCGCTGCATCATGGTTTGCCGGTTCGCCATAGCGCACTCCTTCCGCCCAGATGCGTTCGACTTGATTTTGGTGACGCTCGCAAGCTAGCTGCACTCATGAAGAAAAGCAATTCAGGAACCAGTGAAAGAAATGGGATAGAAAAGGTTGAACCGGCTAGATCTTGAGCACCTTCTTCTCGATCTCGAGCTCGTGCGCCTCGCGCATGGCGTCCATGAACACGTCGACGGGGTGCTTGTCCTTGAACGGGCTCACCATGTAGCCGGCGCGCGACGCGTGGTAAAGGCTACGCGCGAGAACGCCTACTACCTTGACCATGCGCGTCGCCTTGTCTAGCTCGGCGATCGTGTTGCGATCCCAGTGGCCGAAGACACCAGCGAGGAAGGCATAGAGGTACAAGCCACCGAAGAGCCCGACCAGGAACAGGAGTGCCGTGGAGATCAAGTCCCCTTGCCACACGAAAGGCGCGATGGCGTATTCGAAGAGGAAGTAGACGATGATCGAGCTCACGGCTGGCGATATCCAGACCACGAGCCAGTAGGCCTTCGGCCTCGTGACGTAGCGGTAGATGAAGATCCAGAGGGAGATGTTCTTGGCCACGAGGGCCGGGATGTACGCGTAGAGCACGCCCAGCATCTGGAAGCCAGGGATGAACGCAAGCAAGAGCAACGCACGAGAGATTTGCTCGATGACCCAGCAGATAGCAAGCTTGCCCGTCTGGCCAGCGCCCGTGAGCATTTTATCACCTGACCACGAGTACGGCCCGAGGAGCTGGAATATCAGCACCCACGGAATGAATTTTATGGCCGGGAGCCAATCCTCGCCCGAAAAGCCTATGATGAACCGAGGCCCGAGCATCAAGAGCAGCGTCACGATGAAGAACGCGATGTAATTCGCCCACTTGAGCGATTGCACCGTGTGCAACTCGAGCAGCTTCTTCTTGCCGTGCGAGTGCGCCTCAGACACGCCGGAAAGCAGGCCCTCCATGAACAGGCCGACGACGGCGACGATGCCCCCGATCGTGTAGACCAGGTTGAAGTAGCCGTTTTCCGTCGCGTATCCCTTGATGAAAACGCTCTGAAGGAACATCTGGAAGAGCCAGACCGCGGGAACCCACACGGATCCCATCACGAACTTGAGTCCGAAGCGCATCGTCTCCCGGAACTCCGCCCGCGTGAAATCTGCCCGGAAGATCGTCGACAAGGAGAACTTGAGCTTCTTGAACAGGCCGACCGTGAAGAAGAACGTGCCCCACTCGGCGAAGTACTGGCCGATGGCGAAACCGATCCCGGCCCCGAACGCCTCGCCGTACATGGGCAGCGGCGCGAAGATCCAGCGGAAGAGCACGATGCACGCGATCTGGCACAGCACGTTGAAGATGATCGTGTATAGGAGCTGCGACACCAGTTGGTAGTCGGTGCGCTGCATGCCCTGGAAGACGTACTGCAGGACGAGGAAGAAGCCCGGGTACTGGATGAGCGAGTGGACCACGAACATCCACGACATGTGCGCGAGGTAGGTCGGCGGGAAGATTATCGAGCCGATCAAGGCGACGATGGTGATCTGGACGACGCCGCTAAGCATCTGCCACCACACGAAAATCTGGATGTAGTGGATGGCCTTCTCGGGCTGTTTGACACGGTACTGGGCGAAGTATTTGGCCAGCGCCACGCTCGTCCCGACGTCGAAGGCTGTCCAGATGGCACCGAAGAAGTTCTTGGTCATGTCCATCCAGCCGTTAACCTGGGGAAAGGGCAAGACGATCTGCGGGAAGATGTAACCGAAGATCACGAGCTGGGGGACGATGACGATGATGCCCATGAACAAGCCGAATAAGAACCCGCCTATCTGCCGGTGGCTGCCGACCTGCTCCCACTTGTCCCGCAGGTCGACCTCGGCCAGCTTCGCCAGTTCCGCGTACACGGCCTCCGGGTCCATACCCGAGTCCATGAGCTCCTTCACCCGCCGCCTCTTCGCCTCGTCGAGCTCGATGGCCACCTCGTCCTCCTTCTTCACCTCGACTTGCGCGGCGGCGAGCGTCTTCTCATCGAGCTTGACGCGCCTCGACCGGCGGCGCACGATGAAGAAGATGGCGAAGGCGAACGCCGCCATGGCGGTCACGTAAATAGCGATCATCGCTTGATCGTTGGCGTGCGGCACGGGGCTGTATGCCCAGCTACCGAACGTCGGGATGCTCGCCTCGTCGCCCGACAGGTACAAGACCGAGCCGTAGAAGACGTAGTTGAAGTAAGGCCAGAGCCGCACTTGCTTGTTCATATCCCGGTCGGCCGACCCGAAGTGCCCCGCGTAGAACAGCACGCGCCCGTCCCCGAGACGCTTCTCGACGAGGAGCGGGTCCTTGTTCCCCACCTCGCCCACCTGCAAGAACCGGTCGAGCAACACGGTCGTGTTCGTCGCGATCAAGTCGCCCCGTTGGATGACCGTGTAGTTCACGATCTCCGGGATCGAGTTCCATTCGACCTTCCCGGCGAATGGATGCGACAGCGTGGCCGCCGGGATGTCGACGATCGTCAGCTTCGAGCTTTCAGAGGCAGATGCCGTCGTCAAGATGCCCAGGTCGACCAGAATACTGGAATTCGCGGCGAGTGCCGGGCTCCCGATGGCCAGCAGCCCGCCCCCGTTCTGGACGAACGCCACGAGCGCTGCTGCTTCCGTCGAGTTCAGCGGCCGGGCCGAGTCCCAGACGACGCAATCGTGGCCGCCGAAGCTTCCGTTGAAGCTCATACTCACGGCGATGGAAGGATCCAGGAGCAAGGCGTCCAGCACGTCCGAGTTGCCGAGCTCCGACGGCGTGGCGAGGTACAGAGTGTTCGAGACCGGGACGGCCGTCAATTGCCCGCGGGCGCCCGTCATGAGCGCCGGGAACAGCAGTTCCGCGCCGAGCACGACGGCCATACACGTGATGAACCCCGCGGCGAAGAATTTCTTATTCCTCGCCGAG
>JAFGBX010000313.1 GCA_016932935.1 Promethearchaeota archaeon | reverse complement strand
CAAGTTCTGCAACAACTGCGGCGCCAAGTTCCCCGGCGAGGAAGAGGGCGGTGCCAAGGTGCCCAAGTTCTGCCCCGAGTGCGGCGCCAAGACCGAGGGCGCCAAGTTCTGTCCAGAATGCGGCAAGAAACTCGCGTGAGCACTTGTCCTAACTCTTCACCTTTCTTTTCTTGATTTCGTTGTCCAACATTTGCTTGAGCACCGGATCGGTTGTTGCGAGGCGGTCGAGGGCGCCGGGTTCCCATCGCCAAGCCGCGTCCTTGTTGAAGAGCACGCACTCGACGTGTACATCGGCGGTGCTGCTGAGCTGCGACTCGAGCATCCGGGCATACGCCTCGACTTGCGGCACGAACCGGGGGAACTTAACCTCGTCTTCGGTCTTGAAGTCCGCGACCGTGATGCGTGCAAAGCCATTCTCGTCCTTGTCGGCGCACACGATGTCCACGTGCCCCACCATCGATTTGTCCCGCGCCCACACTGGTACCTCGACCGCCGCGACACCGTCGCATTCTTGCAGCGCCTTCTGCACCACCCGGTCGTGCACTTTCCCACCATCGTAGCCCTCTATCACGCTGCGAGCGACATCTATCAATCCTTGGTCGACAGGCATATCCTTGCGCGCCAGCCCTCGACGCACGAGTTCCTTCCCGATCGCCTCGAACTCCGATTTCAGCAACAATAGTGGTGTGTCACATCACCAACGTGATGTTCACGGCACCACGCTGCCCGCGATGATGTCGATCGGCACGGGGAACTTGCTGATGGCACGCAAGGTGGCGCTGCTGATCTCCAGGACGAGCATGACCATGCGGCTCGCCCTCTTGCCCGTGACGAGCTCGTGGAGCCGCGCCACTTGCATGAAATGGTACGCGTCCCGTTGGTCAGCGCGGTACTTGATCTCGTACAGGTGTACCTCCCCGTCCCGTGCCACCACGTCCACGTGCGTCGTGTACCCCGGCGCGAAGATCGCTCCCTTCTCGTCGGCGAGCTCCACCTTCTTGACGTCCGTGAGATCCACCCGGTGCCGCACCAGGATGTCGTGCATCAAGCTTCGCACCATCTCCTCGAGGTCGTCGCCTGACCGCCTGCTGAGCGTTGCGACGTCCAATGCCGTTCGCTTCACGTCGGCGTGGAGGGCCTCGAATCGCTTGTCCATGGCCTCGAATCGCTTGTCCATCTCCGCGATCAAGGCCTTGATGTCGTCCTTCGTGGCCACGACACCAGACAAGGCAGTGATGATCGCCCCCTTGACCGTGTCGTTCTCGCGGATGAGCTTGGGCAGCATCTCGATGAGCTTCTGCACGTCGATCTCGTTCGCGTTCTTCGCTGCCTTGGTCGTCATGGCAAGACCTCCTATATGCGACGTGGATTTAATGCCAACACGCTTATAAAAAGGTCGAGTTTCGTGTGCAAGGTGCATGTCGCGAACACGGCCGCCGAGCGAACCTTCGTGGCTGTGGCGTCGCCACGGGCGACGTTTCGTCGACGCCCTCGAGAACTAGTCGCTGGACAACTGGCTTCAACGAGCGGGTCGTATCACGCCTCGTAGATGCGTGGAATGTCGTGCCAGCCCCATCGATCAAGAACGAGGGAGTGATTTGCTCCGTCGTCGTGATGGAGATCCCGAAGCACCATCGGAAGTGCCAGGCATTGTAGGCCACCACCTCGAACGTGGGCTTGGGAGAGGATTTATCAGATGGTATTGGTATCTCGAATATCGATTCGCTTCGCGAGGGAACAATCGATGGACGACAAGAAACCCGACGACATGGCCGATGACATGGGGAGCCCGGCTGGCGGAGGGAGCGGGGAGGGTAACGGCTCGAAGGACGACCCCGGCTACCTCCTGACCTACACCAGGCACATCGAGCGCCGGAACCGGGCTCTCGAGGCCGAAAAGCAGCTGCTCGACGCGGAACGGTCGCGATTGGAACGCGAGCTACATTCGTTGCGGAACGAGTTGGACAGGATCAGGCAGCCACCGCTCCTGGTCGCGAAGATGAAGAGGTTGCTGCCGGACGGGCGCGCGATCGTCAACGACGGGATTCGGGACTACCTCGTCAACCGATCCTTAAAGCTCCAAGGCCAGATAAAGCCGGGCCAGTACGTCGCCTTGAACCAGCGGACGTTCGCGGTCGTCGAGGTCGTTCCCGAGCCGGATGAGCCACGGCCGATGTGAGGGCGCGCTGGCGAGGGCCTACCACGAAGTGCGCTCGACCCAGCAAGGGTCGCGGCCACGTTATCGTGCCAGGGTGAAATTTCATGTGGCATGTTAAATTATAAATCCGCGCCCGTGCTAGTTCCACACGGGTTCACGCGAGCGGACACGGTTCGCCGCTCGACACGCCGGAAGAAAGGGAAAGCACGGGGGAAAACACCCAGGGGATCCCGATGAGCGCTCCTATGTTGTGGGACAAGACCATGAAATTCATCTGGGGGGGAGAGGGCGGCGTCGGCAAGACCACGCTGCTCCAGCGGTTCATGTACAACGAGTTCAACCCCGCCACGCCCCTCACGGTCGGCGTCGCCTTCAACACTTGCCAGGTCGAGCGCCAGGGGCGGAACATCGGGCTCGCCCTCTGGGACCTCGGCGGGCAGGAGAGGTTCCGGTTCATCCAGAGCATATACATGGAGAAGGCGAACGCCGCGTTCGTCGTCTTCGACATGTCGAACCTCGGCACGGTCGGCCAGATCCCCGACTGGGTGAACATGATCCGGCAGTACAACGACCCGAACATCCCCATCGTGCTCGTGGGCACGAAGATGGACCTCGTGGCGAACGAGGAGCTGGAGAACATCCACTCCATCGCCAACCAGCTCGTCGTCGACTACGGGCTCTACTGCTACGGCCCGACCTCCGCGAAGCTCAAGCTCAACGTGGACGAGATCATCTACTACATGATCGACCTGGTTCTCTACAACGACTACTACAGCGGCGCGTCCCAAGCGCAAGCGTGAGCGCATCGCTGCCCTCGCGCATCGTTTTTTCCCCGGTGTTGTAAGGCGTTACCTTGTAAACTTTAATACTACATAGTTTAATGTGATCCCCGTACTGTGTTTTAAACCGATCCAGTGATCCATATGGCTGTTGAAGCAGAACAGAGCCTGGTGCTCAAGTGCCCAACGTGCGGGGCAAGCATCGCTATCTCGCCAGAGGACCTCGTGATCACGTGTTCGTTCTGCGGCGAGACGATGGAAGCGGGAGGCAAGAAGATCCCCGACCACAAGATGCTGCCGTCGCAGGAGCGCTCGGCGATCCAGGCCAACATCCAGGACTTCTTGAGGAAGAACAAGATCAAGGAGGGCGCCTCGATCGAGGAGGTCAAGGCGTCGTACATCCCCTGGTGGCTCGTCCCGTTCTCGTCCCAGACCCACTACTACGGCGTCCAGAACGGCACGGTGACGCGCCAGAAGACCGAGACCTACAGGGACTCCGAGGGCAAGACCCGGACGAGGACCGTGTCATACTCGGTTCCCGTGTACAAGCCCGAGGAGGGGGACTTCGCAAGAAGCGGCAGGGAGAACGTGATCGCGCGCAAGCACACCGTGTTCTACGGGTTCGACAAGTTCGCGTCGACGATCTTCCTGGAGAACATCGAGGCCTTCGACTTCCAGAAGGTCAAGCAACACGACGCCGAGTTCATCAACGCTGAGGTCGACGCGCACGAGGCACAGCAGGACGCCTACGGCCGCGTGGAAAACCAGAACCGCTCCATCGCCGCGTCCAAGGTGAGCAAGCTCGTGCGATGCGACTCGAAGGTCACGCTGCAGTACCCGACGTACGTCCACGCGCCGCTCTGGACTGCTCGCTACAAGTTCCAGGGCAAGGTCTACAAGGTGAGCGCGGCGGGCGACAGCGGGAAGGTCGTCAAGGGCGAGGTCCCGCTCACGCTCGGCCGGCGGCTCCTCAACCTGATCATCGGGCTCTCGATCATGGTCGTGGGCGGCATCATCGCGCAGATAGGCTTCCAGAGCGGCCAGGTCGTCGACCAAGAGGGGTGGTACATCGCCATGATCATCGGCCTCGTCTTCATGGGCATCAGCTTCATGTGTACGTCGACCGCGTTCCGCATGCAGCTGGAGAAGTCGGACAGGATCAAGAAGCCGCCGAAGAAGAAGGCGCAGGCGGCGCCCGCGGAAGCAACCGCGCCCCAACCGGAGGCGTGATCGAGATGGTCAAGATCGTCTGCCCCAACTGCGCTGCCGACCTCGACGTTGCGTCGGACGCGCCGATCCACACGTGCGACTACTGCGGCACCGCCATCCAGGTCTCGGTGATGTTCGGCGACAAGGGTGAAGGCGGCATGGTGGCCGGTGGCGAGCCCAAGGACGCCTACATCATCAAGGACCACTACATCATCCGCTGCCACTACAACCAGGACCAGGTCAAGAACTTGCTCGTCGACTGGGTCAAGAAGATCCCGGGCGCCCCGCAGGACTTCGAGGAGTCGGCCAACATCAGCGAGCTCAAGCTGCGGTTCTACCCGATCTGGGTCGGCGAATACGCAGCGACGTCCGACTACGTCGGCATCGACGACTGGCCGAACTTCAGCCACCCCGCGCCCGACCGGCCCGGCTGGTACGAGCACGTGTCGTACAGCCCGAGGCAAGAATCGGGCCGCGTGATCCGCGAGTACCAGATCCCGCTCATGGCCCTGCCCGAGCAGCGCCTGCCGTCCTACTTGCGCGACTACGCCGTGACGACGACCGGCAAGGAGTACTTCGACATCAAGCACGTGAAGAAGCTCAGCGGCGAGATAATCGACTCGGCCATGAAGATGAACGAGGCCAAGGCGAGCATGCACCAGCAGGTGCTCGACCGGCAGACCCGCGAGATGCACAAGGAGGTCAAGCAGATCCAGAGCCGGACCGACGACGTGCAAGAGAAGGGCGTGTACTACATCCACTTCCCCGTGTACCAGATCGGTTTCGTCTACAACGGGAAGCCGCACGACGCCCTCATCGACGGCTCGAGCGGGCGCATCGTGCACGTGAAGGTCCCCATCAGCACGGAATTCAAGATGAAGGCCACGGTGGGCGGGCTCGCGTCCATCGGCGCCGGGCTCGCGCTGATCCTCCTGGGCCTCTTGATACCCGGCATGCCGATCGTCGTCGCGGGCGTCGCGATCGGCGCGTGCGCGATCATCGTCGGGATGCTGGTCTTCTCGCTCATCTTGCGCAAGCAAGTCTCCGAGAAGCAAAGGTAGCGAAAGAAAAGGCCGGAATCGAGGTCACTTGAACCTCTTTATTTTTTCCCTGATCTCCTTGATCTTGTCGGCGATCTTGTCCATCTCGGCCTTGAGTTCGCCGAGCTTCTGCTCGTATGCGGGGGGCTTGACGATGCCCTTGTCGAGGTCAGTCCGGAGGTCCTTGCGGGCGCGCTCGATCGCGTAACGCTTGCCCTCCAGGGCGATGAGCGCCTGGTACAGGCCGTCCTTGGTGTCGGGAAGCGCCTCGACGTCCACCTCGGAACCGAGCGGTGCCGCGGGCCGTTGTTGCCTCGTGGCCGGCCTCGTCGAGCCCCCGGCGGGCGCGGTGGAACTGGCCTCTTCTCCCGCACCGCCTGGACGGAACAGCGAGAGCCCGGCCGGCGTGGGGGATGCCTTCCGGTCGCCCCGCTTGCTACCAAGGCCGCCCATGAACAGGCTCATCGAGTCGACCGGTTCCGGCTCTACCGCGGGTTCCACCCGCTTGATCTCCTGGAGGCGCGTCCTCTTCGGCTCCTGGTCCATGACGCCGATGGAGGCCCCGCCGCCCGCGTCTTGACCCCCGGGTTCGGCGTCCCTCGCCGCGGCCTTGAACGTGACCGGCCCGGCCGCCTTCCCGCCTTTCGCCCCGCCCTGCGCTTGCGCCGCCGCGCCCCCGTCCATCGCCTCGTCGAGTATCGACGAGATCTGTTCGTCGTCCCACGACTCGGCTTCGTCGAGCATCTCGACGACGTCCTTCTTCCTGGCCGGCCCGCTCCTAGGCCGGGGCGCTGGCACCGCGGCCTTGGCGTCCTCCCCGAGCGTCCATTCCTCGATGTCCTCGGGCGAGATCTCCATGGGGGTGATGTACTCGTCCTCGGGGGTCGCGCCCGCCTTCGTGACATCCGGCGCCTTCTGTGGCCTTGCCTTCTGCGAGCCCATGCGCTGGGAAACGCGCTCGACGACGCTTTCAACGATCTCGTCGTTCGGATCCGTGTCAGCAGCCTTGGTGAGCTGGATCTTGACCGGGATCGGCTTGACGACCCGCGACGGCCTCGCCTTGACCGGGATCGAGCCCTCGATCACGCCCATCTCGGAGAACAGCTCCTGCTCCCCCGGCGTCTCCTGGGGGTTGGCACCAGCGGGGCCCGTGCCCTGGGTGCCGGCAACGAGATCGTCGCCGAGATCGATGTTCTCCAGGTCGGGGACGCGGATCTTGATGGGCTTGGGAACGAGCAGCGGCTTGTCGGCTCCTGATGGCCTCGGCGAGGGCCTGGCTGCAGCTTTCGCCGCCGGAACCGATTCTTTGGTGGCGACGGTCGGGACCGCGAGCCTCGCGGTCGGCTCCGCCTTCTCGGGGGGTGTTTCGACCTCCGGGGAAGCGGGCTGTACTGCCAGTATGGGCTTGATGAGCTTGACCGGCTTCACGTGGATCTCGAGCTTCTTCTCCTCGACCAAGGCCTTCAGGGGTACCGGGGATGAGGACTCGTCGATTGAGGTCGCCTCGGTGCTCTTCGGCGCTGGCACGGGGGACGGGGACGACACGGGCTGCGCGGGGTACTTCACGGGCGGGATCTTGAACACTGGCTTGAGCAGCGGCACCGTCCTCCCCTTCGATTCCGTCGACGGGACGGAAGCCGCCTCGGGGCCAGCGGATGGCTTCGCCGCCAGGGGCACGGCCGGCATAGAGGGCGGCGTGGGCTTTTGCTGCGACCCCCCCAGAACCATGGGCTTCAACATCGCCGGCGAGGTCGGCTTGACCGGTGGCGCCAGGCCGGGCCTCTCTGGCGGGCTCGCCGGGGCCTTCTCGGCCGGCTTCTGGGCCTTCGGGATGAGCCCCGCGCCCTCCGCGAACGACGTGAAGTCCGACATGAACTTGTTGACCTTCCCAACGAGGTCCTTCATCTCCTTGAACCAGTACGCGTAGACGTCCCATTCGCCGATCATCTTCAAAATGTCCTTGATCTCGGCCTCTAATCCACCCGGCGCCTTCAGCTTGACGAGAAAATCGACTATCGCGGTGAAGTTCTTCGTTAAATCCTTCTTCTTGTTGAGTTCCGCGTCCGTGTCGAGATCCTTTTC
Organism: Promethearchaeota archaeon; assembly: GCA_016932935.1. Taxonomy (GTDB): domain Archaea; phylum Asgardarchaeota; class Lokiarchaeia; order Sigyniarchaeales; family Sigyniarchaeaceae; genus Sigyniarchaeum. The sequence goes on along the minus strand of JAFGBX010000313.1, from coordinate 4,664 downwards.
GAGGCACGTCTTGACATCGGCTTCGATTGCCTTGAAGAGTGACAAGGCACTCGTCTTCAACATCTCTTCAAAAGCCATGGTCGTTCATGGGAGCTTGTCAAGTCTCTTGTTCGAGGTCTATCGATTTAATCTTGACCGCGGCCTTGCATGATGCTCCAAAGCAAATAGGTTTTAAACGCATAGAAGGATAATTCAACTAGATACCCCTATCGAGTTCGAGTGAAACATGCCCGACGAGTTCAATTTTGACGACATTGACAAGATGCTCGCGCCCATCGACAAGGACGCGAACAAGGCAGAGATGCTCGAGAAGTTAAACGCCGCGTTTGCGAGCGGCATGACCCCGTTCATCGATTTCACGCAAGCTTATGTCTTTCTTGTTTTTCCGACGCCAGATGGCAAGGAATGGAACGAGATCTCGTTCATGCGAGAGGACGGCAACTTGACCAAGAGTAAGCAGGATCCGGAGACCGCCGTCCACGACATCAAGGAGGAGATCGTCCGCGGGCTGTCGGAATTCGTGGAGATAAACGTGACCGAGGTGACCGGGGTCGCAACGACCCATGCCAAGGATCCTAAGGCCTTCATCGCGGAGATGATCAAGGTCCTCCCTGCGAGCGCCCCGGTCCTGCGGAGCCAGGCCGAGATCCAGAAGGTAATCGACATGGTCAAGTCGGCTTGATTTACATTCCGCGGACTTTTTATCCCTCAATTTCATCATCTACTTGGTAAGCGGCCATGCCGGATATCGAACCCATTGACGCCCAGTTCCGGAAGATCAAGCGGCGCTTCGACGACGACCCGAAGGACTGGCGCGTCCTCTCGGACGTCGACGTGCGGGGCAACAAGGACATGTTCATCAACCACCGGGAGGATCTCTGGCAGATCAAGACGAAGCCACTCAGCCCCATAACGGGCATCGCCCGGTCGTGCCACGTGCGGAACCTCGACGAGGATATCCAGCGCGAGATCCGCGCGCGCGGCACGGACGGGGAAAAGTACCTGTTCTCCATGATGGTTCCGCAGTCTCGCAACGAGGCCTTGTTCGCGGCCGGCGTCGAGAGCTTCGCCCACACGAAGTCCAGGAAGCTCAAGGAGATGATCGGCGAGAAGGAAAAGTCCCTCGAGAAGGACCTCTCGGACGACGTGGAGAAAACCTTCGAGAAGCACCACGCCCAGCGGCGCAACCTGTTTATGTGACCTCTCCCCTTTCCCGCAACGGCCGCCGAACCTGGTTCTTGCCTTCTTCCGAGGCGGTCGTTATGAGACTAACGGGAGGCGAGCGGGCCGCTCGATGGTGGACCGACGCAATGCCCTTATTATAGATCACGTCGATGTATTTCGCCGTGATGACGAACCGATTTTCGATCGAGTCGTGGCGGGACGACTTCAAGAGCCGGGAGATCCAGCCCGAGCAGCTGGATCGCATCGTGAAGCCGGGCTCGCGTATGTTCCTGGGCAGCGGCTGCTCCGAGCCCGTCCTCCTGACGAACATGCTCGTCAAGGAGAACTGGAAGTATCCGGACGTCCAGGTGCTGCACTTCTTCTCCCTCTCGAACCAGAAGTTCTTCAACAAGCAGAACCCCACCAGCTTCCGCCACGTGAGCATGTCTATGATAGGCTCGCCCGAGCTGCGGCAGGCCATCCACGAGGGTATGGCCGACTTCGCGCCGATCAGTACGGCGGAGATCCCTCGCATGATCGCGGAGCAGAAGATCCCCGTCGACGTCGCCCTGATCCAGGTGGCCCCGCCGGGCCGTAACGGGTTGTGCTCGCTTGGCATCAACGTCGACATCAACCAGGCGATCATGAAGGCTGCCAAGACGGTCGTTGCACACGTGAACCCCTCGATGCCGAGGACACTCGGGAACTCGTTCGTGAAGTTCCAAGACTTCGATTATTTCGTCTTCAAGGATCATCCTCTGCTCGAGGAGCCCCCGTTCGAGCCGGACGAGGTGCACGGGAGGGTCGCACTCAACGTGTCGCGCCTCATCGAGAACGGCTCGACCATCAACATGGGAACGGGCAGGACCTGCTACGCCTTGCCGACGTACCTGACCGACAAGCAGGACCTCGCACTCTACGGGGAGGTCTTCCCGGAGACCGTCGTCAACCTCATCGACAGCGGCGTCGTCACGTGCGCCCGGAACACCTTTCCACATTGCATGACCACGTTCATCATCGGCACGCGGAAGTTCTACGATTACGTGAACGAGAACCCCTTTTTCGAGTTCCACCCGACGGAGTTCATCCTCAACGTCGAGAACATCATGAAGAACCGCAAGTTCTGCTCGATCTACGGGGCGCTGGCAGTCGACTTGCTGGGGCAGGCCTCGAACCACCTCGGCACGACCCTGGTCAGCGGCACCGGCGGCGAGCCCGACTTCATGCGGGGCGCGGCCCTCTCCCGCGGTGGGAAGGCGATCGTCGCCCTCCCGAGCAGGACGGGCGATGACAAGACGCGGATCGTCCCGTTCCTCCCGCCGGGCCCCATCGGCCTCCGCGAGATCGACGTGCACTACGTGGTCACCGAGTGGGGCATCGCCTTCCTGCACGGCAAGACGATCCGGGACCGCGTGCTGCAGATGATATCGATCGCCGCGCCCGAGCACCGCGCGTGGCTGCTCGAGAAGGCGAAGGAGCTCAACTACGTCTTCAAGGACCAGATCCTGCCCGCGACGGAGGACGGCGTCGCCGTGATCTGCCCCGACATCGGCTGGACGTACGTGACGAGGGACAAGGGCCCCGTCGACTTCAGGCCGGTGAAGGCGACCGACGAGCGCCTGCTCCAGGAGATGTACTACCGGCTGTCCGAGAAGGACCGGCGGCAGCGCTTCCTGTCGCACCGCAAGGTCTTCTCGCACGAGGACGTCCAGGCGCGCATGGCGTGCGACTACCAGACCCGCATGCTGATCGTCGGCACGACCGGCACGGAGAAGGATCTGCGGGTGGTCGCCGAGGGGGCCTACTACCTCGAGCCGAACACGAACCACGCCGAGATCAGCGTGACCGTGGATTCGACCATGCGCTCACAAGGCCTGGCATACCACATCTTCGAGAAGATGATCGAGCTCGCCAGGGAGAGGGGCATCGGCGGCCTCTTCGGCGAGATATCGGCGGACAACACGGCGATCTTCAAGATCCTCAACAGGCTCCCCTACAAGGTCGTGTTCAAGGAGCACGGCGAGACCTTCACGTTCTCGTTCAACTTCGCGGACCTGAAGGGCGACAAGGCCGACCTCTACCGCCACTACCGGCACGAGATCTGAAAGCGTGATGGAACGTGGCGGCCGAGATCCCTTCAACGACGTGGAAGACGGGCTGCCTCGTCCGGACGGGCGCCGTCGTGAACCTGCTGGTCTGGGGCGCGATGATCGGGCAATATCTATTCTTCCTACTCGCATCCGGGGCCGTGCTCATCGCGGCCATCGGCGAGCTTTTCGTGGCCGGCCTGGGGCTGCTGCTATCCTACGGGGCCTTCAAGCTGTCGGAAGGGAAGGTATTTCTCGCGAGGATCCTGGCGGCCGTGATCCAGCTCGCCCTCTTCCTCGCCTTCCTCTTCCTGGTCGTCTTCATCAACGGCCCGTTCGCCATACCACTGCTCCTCGTCGAGCTGGGGATGGCAGCGATCAACTTCCTCGCGTTCCTCGACCACCTCGCCGGGTTCAAGTTGCGCGTTCAAGCCCAACGCCTTCACGACAAGAACACAGACACGCCCCGGTCGCGAGTTGTGGCGGCCGCCATCGTCGCGATCGTGGCCCTCCTCGGCTTCGGATCCGTGAACTCGTTCTGGGCCACCATCACGATCAAGGCGCCGGACGGCGCGAAGACCACCAGCAGTTTCTGGGGGAGCCCGGATCTGGTCACCACCGCGATCTCGGCCAACGTGGTTCCGGTCGACAACTGGACGCTGCACGTCGCGCCGGCGGACTTGCCGGCACCGCCTTCCGACTACGGGGACGGGTCGCTCGCTTACGTCGTCCACGTCCACCAGGGCGGGAACCTCACGGGTGACTACATGGACTACGCGGGCGGCGGCCGGTCTTACCCGAACGGGACGATCCTGCTCGCCGAGCCGCTGCCATCGACGACTGCCAGCGTGGACGTCGTTTTTGTCTACGTGCAGAACTGGCGGGTCTTGCAGATGCTGGGCGACTCGAACGCGACCGTGATAGTGAACGGCTTCGGATCCTACGTCGACGACCCGGATCCGTTCCACCGAATCCAAGACACTTGCTTGTTCCAGCTCTTCGACCATTGGCACGTCAACTTCTACATCCAGGTCAATGCATTCGGGGACTTCTCCCACGCCTTCAATTACTTGAACGTGACGCCACTGGCAAACCGGACGCTGGACTGGGGGGTGCAATGGCGGCATTTCTTGGGCGTGAGCTTCGACTGCGAGCAGGAGAGCTACCCGCTACCCGCGGGCAGCCAGCCCGGTTCGCCGCCCTTGTTCCCGGGGACGCTCATCCCCGTCGAGTGGGGGGGTTGGCGGGAGGCCTGGTACTGGATGAACAACCAGAACGGGTCACTCCTCGCCCAGGCAAGGGCCGCGTACGAGAACGTCTTCTGCCACGCGCGGGACCTAGGGAAGGAGGTCGAGGTCGTGCTGGGGCCGAGCGACTTCAGCGAGTACGTGGACGGTGACCAAGACTACCATT
>JAFGBX010000312.1 GCA_016932935.1 Promethearchaeota archaeon | reverse complement strand
GTGTCCGGCTTCGAACCGGCGGTGCCCAGGAGAACGACCATACCCAGTTCTCCCGCGCTCGCCCCGGCAATGAGCACGTTCGCCCGCCCCTTCTGGAGGACGAGCACGGGCACGCCGTTGTTCGACGGTTCCGTGGAAAGCACGTCCCAGCCTTCGCTCGTGAGGAGCGACGCGATGGCTTGCATGGCCTTCCGGTAGTCCAACATGACCCCGGACACGACCCGCCATGCCCTTGCCGCGAGGACGTTATCCGTGCAGTCGTATTCCAGCGTCCGCTTGAGGACGCCCTCGAGCAACGACTTCGAAAGTGGCTGGAACGACATTTTCTTGATCTCTGGTGCGATGTTGTTTGCCATGAAGATCCCACGGGTTGCGTTTGCTACGGTCTCCCGCCGACTAGCCACGGGCCACCTCGGCGGGCCGAGCAAGGGCACCCGTGTATCCCGTCGTGCGGCCGCCTTAAATATCCCGCGCCCCTCGCCCCCCACCTCGCCAGGTGATCGGAGCGCGCGCCCGGCGGGCGCCCTTCAAGTATTTAAGCCGGATCCCCCGTGACTACTTGACCCGGCGCGCACCGACGCGAGACCCGTGCGCGCCCGGCTCGCGACCGGGGCCAACTCCCCATGAACCAGAGTAGCGACACCACCACCTCGTTGGAAGCCTGGCTAGCACGATCCTACGCGCGTTTCCTCCAGGGGTTGGGAGGACTTGCCAGCAAGGCGGGCCAGGGCCGGCAGGTCGGGGCAGCGCAGGGCAACGGCACGGTAGGGCTGTCCCCCTTCCTACCCGTGGCCGTGGACGCTCGCTTCCTCGAATCCGCGATGAACCACCACGCGCTCGAACTGGCCGGGGCGTTGTACCGCGTGCTGGAGGTCGTGATCGACGCGCCGGCAAGGCGCGTGCTCGCCGCGAGCGTGATCGCAAAAGACGCTGGCGAGCCCGTGCGCGTCATCGCCGTCGACGTCGGGTCGATACAGGGCCCCGTTGCCGATGTCCTCGGGAAGGCCGCCTCCGTCCCAATGCTTGACGACGCGGCGCTTGGGGCATTGTTCGATGCGGCGGGGAAAGCGAAACCCGTTGGAGACTATCCGATGCCTGCTGTCGACGTCGTCAGGGTCGTGGACGCGAGCTTGTTCGAGCAGCTCATGGCGATCGACGAATCGGATGCACCGGCGGAGAGCATCGATGCCATCTCGCGCCGAGTTGCCACGATACTTGCCGGGTGCCGGGATGGGCTCGTTCGCATCCATCCCGTCAAGGACAAGCTCATTTCCTTCGCTTGCAAGGCCGGTGCCGCCATACGCGGCACGGTCTTCGAGGACATCGCCTCTGCGACGAGCACGTTCCTGCCGGCGGGCTCGGCAGCAGTCGTCCTGCACACCGGCGAGGCGATGACGGCGTTCCGCGTCAAGTGTCCGAAGGCCGGCGGGGCCATCGTCGACACCCTGCCCGTCACTGGCGGCGGCGACTGGGTACCCGTCGTGCCGGACGTGCTCGATGATCTGGCCGACAAGATCCGCCGAGATGCGGGCGTAGACGTCGTGTTGTTCCTCTCGCTGGGGGGTATCGTCGGGCCATTCACGACGATCGTCGACGGCATCGCCTCACGGGAGCATGACAGCAACGGGCCCGGCCTGGTGCAGGCCGTGCTGGAATCTCTCGGCCTCTACATCCGCACGTTCAAACTCACGTGGTATTCGAAGCCCCACGCGATGCTCGCCAAGCCGTTCCCCCGCCTCCTCCTCCGCCTTGCCGGGGTACGCCTCGACTTGCCCCGGTTCTTGCACGACCGCGCGGCGACCGCCGTCGTGTCCGCCCTCCTCGGAAACTTCGGTCAAAACTTCACGATAGTCATATGCTTCCACGTGAAGGGCCCCAAGCAAGCCGGGATCAAGGCGGTCGAGCTCACGGTCAAGAACCTGATCCCCGTCGAGTTTGCCTCCGTGGATCCAGCAGTGCTCAAGGATCTAGATATGGACTCCCAGGATGCCGGCCGGGTCGCGCAAGTCTTGCACGACCGCCTCTCAACGGCGGCGCCCTCGCCGGGCTCCCGGTTCGTGCTCGCGATCGGGCCGAAGGTAGCTTCGGCGGTCGCCTCGGCGTGGAAGGCCATGTTCCGCCGCGTCGCGTGGAACCCCTTCTCGCTGCTCGGCGTGATCAAGCGGTGCCGGGACCCGAGCTCGCTCGGCCTGCACCCGATGCCGCAAGGGATAGGGGAATTGCTCAAGTCCAAGCCCAAGGACGTCGCTCGGCGGCTGTCGAAAGCATTCATCTTGAAGTATTGAGCCACCTACAGGTCCTTTCGTAGTTGGATCGCGAACTCGGCGAAACCCATCTTCATGAAGAACTTCATGGCAGAATCCGTGGCGGCGCGCAGGTTCGCCTTCACCACGGGCACGTGGCTCTCCCGGAGGTAGTCCATCGCCGCCATTATCAGCCTCTCGCCGACTCCCTTGTTGCGGAACTCGGGCGCCACCACGAGGTTCGTGATGTAGCCGACCCGCTCCTGCCCCTTTCGGATGTCGCTGACGAGCATGCCGATGGCCCGCCCGTCCTTGTCAGCGACGAACATGCGCGCCCCGTCGGATTTCTGGAACTTCTCATCGAGCGACTTCCGCCACCTAGCCTCGTCAAATTCGATGTGATACACGCTGCACAACTCTTTCATGAGCAAGAAGCAATCACTCTTGTCTTGCTCGTTGAAGACGCGCACGTGTATGTCCTCGTCGCTCATGGCCGTTCCTGGGGCTTCGATGTCGTCGAAGTGGAGCTGATGCTTCGAGATAGGTTCGGAAGGCTTAAAAACCCGCTTCGGATTCTCATTCTACGGGGGATTCCGGGCCTTGGTGAAAGGAAGAGAACTCACCGCGCCCACCTTTATATAGAAGTCCTAATCAAACTTTTTTAGGCCGCTTCATTTCGAAAACCAAATCTGTCATCTATCGCAATTCAAGGTGTATCACAGAAAATGGCATACCTAGTAGGTGGTGGCGGTCAGCAATTCCTCGTGCTGAAGGAAGGGACTGAGCGCACCCAGAAAAAGGACGCGTTCTCTAACAACGTTGCAGCGGCCCTGGCCATCGCCGAGGCGGTTCGATCAACCTTGGGGCCCAAGGGTCTAGACAAGCTTCTGGTCGATAGCTTGGGCGACCTCACGATCACGAACGACGGCGCGACCATCCTCAAGGAGATCGACGTCCAGCATCCGACGGCCAAGATGATGGTCGAGGTCGCGAAGACCCAGGACGGCGAGGTCGGCGACGGCACCACGTCCAGCGTGATCCTTGCCGGGGCCATCCTCCACAACGTCTCCGAGCTCATGCAGAGCGGCGTGCACCCTAGCATCGTCGCGTCTGGTATCTCCAAGGCTCGCGCCAAGGCGACGGAAATCATCGACAAGGTCGCGTACAAGGTCGATCCCGGCGAGAAGGACATCCTGAAGAGGGTCATCAGCACCTCCATGAACAGCAAGGTCATCTCCTTCGGGAAGGATCGCCTGTCCGAGCTCGTCCTCGAGGCCATGCTCACGCTGCAAGCGGCGGGGGTCAAGAACCTGAACAAGAACATCAACAAGGTAAAGATCATCAAGAAGGAAGGTGGGGACTCGCTCCACGACACGAAACTCATCAAGGGGGTCGTGCTCGACAAGGAGATATGCCACACGCAGATGCCCCGCGAGGTCAAGAACGCCAAGATCGCCTTGCTTGGCTACCCCCTCGAGGTCAAGAAGGGCGAGTGGGACGCGAAGATCTCGATCGACAGGCCGGATCAGGTCATGAGCTTCCTCGATGAAGAGGACAACATGATCAAGAAGAAAGTACAGAAGGTGCTCGATCTCGGTGCCAACGTCGTCCTCTCTTCGAAGTCTATCGACGACACGGCCGTGCACTTCTTGAAGCAAGCTGGCGTGATGGCCATCAAGAGCATAACGAGCAGCGACATGAACCTCATCGCAGACGCGACCGGGGGTACAATCATCAACTCGCTCGAGGACATCTCGCCGAAGGATCTCGGGACGTGCGAGATCATCCGCGAGCAGGCGGTCGCAGGCACGAAGTACGCCTTCCTAGAGGGTTGCAAGAGCCCGAAGGCGCTCACCATCTTCATAAGGGGGACTGGTGGCAAGAGCCTCGACGAGACGGAGCGAGGCTTGCACGATGCCTTGTGCGTTGCTGCGACCCTCCTCACCGAGCCGGCGATCGTCGCGGGCGGTGGTGCCATCGAGGTCGAGATCGCCAAGCAACTCAACGAGTATGCGAAGACTTTCTCCGGCCGCGAGCAGCTCGTCATCCAACAATTCGCCAAGGCGATGGAATCCATCCCGATCAGCCTCGTGGAGAACGCCGGGCTCGATGCCATCGAAATCGTGGGGAAGATACGGGCCGCGCACAACGACAAGCCAGGCAGCTCGTTCATGGGGTACAACCTGTTCACGAACAAGGTCGAGGACATGAAGGCGGCGGGCGTGCTGGAGCCAGCCGTCTTGATCAAGACCGCCATGAAGACCGCCGCGGAGGTCGCCACCATGATCGTCCGCATCGACGACGTCATCAGGGGATCCAAGCTCGGTGGCGGCGGCGGTGGCGGAAGGGGCATGCCCCCGATGCCGGAAGATTAGGCCCTTTCGTTCAACCATTCTATTCACTTTCCCTCCTTTCTTGTGCACAACCTTTTAAAGCAGCGGGCGCCTTCTCGCGACGATGGACTCCCCTCTCAAGTGGGTCGGTTCGAAGCGCTTGTTAAAGCGGCGCATCTGCTCCCTCATCCCGCGAGATCACGACACGTACGTGGAGCCGTTCGTCGGCTCTGGCGCGGTGTTCTTCTTCAAGAACTCCACGAGGATGGGAAACGAGCCGAAACCCTCCGATCTGGAGGTGCTCAACGACGTCGACGCGCTGCTCGTCAACTTTTATAGGGTCTTACAAGATCCCACTAGCTTCAAGAAATTCCTAGACCGGCTCGATTCAACTCTCGTCTCCCGCGACCTCTTCATGGAATACCGCGCGTCGGAATGGGGAACCCTCGCCCCTATCGAGAGGGCCTTCCGGCTGTACTATGTCGTGAAGACGTCGTTTGGCGGGCTCTTCCGGTTCAACCAGGAGGGCAAGTGCAACTCACCCTTCGCATCGACGCCGGACAAGAAGGCACGTTCGTTCCTCTTCAAGAGGGAACCGCTCCTCGCGGCGCACGACAGGTTGAAGGGTGTCGTGCTGCTCGATCTCGACTATGCTCCCGTTCTCGACAAGTACGACTCGCCGAACACGTTCTTCTACATCGATCCGCCCTATGAGACCGAGTACGCCTACAACAAGCCGTTTGACCACGACGTGCTCGCCCGGCGGTGCAAACACCTCAAGGGCAGGTTCTTGCTGTCCCTCGACTCGAGCTTCACCGACCATTTCACCGAGTTTTCCATTGAAAAGGTGCACGTGAATTATAGCGTCACTTGCAAGCCGGGAGACAACGCTTGGAGCGAGATCATCGTAAGGAATTACTGAGAACGGGCCCTAACTCGTGATCAGACATGTACGGAACACCAGCGAACACGCCGATTTCGGGCGACGTGGCGGAAGCGATTAAGAGCGCGCTCCCCGACTCATTAACGCTGTGTGAGCCTTGGTTCGGCCACGAATCGCTTATCTTGTCACCCGGCCGGTTGTATTTCAAGGTGCACGTGGTGAACGACCCAGGCCAAGGCCTGGTGAAACTCTTCGAGATGTGCCGGGTCGACAAGGCTGGCACCCGCGAGGCCATAGCACGCGACGATGCTCAAGCAAGTTGCCCGATCTTCTCAGGGCGGTCAGCTTTCTTGAGGTCGTCTGGTGATGTTAGCGCGGGGGTCGCAGCGTTCCGCGCGTGCGCTGGCAACCTCGGCATCGACCCGTTGGCGGCTATGGCGTCAGATGCGGCATTTGCTGGGGCCATCACCGCCGTCCACGAGAAGCTCGTGGCCGTCCTCGTTGAAAATATGCCCATCCCGGAGTTTGTCACGCGGTTCGACAGGAAATACACGGCCTTCTTCATCCCAGGGCTGCAATTGGGCATCACCATGGCATTGAATGCCCTTGGCCCTGCGATCGCCGGCTTGCATGGCCACCTCATTATCGAGGCTCGAGATGCCGCCGAGGTGCAAGACGCCATCGCGAGCCACGCGAGAACCGCCACCCTGGAGTTCGCCGGAACGATCAGCGGCCGCCCTGCCCATGCGGGCCGGCAGAGCTGCTTCGTGATCATCAAGCGAGCGGCATGACGGTCGTACATCGAACCATAGCGGCCTTTTCGAGTATGCCCTCGACTCGATCGAAGTGCTGCCAATGCACGATATGGAACGGCTGCCGGAACTCGTCCACAAGCCCGAACAAGTACTCGTCGAACGGGTAGGATGGTAGCGCGGGGTGGGGGCGGCCGCCGTGGACGAGGATCCGCCGCACGAGCTTCCCTTGGACGACATGTGCCCGCCTCGGCAGTCCCGGTCGCGGCGGCTGGGTCTTGAGGGCGCCGTCGACGTCCTTGAGGAGGAATATCGCGATGAACGCGGGGTCGCAAGCGAGCGCCACGGCGAGCCAGTACGTTATGCTATCGGAGGTGACCTCCCACGACCGAGGTAGATGCCCCTCCCGCTCCCGCAACAGGCGGGTGACCGGTGGGAAGATGAGGTTTTCGACACCCCGGCATTCCATTTGCATCATCGAGGCACGCTCGTCCATGATACCTATGGCGAGCCAGTGTGCGGCCTCGACGGGACTTGCCACCTCCCCGCTCCGTTCCAGCCACTCCCGGTGGACTCCATCAGGATCCGATTCGAACCTTGCACGCAGCATGTCGACCGGTTCCCCGCCCCCGCATATCGTATAAATCAAGTCATCCGGACGCGCAGCTGCGAGGCTCTTCAAGCCGGCAACGATTGCTTGACGTGACGCGGGAATATCGAGTGCGATCCCGCATATCTTCAAGAATACGAGCTTACCAACCATCGAAACCTGCACCCTTCAAGTATGCGGCAAGCACGTGCAATATTCCTATCGCCGAGGAGGCGATCGATGCGTGAACGCCGATCTTCTCGGCAAGGGGAAGTATCTTCTTGAACCCGGCCTGCCTGGCTGCTTGCAACGCCACCGAGCCTTCACCGAGCCCCGTCAACACGCACGGAAGGGTACGGCCGTGCTGTCGGGATGCTCTCTCGATCCCGTCTTGGATCATCCTCACTTGCGCGTTGGCAAGGAAGCTCGCCATCTCTACGATCACGTCGTCCCCGAGCTCGGCGGCGTCCTCGCAGACGACCCTTGCCAATCGCTTTTTGGAATCGTCGATCGTGTTCGGGCGGCCGTCCGCGGTATCGCAATCGTATTGCTCCCGAGTGATATTTCCAAGGATGAGATGGACGTCAGCCATCAGCGCGAACTTCTCGAAACTCACGGGAACCGGCTCGCCACCCACCAGCACGACGTGAGCGACGGACGGGATCGTAGCGCGCAAGACGCCCGTGTACACGAGCTCCCCGGATCGCAGCCGGTCGAGGTCGGTAAACCCCACGGGCACGGGCCTTCCCCCCGCGATCGGAATGACGTCCGTCGTGGTCGAGCCGCAGTCGACCAGGATGCAATCGGGCGCGAACGAACCGACCCACGAGGCCGTTGCGTACCAGTTGGCCGCTGAAACCGCGCGATAGTCCCTTATCGCGTCCGGCAAGGGCTTGAGGGTGCCGTCGGTGGCCACGAAGCGTGGTGGCTTGATGGTGGCGCAAGGCAATTTCTCTTGGGCGGCTCCTATCGAGCTAGCGAAACTAGACGCGATGCACTCCACCCCCTCCCTCTTCGAGGAGAACGCGTCCGAGAGCTCGCCCGTGATGGACGCGCAAGGGAAAACCGTGATCTTGCCGGCATCATCGCCTGGCTTTGGAGCGATGTTGATGTGCTCGTGAATGATGCGCTCCAGCCGCCCGCGCAGCTCACCGGTGGATCTCTCCCACAAGGGAAAATGATCCTTGGTCGACAACGCTTGCCCGGGCTGCAGCACGTCGCCCCATGGCATGCTCGAGCACTTGATGTTCACGCCGCCGATGTCCATGCCCAGGAGCACGACATCTCTTGGGAGCGAGGTGGCCATCGTCCTTCACGTAGTATCATACTTGCATTAACAAAAAGCATGGTGGCGCGGGTGTCGCAGCAGCGTCTGATCAAGTTTTATAAGAACCCTCGATGGGGAAGTAAGTGTCTCTTCTCGATTTGTAAAAGGAAAAAACCCTTGTGGATTGCATGATGTCCGGATTGAACATTTTCTTCTCGGCTTGGAAATACTTGACGGACTGCGTTCGTGACTCGATCAACGCCCTCGACCTGGATCGGCTCAAGAACCTCTTCTCCTTGCTCATCGAAGGACGGAAACATGCAGTCATAGTTGACGGTATGGGTCGATCGTTGCAATCAATTCTCCTGGTGGAGGACTGCTTGGAACACAACGGCTTTCCGATCATCCTCCCTGCCTCGAACGCGTGCTTGCGTCCCTGGAAGCCGGGCGACCTCTTCTTCTTCAATTCAGGTTCGGGAACCGGCTCGCCCGTGACGCACGCGCAACATGCCAAGAAGGACGGCCTCCGGGTCGTCGGGATGACTTACAACGCGAGCCTCCTCTCGGAATTCCCCGACGTGATCGTCCTGGCGCCGTCAGAGAACAAGAACCCGCTATATGCGCCCCTCGGCACGGAGTTCGAGTTGACATCAGCGGTCGTGGGCACGTGTCTCGGTTATAGTGTGCGGGAAACAGTTGAAGAATCCATTGCTGACTTCCACGACGCGACGAAGCAGATCGTCAACAGATTTGATAACACGGTGACGTACTTCGAGGACAACCTGGAGATGCTGATGGACTTCATCGGGATCATCACCGAATACCTCACGGCACCCGTGAAACGGAACGTCTACTTCCGCGGCGTGGGCCGGGATCAGATCGTCAACCAGGTCGCAGCAATACGCTACGGCCACTTGCGTAAGGTACCGGACAAGGACTTACACGTGATTTACGAGAGCCACTGGGATCTGCGCAAAGAGGGCGACCTGATCATCGTCACGTCCGGCAGCGGGTCGACGACGCAGACCATGGACTATGCGATGCAAGCCTTCATCTCAGGCATGCGGGTGTTCGGTATCACGTCGTTCGCCAACTCCGACCTCGGGCGCTTCACCGAGCGCGTGGACGGCAACTTGATCGTCCCTGGACGCAAGGACCCGTTCTCCATGTATAACGTCGTCCAAACCGAGCGGAAGCACTACCTGCCCGAGTTCGAGCTCAACGTGTACCTCACGCTCGACGCGTTGCTCGCCCAAATCGCCTCTAACAACGGGATCGCCGAGGACGACATGCGGCGCTGCCACAGGCTCAAGTACCTCGAGTGATTTCCCCCCTTCCTTCCCATCTATACAAATCTGTCGTGGCTTGCATATGGGTGCTAATGGAGCGACAGGGCCGGTTCTCATCGACACGGACGTCGGTACCGACATCGACGATGCGTATGCAATTGCCCTGGCAATCAAGAGCGGCCTGCGAATCGCTGGAATCTCGACGGTGAGTGGCGACACGCTAAAGCGAGGGCGCATCGCGAAAAAGATGCTCCACATCGCCGGCATGGCCGAGGTGCCCGTTTTCGCGGGGATCGGCAGCCGGTCGATGCTCACCCACGAACGTTGGGTGCCCGTTTCCGACACCCTTGAAGTGCATCAAGGCATCGACGGGTTGATCGAGCATTATTGGCGCGCCATCGAGCGGAACCGGGATGGCAGAGTGCAGATCGTGGCCATCGGGCCGCTCTCGAACGTCGCGGTTGTCCGCGAGCGTGATGCAAATCGCTTCGACGATCGAGTGCAGCTCATCATGATGGGGGGTTCGTTCCGGCGGGGATATTTTGGCGTCAAGCTGCCCGTCCCCGAGTACAACGTCGCTCGGGATAGGGGCGCCGCGCGAGCGATTATTTCCTCCCGCGTACCTACCCGGATCGTTCCCCTCGACGTGACGGCGGGCTTGAAGCTCTCACGGGGTGATATGGCGTTCCTGGAGTCCCACGCCGGCGACGATGCATTGGTCAAGGGTGTAATCGAGATGACGGCCATGTTTCGTTCCTCTATCATCGGCCATCGCCTCCCCATCCTCTTCGACCCCGCGACCGTCGCCTCAATGCTCGACCCCACGATCGCCTCCTTCACTACCATGTGCGTTGAGGTGACGAGGGGCGGCTTCACCCGGATCCCGAGAAGGCCTGCGCCCGGCGCGATTGGGAAGGAAGTCTGCACCGCGATCGAGGTGGGACGGTTTTACGATCTCTTCTTCACGATAATGACGGGGAAACCCAGAACGAGCACGGAGAATGTGCAAGATGGCGGCAATTGACGGGGGCCAGCTGGCCAGGCTCACCGGGCGCTGCTTGGACGCGTTCAAGGGCTTACCACGATTGATTGAGCTCGATCTTCCCGTGGGGGATTCCCTCGTTGTCGTCGGCGACAGCCACGGGGACGTGGATTGCGTGAAGGCAATCGCCCACCAGTTTCTTGGGACGGATGGCGGCAATGGAACCGCATCTCTATTGAAAAATGTTAAACTCCTCTTTCTTGGCGATTATGTCGATCGAGATGATCGGGATCTGGAGAATTTAGCCTACATATTATCCATCGCGACCAGCCATCCTTCGAGCGTCTTCCTCCTCCGGGGAAACCACGAAGAGGCCTATTCAAACCGCGTGTACGGCTTCATCGACAACCTCGAGCGCCTCGGGTTGCAAGGTTGGTACCCGACATTCGAGCAGATCTTCACCCTGTTGCCTCTCGCGTGCTACGTTCGCAACCAAGGCGTGCTCTGTTGCCACGGCATGATCCCTGCTATGCCGGGCGTTGTGAAGCTTCGCGACATCGCAAAGTTACCCGTGGCCTCCCGGTTCGAGCAATGGGATCCCGTTACGACCCAGCTGCTCTGGAACGACCCCGATGTCGAGGAGGGGTACTCGAGCTCCGAGAACTGCCGGGGTGCCGGTCTCTCCATCGGTCAGAATGACCTCGAGGCATTTATGGTGGCAAATCAATTACGTCTCATCATCCGCTCCCACCAAGCATTCCCCGCCGGGTATCGATTCTTCTTCCAGAAGCGCGTGTTGTCGGTCTTTTCCAAGCCAAACTATGGCATGGGCCAGAACGCTGCCAGCATCGCTCGTCTACACGGAGACGGCCGCGTGGACATCTTGAGCAAGGCGAGTAACGATCAGAACTTCACAATCGTGGATACCTTTAAGCTCGGATGAGGGATCTCCACCGCAACAGACATGTTTTTCTAAAAGGAAAGGTTTTATGAGACCAGTGAGATATCTTTTCATTAAAAGGAACGAAGCTGACGAACCATGAAGCTGCTGGACAGCCGGATTAGCCTCGACGGCCGGGAGATCCGCCCGGTTTCGGATGCACCGAAGGCTCAAGAGGTGCAAATCGTGATTCCCGGTGCCGTTTCCATCGGCATCAAGTGCGCGGACGGCATCGTGCTCGCAAACGAGCGCCGGTCGATCTGGGGGTACACCGTCATTTCAGAAAGCGTGAAGAAGGTGTTCCGCATCACCGAGCAGATAGGACTCACGATCGGGGGCCTCATCTCCGACATGCAGATGCTGACGAAGATCCTCCGCGCGAACGCTAACTTGTACGAGCTGGACAAGGAAGTGCCGATGAAGGTCAAATCCCTCACGAAACTGCTCGCCAATTTCCTCTACCAGCGCAAGATGGCACCGTTCTACACCCAGATCATCGTCGGCGGCGTCGATGGCGACGGCCCCCAGCTCTTCACGCTCGACCCCATCGGCAGCCTCATACCCGACGATTTCGCGGCGGTGGGTTCGAGCACGACCCTGGCCATCTCGATCCTCGAAGCGGAATACTCGCCCAGCATCACCGTTGAGAAGGCGAAGGCGCTCGCCGAGAAGGCGATCGTGAACAGCATCAAGCGCGACGCGACGGTCGGTGGCGGGATCGACATGCTCATCATAACGAAGGCGGGCAGCGCGGGGCTGTCCAAGGATCTAGCCTGAATCCCCTCTTCAACCGTTCTTTCAAACCCAATCCTTTTAGGGCCTTAGCCCCGGATACTTGAGTTTTTCTCCGTTGGTCGCATGCATCAATTTCAACCCCATCCGGCCACATGTCTCCTCACCGGGTCAAGTTCGAGAGCATTACGGTAAGAGCACTGGCGACGGCTGCTGGCAAGAAAAACAGAGGTATGATAAGAAAGAGATGGAACCTGAGAGCTGTACGACAAGGCATCGGATTCGCTCTTCTCTTCGATTCTTCTAGTGTCAGTCGGATCATGCCCCGTGCGGTTTCCACTCTTAGGGAGATTCGCTTGGCTCGCTATTAACCAAGGGGGGAACGAAAAAGGATTATAATGGACGGATCGATGTCACGGAGTAACGAGTTGAATTGCACGATATTCACGAATGTACGAACCATGGATACCTCGTGAGTTAAATGAGCGAAGAAAAGAAGGAACTCTCAAAAAATACGGCTGGCTTGGGATTCATCGATCAAATCATCGACGGCATTCGCAAAGTGGGCGAGTCCGTGCAAGTACAAGGTATTCTGGACGATGCTTTCTATCTTGCGTCGAAATACGCGATCCAACTCCTTCTCGGTGCGGCAGCCAAGTTCAAGGTGGAGGGAAAGGTCGACGTGACCGCGAACCGAGGTGCCATTTTCGCGGCGCTTGCAAGCGGACCCGCCGATATCCTGCTCATGTCGCAGTTAGCGTCCAAGAAGATGGCATTCGTCGTGAATAAAGAGCAAGCTGACACCCCGGTCTTGAAGTCCGTATTAAAGGCTTTCGGGGTCATCGCGGATATCGACGAGTTGATAAGCGGGGAGAAGGATGCGGATATCTACCAGTGGATACGGGCCGACCGCAAGGTACTCGCCGTAGTCGTCGACGATTCGACCGAGCCCGATAAGATCGAAAAAGCGTATGAGAAGATGCTCAAACTCGCAAGAGATGGTTTCTGTCCTGTCGTCCCCGTTGGCATATCGGGTACAAAAGAAATCAAGGCCGGGGCCGAGATCGTTATGAGAATTGGCGAAAAGTTCGGCGTCAACCAAAACGTAAAGGATCAAGACGTCAGTGCGATGGCCAAGGACACCCTCGAGAAGCTTCGATTCTTGCGCGCGTGAACCTTGTTCTCATAAACCTTTCCGCTTTTTCTCCACTCGTGGCGTGCACGAAGCCGGGTGGCTTTCTTCTCCCGTTAGAATTCCATCCCCACTATTTTAATAACGCCTCCGCGCATCCTTAAAGCATATTACTAGCGTAGCATGATATCCGTCTAATCTTGCAACACGATTACGGATTTGACGAGGGAGAACACGATGTACCTAGGGAACACGAACCCGTTAATTCAAGAGCATCAATCCACTTTCAAGCGCACCATCCGCAGGTTTGACATCATCCTGGCGATGGCGTCGGCTTGTGGCTGCAATTGGTCGAACTTCATCGCCCTTTCCAGGGAAAACATGGGCGACGGCTATCTTTCTCATTCCGCATCTCCCAACGGGGAGTGGTTATAGAGCACGCATAGTATAGGTGGGACACATGAGAAAAAGGGACATCCTCATTCTGGTTGGCGTGAGTCTTGTATTATTCGCATCATTCAAGGCGATGGAGCATCCTGAACCGACGACCTCGTCATGGGCGTACTATGACGATCCGATGAAGCCATCTGCTTCCAACGTTGCGATCACCGGTATGACGACCGTGAACGGCACCGGCACCTACGTTGAAGGCATGAAGTTCGTCATTCGCGTGGCATTCTCGAACACGGGTGATACCGAGGTGCACGAGATAACTGCGACGCCCGACTACTCGGGTTATGCCTATCTGGCGGCTAATTCATCCGCTTCGATTGCAGTTCCGGCGGGCGGCACGGGATCCATCGACTTCTTGATAACGGTAGGGGCAGACGCGACGGATCAAAATCCCGTGACGATCACCGCGACGTGGTCGGGCACCGAAAACGTTACAAATAACAGTGTTGGTGGCGTGTCCACCCCGAACGATCTTAACGTGGCGATCCAGAGCAAAGCGGACGTGAAGATCACGTCGATCACTTGCGGAGGCGCATCGTCCGCGGGCCCGTTCGTCGGTGGTATGACGTTCGCTATCCGAGTCTCGTTTAAGAACGAAGGTGGAACCATGGCAACGGGCGTCACGGCCGCTCCGACCTATTCCGGCTATCCAGGCCTGTCGATAGCCGCAGGCAATTTTTCGAGCGCTATCAACATTGCACCAAACAATGGCACTGGCAACATTGATTTTCTAATCCAGGTGGCTGACAACGCGACGACCAATGCATCCGTGATTGTCCGGGCCACGTGGACAGGAACCGAACAATTCTCGAGCCGGGCTTTATCCGGTGCTTCTGAAAGTCAAGTGAACCTAACCGTTGGGATCCAGCAGCAATCACAAGTCACCATCACGAGCATAATCTATACGACGGGTACCGGCACGTATGTGGGAGGGATGACCTTCGTGGCGCGTGTCAACTTCGCCAATACCGGCGGCACCGCCGCTAACGGCGTCACCGCCGGGCTTAGTTACGGCGGTTACACCAGCTTGTCGTCGAACACATCGGCTTCGATATCGATAGGCGTCGGTGGAACTGGACGCATCGATTTTATGGTCTCGGTCGCAACCGGTGCGCCGTCGCAAAACCCGGTGACGATAAGTGCCACCTGGTCTGGTACTGAAGCGATTTCATCACGCTCGATTAGTGGGAGCTCTTCCGGGGGGGCGAATCTCCAGGTTGCGATCCAATCCCAGGCGGTTGTGTCGATCACGGGCATAACCTACCGCACGGGCACGGGAACCTATGTTGGCGGCATGACATTCGTGGTTCGCGTGGCATTCTCCAACACTGGGGGGACTGCAGCGAACGGAATCACAGCCGCGCTGGCATACGGTGGATATTCCGGCTTGTCCGCGAACACGTCCGGTTCGATCATAATCTCCGCGGTTGGCACGGGATCCCTCGATTTCTTGATCACGGTATCGGCCGGTGCGATAAGCCAAAACCCCGTGACGATCAACGCAACGTGGTCGGGAACCGAAGCGATTTCGAGCCGCCCGTTGAGCGGCAACTCGGGAGGGAACATCCAGAACGTCGCGATTCAAGCCCAATCCAACGTGACGATCACTGGCATCACCTATCGAACCGGCAGCGGTACCTACGTCGGTGGCATGACCTTCGTCATCCGCATTCAGTTCTCAAACACGGGCGGGACAACCGCGAATAACGTGTTCATTCCAAGCAAGACCCTTGGCGGGATCAGCTTTGGTAGTTTTACGAAATATACCTACAACGCATCAAACTCGATCAACATCGTGGCGGGGGGCACGGGTTTCATCGACATATTGATCATCTTGGACACCGACGCGCCAAGCGCCTCTCCGGTCACGATCACTGCGAATTATGAAGGTACCGAAGCGATCTCGAATCGAGCGTTGAGCGGCAATTCGGGGGCAGTTAGCCTGATTGTCGCAATACAATCGCAAGCGAACGTGCTGATCACATCGGTAACGTACATAACCGGATCTGGAACCTATGTTGGTGGGATGACCTTCACGATCCGCGTGCAAGTCTCAAATCTTGGTGGCACGGCCGTGAATGGCTTGACCGCCTCGCTGACGTATGGCG
>JAFGBX010000311.1 GCA_016932935.1 Promethearchaeota archaeon | reverse complement strand
TAACCGAAAGGCCGGGACGAGCTAACAATTCACTCCACCCCTCCGACCGCGTTCCACCCTGGGGTGGATAGCGGCCGGATGCGGAAGATGAGGAGGGGCGCGGCGGGTGTCCATAGATCCTTCAGACAAGATTGATTAGAAGGGCAGTGAATTTTATTCAATCGACACGGAATTCGAAAGAGCATCTCCGGCAAATATATTTCTTTGCATACATTGGAACGCCGCCCATGTATGAGAGAACCCTGCTGCGATCGTTTTCGATGCGGAGGCTCGTGCTGTTGCACTTTGGACACACGATGCGCGTCTCGCCGGTGGATTGGGTGACGACGTCGGCCTTCGCGCCGATGCCAGGGTACGCGTAGTCCTTGCCCGCTGGCACGGGCGTCCTGGAGATCGTGACGCCTTCCAGGCCGAGCTTGGCGATCAGGCTCTCCTTTGAGCGAGGCGCGGGTGGCGCGGGCGCCGCGGGCGCCGTCGACGCCGCCATGACCGCGGACGGCGGGGCGACCGGGTGCGCCTTCAGCTCCGCGATCTGGGCCTCCAGCTCCTTGACCCGCTCGTCCTTCTGCTCCATCTCCATGCGCAAGCCGACCTCGAAGTTCTCCATCTCCGCGAAGAGCTTCTTCTTCTCGTCCTCGAAGTCCGCCTTCTCCTTCTCGAGCTCCTCCCGACCCGGCGCCGGCGCGCCTTCCGCCTTCAGCTTCTCGAAGTCCGCCTTGATCGAGTCGGCCGCCTCGAGCCTCCCCGCCACCTCCACGAGCTCCTTCTCCTTGTCCGCGAGCTTCGCTTCGAGATCCTTGACTCGGGCCTCGGCATCCGGGGAGCCCGTGGCCTTCGACTGCAGCTCCGCCAGCTTGTTCTTGGCGTCCATGGCCTCCTTCTCGAGCTGGGCGATGAACTGCGCCTTTCCCTTGGTGTCGGCCTCGAGCGTGGCGACCTTGTTCTTCAGCTCCGTGATCTCGCCGGACGGGGGGGCCGCCTTCTGCAGTTTCCTGAGCTCCTCCCCAAGCTTCTCGAGCTGGACGCTCTGTAGGTTGAAGTCGTCCTTCATCTTGTTGATCTCGTTCCTCGCGAGGTCACGGTCCTTCTCCGCGGTTCGCAGCTCTTGCAATAGGTCGATCACGTGCTGTGCTTGCACTTTCGCCTCCTTGCCGGCGGCTGCCTTCGATTGCAAGTCGTTCCAGTCCAGGTCCTCGGACATGATCCATCCACTTGTTTTGTTCTGTATAGCCGACGCGTGGTATCCTCTCGTCCGGATATTATATAGTTCAAGTAATTCCACGCTCAACGGGTATCGCTGGCGAGGCCGAATTTATACCATGAAGGCTAAACATGGATCATGGAGAGCGCCGGGACAGCCGCGGTCGGGAAGGCGCCGCGCCCCGCGGTAGACAAGTGGGAGAGGGTGGGTTATCACCGGGTGATCGGCGGCTTCTATTTTTACATCATCTTCGCCGTCGTTGCCGTGGGTTACGTGTTGCTGCTTCCCGTTTTCATTCCATATCCGGAGAGCATGGGGTTCTACAACATCCTCACTGGTATCTTCAGCTCGTTCTTCACGTTCGCCGACCTCGGCACCGCCAGCTCGCTCGCCCGGTTCATCGCCGAGTACCGCGTCAAGAGCCCGCAGCGATGCATGGAATACATCAGGTTCTTCATTTGGTTCCAGATGTTCACCGGGCTCGCGCAGACGACCGCCGTCTCGTGCATCGGCTTGTTCGCCCTCGGCGCGACGAATATCTCCTACATGCCCTGGCTATTCGTCTGGCTCTCGATCGTCCAGTACCCGGGTATGCTCGGCACGTTCATGGAGGCGCTGAAGGGGTTCCAGCAGTACGCGAAGACGTCCATCATCAGCCTCATCAATACGGTCCTGTTCCAGTCGGTCACGCTCGCCCTGGGTGCCCAGCTCGGCGCTTTTCTCGGCAACGCCAACCCGCAGATAGGCGGCGTGATGGGCGCCGCCATCGGCATGACCATCGGCTACTACGTGGATGACTTCTCGACCGTGCTCATATCCGGCTGGATGTTCTCGAAGATGATCAAGCCGTGGGGCTTCAAGCTCCGCGACGCCTTCAGGCCGCACGTCCGCAAGGAGATCGCCCTCGAGTCCATCCGCTTCGGCCTCGGAGTCATGGGCTTCGTGCTGTCCTTCCAGATCCCCGGCACCCTCACGGCGCTCCTCTACACGAGCTTGCTGCCCAACTACAGCACGTTCGTCGGCATCATGGCCACGCTCGGCCCCGTCATGGGCCTCGCCGAGACCGTGAACGGCATGCACATCGGCAACCACCAGGCCACGACGTGCGAGGCCTACTTCAACGGGAAGCGCAACTACGCCGAGTACATCCTGAGCAACGGGTTCCGGACAATCGGGCAGGTGTCATTCCTCATGATCCCCCTCGTCCTCGTGCTCGGCCCCGCGATCGTCGACGCGTTCTTCCACGACTACGTCAGCACGTTCAACCGCATCTTCATCGTCGTCCTCGTCCAGAAGACCATCTTCCAGCACAGCCACCTCATGAACGAGGTGCTCATAGGGACGGGCCATCACAAGTTCAACATCATCATCACGATCATGGAACAAGTCGTTGGAATGACGGCGATCCTCACGTGCATCTATTTACAGCTCGGCATCTACATTCTCATCATCCCGGGCTACCTGTCGACCGCTGCAAAGCAAGGCGCAGGCTGGATATACATCACGACGCGGATCGTCCCCCTCCACTTCCGCAAGGCGGCCTGGCAGAACTGGATCGCCACGGCCCTGTCCGGCTTCGTCTACTACTGGTTCGTCCAAGCCGTGTTCTCGCTCCTCGGGCTCTTCATCCCCGTGATATTCACGGCGATCGCTTGCGTCGTGCTCGGGATATACGTGCTGCCGGGGATCGGCTACTTCTTCCCTCTCGCGCTCCTCGGCGGCTATGACGAGCACACGCTCGAGGACTTCAAGAACGCGGTCGCGCTCGCCGGGCCGTCGAAGGCCATCGTCGTGCCGTGGTACAAGTGCGCCGCTCTCGCGGCCCGCATCAGCCCCCTCCACAACAAGTTCCCCATGCAGTACGACCACGTCGGCGAGGAGATCGAGGAGCTGATGGCCATGAAGGAGACGGTCGACTCCCGGCACGGTTGATCCACACGTCCAACCTACCGGGGGTGGCGAAACCTGCATCGCTACGCTCGCCGTGCAACCGACGCCACCCGGGGCGTTCCTCCCCGCGTTGAGCGACTGTTATCTGGCATCTCGCCTTGCGACGGTGGTCGCAGACAGCAATACCCACGCCAGCAAGCTGAAGAGCAAGAGCCATTCCGTGTAGTTCTCGTCGACGGTCATGTAGATGACGAAGAACGACGGCACGGCCACCACGCCGATGAGCCCCGCCAGCGTGCTCGCCGGCCCAATGTTTCCGATAACGAATGCCAGGCCGGTGAACAAGGCGGCCACGATGAAGCCGAGGAAGGTGAGCATCGTGGCGAGCGAATGCAGCTCGTTGTACAGGTCCCTCCCGCTAGACCAGATCCCGACGAGCGGGTAGCAGAAGCTGCCCACCATGCCCGAATAGAAGGCGATCGCTGCCATCACGGCCGATGGGGCCATGCCCGGATGCCCGGTGCGATCCCGGCCGAACATCTGCTTGATGGAACACAACAAGGGGATCAAACCGATGCCGGCGACGACGCAAGCGATGTCGTAGATCCACGGGGCACTGGAATACCGCGTCGTCGCCATACTCGAGATGCTACGCTCGAAGGGAAGGTAATCCGACGTTGAAACCGCAACTGCAACACCGATTACCAGGAGCGCGATGTAGAACAGGAACCCTCCGACCGTCACTCCTTTCACGACTCGGGGGCTCGTGACGAGGCCCGGTTTGGCCATCGTGACGAACTTGAACGTCACGATGAACAACCCCGCATAGACGAGGAGCACGATTGCTGGCCCTTCCCATGGCGGGTATTTCTCGAATTTTTCACCCGCGATCCATTGGCTGTCCCAATCCCACAATGACGGCCCGTGGACTCTCGCCGCCTGTGAGAGCAGCACGATCCCGGCGAGGGCCGCGAGGGCGCCCGCAAGGATGGTAACGGCCCCCCAGCCACGCCTCAACCGAGCCAGCCTCGCCGCGTGGAGATCCACTTGCGTGGCGGGCATGCTTGCACCGGTGTCCAGGATCCCAGTGGCGATGATCATCGCGTTGAGGGCAACGAAGGTGATCCATTCCCACAGCGGGAAGGACAAGAACGACTCTTCCGCTGGGTATGCACCCGCTAGTGCGGAGGCCGCCTGCGTCCCGATCACGAGAAACGTGATGGCGACGAACGCGGGGCATATGACCGCGAACTGGACGGAGGTTCTTGCCTTCCAGCGGGTGCTGGGATACCACATGATGTGTTCGAATAGCGCGAAGCCAGCGACGAGCAAGCCGATCGAGAAGCACGCGATGGCCACGAACGCTGCGATGGTGTGTATGGTCTTGTTCATATCGAGATTGATCAACATGGAGACCGAGTACCCAAGCGATCCTATGCACATGAGCAGCGAAACGATCCAGCGGGCCCTGGGGAGCAATGGGCCTAGCTTTTCGTGCACGTGCTTCACGAAGAGGACGGCGAGGGGGGCCAACAAGGCGAAGTTCAAGGGGCAGATATAGACCGCTAGCGGGTTGTTGCTCGGCTGGCAAGTCGACGAGATCGTGTTGTGCATGAAATCAAATTCGTCAAAGATTGCCCTGGCAGTCGCCGTGATGAATGGAATTATAATCGCTGCGAGGCGATCCGCGATCAAGAACCGCACGAACGACCGCCGGGAGATTCCCCTTCCGAGGAGGTGTAGGGCGTCGGAGGTGTTTTCCATAGACGATTTCCCATCGGTTGGTGTTGGAGTCGATCCTTATGCGTTAGGCCGCGGACATGATGAACCCGCGTTTTTGGATGCTTTCCAAAGGAAAGTGACCGATTTCCCATACGATCGGTATGAGACATGTCCTCCTGGTGTTGAGCGCGTTCCGGTGACTGATGACGCCCGCGGTTATTAATTTAATAGTTTGCGCGGGTGGATCAGTGTCAGGCGCGACGCACGAGAGATATGGCCCCCTCGGGGCAGCGCCGCGCGCAAACGCCGCAGCCGAAGCACTTCCCTGGCACGACCCGCACCCGGCCCTCGACCACTGCCCTGGCATCGAACGGGCAAGCCGGGACGCACGCCCCGCAGCCGGTGCACTTGGTGGCGTCCGTCCTCTCGATGAAGTCGGACTTGACCACGGCCGGCGTGCCGAACCGCTTGAAGTCGTGCAAGGCCTCGCAGCAGCAAGTGCAGCAGTTGCATATCACGTAGAAGTAATCAGGCGTGGGGAAGAAGATGGTCTGGTGGACGAGCCCCCGCTTGTCGGCGTCGTCGAGCACCTGGATGATGCGCTCCTTGGACACGCGAGTGAAGGACGCGGTGCGGTAGGGGATCTCGGCGAGAGCGTGCCCCGCCTTCGGGCCGAGCAGGATGCACGTGTCGGTCGGGTTGTCGCACCGCTTGTGCTTCGTGCGGCAGTAACAAGTCCCTATGGCGAACGCACTCGACCGGCTCACGATCCCGTAGATCTCTTGCGACGGCAAGAACCGCGTTTCGGCGGAAAAGTTCACCCCGAGCGGGACGACCCGCCCTCCCCACTTTTTCTTGAAGAAGGTTCGCATGAAGCGGATCTTGAAGTCCTTCGAGACGTGGGTGCCGATGAAGTCCAGCACTTGCAGCATCGAGACCTCCACGGCGCCCATAGCCGTGGCGAGGACTTTACCGATGGCAGGCTGTCGATTGAGCAACCCGGCAGCGGCGCCCCTGATGCTGGCCCTCAGCGTCACGCGTGGGTGCTCCACCATGCCGTGACCAGGTCGGCCGGGGCATTAATAAGTATGGGCGCCCCCAATGATGCCTCGATGGACATGAAGATCCCGCGACTCGCCGCATACATCGCCGCATCGATCGTGCTCCTCAGCTTGTTGAACCAGGTGGAGCCCGTCTTCGCCACGCTGCTCGGCCTCCTCTTCGCCCTCTTGCTGTTAGAACTGGTGTTTTCGGCCGTCAAGCAGGCGTTCCTCCGGTTCGACGACGGCCCCGGCACCGCGGCGCTCTCGGCCGGCAAGTTCTCCGTCGAGAAGGTGGCCGTCCGCAACATGCACGCCACGTTGATCAAGTCCCACCACACCCCCGCCCGGGGCGCGCCCGCCGTCATCATGCACCACGGCTACGGCTCGACTTACCGCCGTATGCTCGTGTACGCCTACCCGCTCGCCTTGAACGGGTACGCGGTGCTGCTCTACAACACCCTTGGGCACGGCAAGGTCGTGAAGGAGGGGGACGAGGCGCTCGACGAGCGGACGCCGGGCGACAAGACCGAGATCGCCGAGATCATGAGGGCGCTCGGGCGCGTGGTCGAGTTCGTCAAGGGCCGGCCCGACCTGGATGGCAAGCGGATCGGCTTCGTCGGCATCTCGCTCGGCGCCATCGTCGGGCTCACCCACGGCGTTTGCGACCCTGACATCAAGTGCGTCATCGCCCTCGCCGGCGTCCACGACTTCAAGAAGACGTCGACGCGGCGCCTCGTGCCGTTCTCGAGCGATTGGTTCGTCCACAAATCGTTCGTCCTAAGCGGCCTCGAGATGGATCCCACCAAGCTGCAAGACTTCATCGTCAGCCCGGCGTTCTACGCGGGCAAGCAGTTCGGCTTCTTCGACCACCCGGTTTGGAGCGACGCGGCTATCGCCGAGAAGGTGTTCCTCATACATTGTGAGGACGACTGCACGGTTCCCTACTTCAACTTCGAGGAGAACGTCAAGGCGTTTGGGCTGCCGCCCGACCACTACCTCGCCTTGCGCCGCGGGAACCACTGGTTCATCCGGCAGGAGCACATCGTGATCGGCCAGATGTTGCGTTGGCTGGCCGCGTCGATGCCCGGTCCGGTATGCTAGAGGCGCAATGGATAGGGAGGAAACCACCCGCTCGGTTTATATCCCGGCACCGCGATCTCCCCCGTGCTTACCTCCCAGCATGATCACGTTAGGAATGCCCATGGACGGGTGCATGATGCTTGCCGCAAGGGGAACTGGTGAACGTCGTCGTCAATGTGATATTCGGGCTGTCGACGGCGGCTAGCGGCACCTACCTGGCTGTCCGTGCTTGCAAGATGCGGAGCGCAGCTCTGGCGTTCCTTTCGCTGGCGCATTTCTCGTTCTTCTCCACCTTGCTCACCAACGCATTCATACCCGCCGATGACTACTTCTGGCGTGCCCTCGCAGCGGCCAACTACTCCGTCCTCATCGTCTTGTTCACCAAGTTCGCGTTTTACAAGGACAAGAGGAGTCCCTTCAAGGTCGTCTTCGTCGCCACGCTGTCGATCAGAATCGTGCATTTCATCGAGATGAACTTGCTCCGTTACGTTTGCCCATCGTACGTGCCCATCTCGGCCGACCGGCTCGGCGGGTATTACTTCCATCTGATCATGCTGACGAGCCAGCTCGTCGTGGCATTCGGCTGGCTGGCCGTCGCGGCGTTCAAGGAGTACGCCGCGGCGAAGGCCGAGGCGGTCGAGCCGTGGGTGCGTAACCGGTATGCCGTCATCGGCATCTCGCACGCGATGTACGCGGTCATGAGCTTCGCGTACTTTCTCGTCCCGACCGACGGGCTCGCGTTTGCTAGCCCCGACGCTCTCGTCGCAAACATCATCATCCCGCCGATCGTAACTAGTTACGGGATCCTAAGCTTCCTTGCATGGACCATGCCGGGCTGGTTCAAGCGGCTGCTGAACGGCGGGAAGTCGTTGGCCGTGCCGTCGCAAAGCCAGGACATCTCCAGCGATGTGCCGGGCGAGGTCAAGGACAAGGCCTTCACGACGCCCGAGCTCATGAAGGTGATCGACTACCTCGGCAACAAGCTCGCTGCCATGATCAAGAAGCCCACGGGGGCGGCGAAGGGGCTCCTCATCATGGCGATCGACAAGGAACTGGGAGAGTTCGGCTTGTACACGACGCACTTGAGCCAGCTACTCAAGGTCACGAGGAACTCATTGAAGGAGCTCATCAAGGGAGTCGGCATCGAGGACGCGGATGCGATCGTCGTCCAGCTGTCCGACGAGATCGTCAAGAACCAGTCCATGTTCTTGATGATGGCGACTTGAGGCGCTTTCTTGTTTCAAAGCGCCGGGGCCCGTGAACCCATCTTTCTGCTGCTCGAGCTCTCCCGGCGGAAGCTATAAATCGAATGCTGCAAAACCGGCTCTGCAGACGCATTCTTTCACGCAAGGAGACCTCCCATGAGCCCGGACATGGCAGAGAAGGGAGACATTGCTGCCCTCGAAGCGAAATACGAGGGCAAAGACCCATGGGAAAAGGTGGGGTTTGCCCGGCCGCTCGGCGGCTTCTTTTACGGCTATTCGCTGTCCATAGTCACGCTCGTGATCGGCATCATCATGGCGGGATTCATCATATCCTGGCTTTACCCGTGGCCCGAGGCGGAGGGCTACCGGAGCGTGGTCACGATGATGTTCTCGTTCATGTTCCAGATCTTCGACATCGGCACCGCCTACGGCATCGAACGCTTCGTGGCCGAGTACCGAATCAAGGATCCCAAGAAAATGGTGGGGTACATCCAGTTCTTCATCTGGTACCAGATGTTCACCGGGCTCGTCCAGGTCACGATACTCGCCTTCCTGGCACTGTACTTCTTCCCCGTCACGAACCTCTCCTACGCGATCTGGATCATCCTCATCTATAGCACGATCCAGTACCCGAGCATGCTCGGCATGTTCAAGGCAGTGCTCGACGGGCTCCAGCACTTCAACAAGACCCAGGTGCTCGGCTTCATCGGCGGGCAAGGGTTCCAAATGCTCACGAACGTCGCGTTCATCCTGGTCGGCCGCTGGATCGGCTCGATGAACCCCGCCTACGGCGAGCTCATGGGCTTGACCATCGGCGCGACCATCGGCGCGTACATCGACGACTTCATGACGTTCTGGCTCTCGTCGTGGTACTTCTCGAAGGCCATGCAGAAGTTCGGCTTCACCGCAAGGGGCTGCTTCGGCCACGAGTTCGACCGGAAGATGGCGAAGGAGTGCATCGTGTTCGGGATCCAGGTCGAGATCGGCCCGCTCGTGGGCACGTTCGTCGGGTGGATGACGAGCTTGTACTGGATCACTTTCGTGCCACAGTTCACCACGTGGAACACCTTGTCCGGCGTGGCGGCCGGCCTGGCGGGCATCATCAACACGGGCTACGGCATCAACCTCACCTCCGCCATCTCCGAGTCGTTCTTGAACGGGAAGAAGAACCTGGCGAGGTTCTACATGTCCCAGAGCATCAAGTACTCGGGCATGTTCGCCCCGACCTTTTTCGTGGTCATCGCCATCTTCTTGCCGATCATCATCCAAGTCGTGCTCCGCATCCAGGGCGCGGAGAATTACGTGCTGGCGGTTCCGTTCATCTTCCCGTGGGTCTTGCGGCGCGTGCAGGAACCGTACGGGTGGCTCGCGGACAACATCATGGTCGGGTCGTCCCACCCGACGGCCTTGTCCATCATCAGGACGCTGGAGGAGCTCGGGAAGCTGCTGTTCATGACCTTGTTCATCGTCTGGCTCCAGCTACCGCAGCGTTACGGCCTGGCCGCGATCGTCTGGATCCTGCCGTGCGGCATCTTGCCCGCCATCATCTTGAAAACTTTCGCGAGCTGGACGTTCATCCAGAAGCGGGTCGTCAACGTGCGGTTCAAGGAATACGCATGGCAGGCGTGGGGCGCGTCGGGGCTGACGGCGGGCGTGATCGCCGGGATCTGCTGGCTGTACCTCGTGCTCGCGTGGGATCCCCTCGCCGCCGCTGTCGGGCACCTTGTGGCCGGGATCATCTC
>JAFGBX010000310.1 GCA_016932935.1 Promethearchaeota archaeon | reverse complement strand
GCTCGGTCGCCTGGCGCCGCTTCTCGGGCTCGTTGGTGGTCCCGACCGCCGACGCCGCGGCAGCGATGGCCCCGCCGGGGAACGCCCCCGGGACGCCGAGGCCGACGGGCGGCGGCCCCTGTGCCTTGAAATGGCCCTGCTGGCGGGCGATGTCGACCTGGTTCCGGATCGTGCGCACCTGGTTGAGCACCATGCTCTGCATGTTTGCGATCGAGCTCTCCACCTTGCCCAGCTCGAACGTGTACTGGTCGAGCATGTTCACGATGAAGTCGCCCATGAAGTCCATGAGCCCCGACAAGAACTGGAACTTCTCCTCGGGCGTGAGCAGCGCCATGATCGGGTCGAGGATGCCCGGTTGCTTCCCGGCCCGCGTGGCACCGGCTTCGCCCGCGTCGACCGGATCCGCCGAGTCGCGCCGTTCGATCCGCCCGCCAGACGTGAACCCTCCTAGCAGGTCGGCGAGGTTCCCCTTCTTGGCCATGCTCGCGCACCCGGTCCCTCAGCTTTCGTCGTCGTCTTCATCGACGAGACCGTCCAAGGCCTCCGGATCGATGCCGTCCTCGCCGTTCCCGTTCTCGTCACCCGGCGCGCCTTGCAAGATGGACTCGGAGAGCTTGGACAGCTCCGCGAGCTCGTCGTCTCCCTCGCCATCCGTGCCGGCCTTCTTGTCGTCCTTGATCATCTGGATGGCCGCCGACATCTTGAGCTTGTCTTGCAGGCCGGACTCGAGGATCTCGATCGTGTTCTCGCGCTCCTGCATGGCTTGCTCCTTGGCGGCGAGCTGATCCGCCAGCTTGGCGAGGTACTTCTCCCTGGCCTCCAGCTCCTTCTTCTTCTGGAGGAACTCCTCGTTGAGGCCACCCGAGAACTCGTCCGGGCCGAAGTCGTCCTCCAAGGCCGCCGCGCTCGCGCTCGCGCTCGCGCTCGCCTCGGCGTGGTTCGACCGCACGGCCTGCAGCTCGGCCGCCTTCTGCGCGATGAACTGCGCCAGGTTCTGGTAGTACGCGTTTGCCATCGCGGCGGGGTTGGGGGGCGATTCGAGGGCCGGCGCCTGGATGTCCTTCAATCCTTGCATGCCCGGCAGCTGGCGGAGGCGCCCGGTGAGGTCGTTCAGCTGCTGCGCGAGGTATGCCTGGATGTTGCCGATGCCAGCTTCCAGGTTCACCAACCGGTTGCCGGTCGTTTCAACAGCGGAAAAAACGTAGTTGAGGATCTTTTCCACCACCCCTTGCAAGACGCTGAACTTGTCCTCGTCCCTGCTATCCGCTTCCTTCTTCTCGTCTTCCAATTTCTTGAGGAACCCTTCCAGGCTTTTTTCACTCATTGAGAGACGCCCACGCGGCGCGATGTCGTACTCACGTTGAAAATAGCATTTCTGCTATATTTACCTACTTGGAAATCGCTGTTATGAAGCCCGCGATGTGGGAGGCGATGTCGTACCCGAGCTCCTTCGTCCGCCCGTATGCGAAAAACGGGTTCCATTCCAGCAACCAAGGCTGCTGCTTGGCATCGATCAACGTGTCGACCGCGAGCATGTCCAGTCCGGTCAATTTCCTCGTCGCGAGGGCGAGTTCCCCGAGATCCAGACCGATGTCGGCGGGGAGGTCAACCCGGCCGTCGTCGACCGGGAGGAGGACGGCGCCCGCGCCGAGTGAATGGAAGCCGCCCGGATTGTACCTGGCATATTGAGCGATGACCTCTTCACCGACGACGATCGTGCGGATCTCGTGGGTGGACGGGATCACCTCCTGCAAGAACATCGTCCCCGGGCTCTCTCCAAGTCTCGAGAGGGAGCGGGCATCCCTCGCGTCCAGGACGGATATGCCCTCGCTGCCTTGGCCATCGATTGGCTTGAGCACGGCCAGCCCGTGCGCTGCAACGAACTCGCGCGCCGTCCTCGCGTCGGCCGTCATGATCGTGGGGGGCATGTCGATGTCCCCCTTCAGGTGCCGGTTCCAGAGGAAGTAGATCGATGCCTTGTCGCAATTCTGCACCGCGCGGGCCGTGTTGACCACCCGCGTCCCGCCGCGCTCGAGTTCCTCCATGAATGAGAGCTGGAATGTCATGTCCAGGACGTCAGCCATCCAGCGCGCCGTCGCCGGGGATCCCACGGGGGGGGCGGTCACGCCCGCCCACGTGCGATACGCCACCGGGGCCCCCCGCCGCGCCAACTCGTCCCGCTCGTCCCGTAGCGTGTCGCGGGAGAGCAACAAGATCTCGTCCATAGCTGTTCGTCGTCCATCGGGTGGATGGAAAGGGATGACTAGTGCACGGAGGAGGATACGTTGGAACAAGCGCGGAGCTGCATCAAGAACTTGTTGACGTGTCGCTCGAACAGCGGGCTCTTCTGGCGCACCTCCGTGTCGCCGAGGTCGAGCTTGGCGACGGGGGTCATGCCGCACGCTTCTTGCATGGCGTCGAACGCGAAGAGACCGCCAGACAGCAAGCTGCAGGAGAAGAACGATACCGCCTTGAACTTGCCCTTGTTGTTCGCGAGGTAGGTGAGCACGGGGTTCGCCGCGGTGAAGCCCCAGACCGGCGTGCCTACGATCACGTGGTCGTAGGCAGACGGGTCCAGGGTCGACTCGACTTCCGCCTTGGCCTTCGTGATCGAGTCGATGCCGGCGGTGATGATGCCCATGAAGCCAGCGTCATACTTCTTCGACTTGATCTCGTCGATGTCGCAGCCACTGAGGTGCGACGCGATGGCCTCGGCGGCGGCCTTCGTGGCGCCGCTCCGCGAATAGCACACGACGAGGTACTTTTCTGCCATGATCTTGGGAAAGCATGGTCGGGAAAAAAAAGATTCATTTAATCGACCAAGTCCCCCTCCTTCGCGATCGGGAACGCGGCGATGACAAGCGAGGCGGCGGCCAGGATCG
>JAFGBX010000309.1 GCA_016932935.1 Promethearchaeota archaeon | reverse complement strand
CCTTCAGCTCTTTTCCCCGTTCCTCGAGCACGCGCTGGACATGCGCGAAATCCTCGTTGCAATACTTGTAAATAGGAACCCACATCAGGCCCGAGATCCCGCCGAAGAGGATCGTCATCCAGATGATGGATATGGATATGCTATAGTGCGTGCCCGTGGAATCGAAGTGGCTGATGAAGAGGCCACCCACGATGGAGCCAAACGACCTCCCGATTGTGTCTAAGAAGGAGGCAGTGGCGATCATCGTGCTGCGGTGCTCAGGGAGGTTAACATCGATCAAACTCGCATACCAGTTCGGGGCTATGGCGAAGGAGTACATAAGCCCGACCCCGAGGATCACGCCACAGATGGGCATCATCACCCAGAAGCCCCAGCTTGGCACCGCCAGGGAACCCAGGAAGAACGTGTCGTTCCCCTTGAACGGAGAGAAAAGAAAGGCGGCGACGAAGAATGGGATGTGCATCAGCCCGCCCATTATCGCCACTTTCACGCGCCCGGCCGGGTCGCCTTGCTCGACTCGCTTGTCTCCTTTTTTCGCGAAATAGAACTGCCCGAACAGGCCGAGGGCGACCGCTGGAACGACCATGAGCAGGATCTGCCCGACAGATTCCACGTCCGTGAAGGAGAATTGCATCTCCACCTGGATATAGAGTAAGATGTTGGCGATGAAGAAGCCCGAAACAATGACGTCTAGGAAGTTGAAGATCAACCAGAAATTTGAGCGACGCGTGAAGATGTACTTTAGGTCGGCGGGTTTGATCCGATACGAGTAATGTAACTCTTCCTTGGAAAGAGCGTCCCTCAACTGCTTGTCCCTAGCACCACGCTTCGGTTCCTTCACCAGGGCTGCCAGGCCGACGAACGCCAGTCCAAGAATCCCCGTGAGGATGAAGGGCGCCCGCCATAGAGAGACCAGGTCGGGATACTCTGTCTGCAAGTGAACCAACTTCGCTACAAGGTCTAATTCGTCCCAGTTTTCGATGGTATCGAAAGGGATGCGGTTGAAGGCCAGGGCGATGGAGCCCCCCGCAAGGCTCCCGATCAACGTTGCGATGCCCCACCACGCGAACGAATTGCTCCGCTTCTCCGACGGGAACATGTCGCTTAGCAATGAGAAAACGACGGGCGTAATCGCTCCATTTCCGACGGTGGCCAGAATACGGACGATGAACAAGACTGTCGGATTTGGCGCCGTGCTCATGAGCAAGGTGGCGCTGCTCCACACTGCTCCACCGATGATGAGAAGATGCTTCCTCGAACCCTTATCCGAGAGATAGCCGAACAAGAACGTTGCAATGCCACCAGACAATATCCCGAAACCGATGATTAGGCCGAAGATCACGACGTTGACATTCAGATCGGCCATGATCATCACCTCGTTGCCGACCAACAAGGCACCATCAGAGGATGCGAGCAAAACCAGCGGGAAGATCAGCAAAACCCCAAGGGCATCGATCCGTCTGCCAGGCCTCCTTGGCCCGCCCGCAACTTGCCCCGTCCCGCTGGGTTTCCCGGGGCCTTCCCGAAAGATCCCCGCCCTATCGTCCTTGATCGTGGCCATTATGGTTCACCGACGAGCGATAAGCACACACATGGTGCACATCTCGGATGGATAAAACCCGATCGTTAGGAAAAGAACTAATCGAGAGAACCACTGGAAACGTTCTAAAGGGGAAGTGCGTGGGGGGAGGCGATGCAGCGGACGGAACTTCAAAGAGCCGTCGACCTATGGGTACTTTTTTTCGCGGGGATCCGACCCAGGAAGGCCGTTCTCGGCGTCATCCTCGGCATCGACATCATCGCTGTCGGCAGCGGAGCTTGCGGGGTCGGTCTCGAAATCGACGTCTGAATCGGGCCCGGTCGAAACCGGCATCTCGGGCCCGCTGTCCTCCTCGTCCTCGACGTCCTTCATGAAACGCACGATGTAGACTGTCTTGGCCATCCCCGGGACGACCTTCGAATCGAGCACCTTGATGTCCTTGTAGTCGCTGTTCCACAGCTGGAAGCGGATGTTCGTCACGTCGTTTCCCGCGACGAGCAACGTCTCCCGGATGTCTGTCAGGAGGTACTGAACCATATCGTGCACGACCTCCAACTTTGACGTGACCGTCTTGGTGAAATCGGCACCGTGTGCCGCTTGGAACTTCATCTGCCTCGAGTTCAGGTACCTCTGGAGGAACTGGGGGACGCAGCACATGGCGCACATGACGAACAGCAAGGCCTGCGTCATGACGTTCCGTACGTTCTCGTCCGGGATCGAGTACATCACGATGAACAAGCCGAGCACGCCCCCGAGCATGACGATGTTGATGATCAGCGATTGCCTTTGCGGGGACGTCCTCATTCCCCGTTCGATCGCGAACTTGTCGGCCTCGTCGAGAAGATCGCTGACGACGGAGGTTATTCCCTTCCCTTCATTCGACCAGAAATCCTTCGCCGCGGGGCGCGAGTCCAGGAACGCGTTCAAGTGCTTCAATATCTCCGTCTTGGCGCGCTTCTGCATGAGGAACTTCATCGGGTTGTCGTACAGCCCGTCGAGGATCTGGAGCAGGATGGCCTCCCGCTGCATGGTCGCCTCGGCGCCGGCGTCCAGTTTCAGCGCGGACTTTGCCCGTTCAGCTTGATCGACGTCTTCGTTGCTTGCAGGCTTGTTTTCTTGGTCCTCGCCTTGCCTATTCTTGTTTTTTTTTAAAAAGTCGAACCAGCCCATGGTGAGCACTTGATCTCGAATGTTTGGATTCTGGAAGAAGGTAGCCTTGATGCAAGGGAGTGATGGATTTGCACAAAAACTTTCTTGATTCGCTCCCATCATAGCATTACAGAGTCATCCCATGATCATCGATCGCTTCGTCGAGGAATCGCCTTCCCACGAGGAGCTCTTCGCGCTGCTGCGCGCGATCTCGATCGCCGACGTCAAGGTGTTGATATACAAGGTCGAGGATGCCCTCGCGAGGGAGCGAACGCTCGTCCGCCTTCCAGCCGCTGAGACCTTTGTCATCGGGGACATGCACGGCGACATCGCTGCTGCGCTAGCCATCGCCAGGCAGCTCATGGAAGGCGGGCCCGGGATGCAGCAAGTGTTCCTCGGGGATTACGTCGACCGCGGGCCGCACCAGGTGGACGTGATCAACCTCGTGCTGCTGCTCAAGGCGACCTACCCCGGCCGGGTGACGATGCTCCGTGGCAACCACGAGATACCGGCCGTCAACGGGGAGAACGGCTTCCGCGAATGCTTGGAACGCCAGTTCGGACGCGAGGACGGGGCGATCCTCTGGCACCTCTACAACCGGCTGTTCATGCGGCTGCCACTCGCCGCGATCACGTGGAACGGCATCTTTCTGGTGCACGGTGGGATCCCGGAGGGCGTAAATGGCCTGCACGAGATCGAGGCTCTCCCGAGGGAGCTCGTCCCGGAGAACCGGATATCCTTCGAGCTGCTGTGGAACGACCCTGTCGAGGCGAAGCACCCATTCCACTTCCGCAAGGGGCCGAGGGGCGGCGCGACGAAGCAGTTCGGGGAGCTCGCGTTCGACGAGTTCCAAGAACGCACGAACATATCCAAACTCATTCGTGGGCACGAGGAGTTCAACGAGGGGTTCCGGTTTTTCTTCGGCGAGCGGGTGCTGAGCATCTTCTCCTCGCGCCGCGTGCTGCACGGGGTATTCGAGCGGCAGATCCGGCCGAAGGTGGTCAAGATAGACATGGCGGGCAACTTGGTAGTGGAGGCCTTCGAGCCCGCGGCCATCATGACTTGACGTCAGGTCTTGACGAAGAACGGGCTGAAGCACAGGATCAAGGCGTTCCGCAGGGCGTGGAACCGGGTGAACCGCCCTCCCGTGAGCGTGCCGAAGGCGCCGCCGCTGCTGTCCCAGTTCTTCTCCTTCGCCATCCTTTCCACGACGCTACCGAGGGACTGTGCTTCCCGCTTGACCGCGTCGACGATGTCTCTGGGGCATTCGAGGAGGGACGTCCACGCGCCGTGCTCGGTGCCGTCGTCACGTACCACGTGGCAATAAGCCGTGATGTACCACGTCCCCATATATTTCGAGAGGCCACCCTCGATGCCTATGCCGTAGATCGTTTCGCCGGGCCCCTTTTCACCTGCCTTCTCCAACGCGGCCTTTGCACGGGCGATGCCACCCTTCTTGATGTCCTCGTTGAAAGGCTGGTCGAGGCTATCGACCTGGACGGCCTCGATCTGCGCGCCGGCGAGCTGCTCGGGGAAGCTCGCGATCGCCTCGGTGATGGCGTTGATCTTCGTGCTGTTCGTGGATCCGAGCATGATGAGTGTTCGTTTCATTTCGAGCGGCCTTCGTGTTGGAGACAAAGATGAAGCAAAAAAAGGCAAGCGGTTCTATAAAGATTGCAGATCTCCCGTCTCGTGCCCGACGCCTCGCCGTGGTGGGCGATCACATCGAGTAGATCTCCTCGGGGTCGTAGATCCGCACCCCCGCGTTCCCCAGGACGTCAATGGCCTTCGACCGCATCTGGTTCTCGACACGCAAGATCAGGACGGCCTGGGTCGCCTTGCCGACGAACGCGTAGAGATATTCGATGTTCACCCCGCTGTCCCCCAGGACGGTCGCGATCTCGTTCAGGCCGCCCGGGGCGTCCTTGAGCGCGCAGGCGATCACGTCGGTTTGGTCGACGAGGAAGCTGCCTTGCAGTACCTTCTGGGCCTTGTCCGGATCCGAGACGATCATGCGAAGGATCCCGTAGTCGGACGTCTCGCTGACGGTCAAGGCGCGTATGTTCACCTTTTCCTTCATGAGGATGCCCGTGACCTTCGCGAGCTGGTTCGGGCGGTTCGGGAGAAAGATGCTGATTTGCGTTACCATTCCATTCACCTTGTATCGAATCTAGCTGCTGTCTAACCCTCCTTCCGCATGTCGATGACACGCTTTGCCTTCCCGATGCTCCGGGGGATCGTGTTCGGTGCCACGAGTTCCACGGCGACGTTGATCTGGAGCGTCGTGTAGAGCTCCTTCTCGATCGTCCGCTTGAGGTTCTCGAGCTCGGCCATGCTGTCGGAGAACGTCTTCGGCGTGAGCTCGACCCGAACCTTGATCTTGTCCAGGATGTCCCGCTCGACGATGATCTCGTAGTGCTCGGCGACGCCGGGGATCTTCATCAGCACGTACTCGATCTGGCTCGGGAAGACGTTGATCCCCTTTATCTTCATCATGTCGTCTGACCGGCCGGTGATCTTCGCGTGCCGGACGTGGGTGCGGCCGCAATCACATTTCTCGTAGTTCAACGACGTGATGTCCTTGGTCGTGTACCGCACCAGGGGGATGCCCTCCTTGGTGATCGTGCTGAACACGAGCTCGCCCGGCTCGCCGGGGGCGGTTGGCTCGCCGGTTTTCGGGTCGATCGTCTCGGCCAGGAAGTGATCCTCCCAGATGTGGTTTCCCTTCTTGAAGATGCACTCGTTGGAGACGCCGGGCCCCTCGATCTCGCTCAGGCCGTAGATGTCGATGGCGTTGAACTTGCCGGTGGCGTTCACTTCCGCGAAGGCCGTTTCCAGCTTCTCCCGCATCTTCTCCGTCCAGAACTCCGCCCCGAAGACGCCCGTGTGGAGCTTGATCAGCTTCCGGTCAATCTTCTGCTGCTTGATTATCTCGGCGAGGTATGCGGCGAAGCTCGGCGTGGCCGTGAGCACGGTCGAGCCGAAGTCCTGGAAGAGCATGATCTGGCGCTCGGTGTTGCCGCCGGACATGGGGATGACCGCCGCGCCGATACGCTCGCAACCGAAGTGGGCGCCGAGGCCACCCGTGAAGAGCCCGTAGCCGTAAGCGTTCTGGACCACGTCTCCCCGCCAGACGCCGGCGCACACGAGGCTCCTGGCCATGGTCTCCGTCCAGACGTCGTCGACATCGTGTTTCGTGTACCCGACGACTGTCGGCTTGCCCGTCGTGCCCGAGCTCGCGTGGATGCGGACGATGTTCTCCATTGGTTCAGCGAAGAGGCCGAATGGGTAGTTGTCGCGGAGATCCGCCTTCACCGTGATGGGAAATTTCTTCACGTCGTCGAGCGTCTTGATGTCGTCCGGCGTGATCTTCATGTCCGTGAACTTCTGCTTGTAATGCCTCACTTTCGTGTAGCAGCGCGTTGCGAGCTCCTTGAACCGACGCAACTGGAGGTCTTGCAGCTGCGCCCTCGGCATGGTTTCAATTTCCTTGGCCCAATACCGTACTTGGTCTGACATCGGAATACCTCAAAAGTGGGTTTTAGACCCTTTTATAACAACATTGACGGCACTCCACAAAAGCATTGTCCCGCAATCCGCTGGCGGGTCTGGGCCGGCGGACGACCGACCATGCCTTATAAGAGACCTTTTTTTAGACCTTTCATTCGACGGTGTAGACAGCATCGCAAGGTTTCCAGCATGGCGAAAAACTACCTTTACCTCGACGAGAAGATGGAAAAACTCTCCTGGAGCGAGCTGACGAAGCTCCACGAGGAAAAAATTAAAAAGACCATCAATTCGATTTGGAATAACAACCAGTACCTCCAGAACAAGCTCAAGAAGGCCGGCCGGTCGCCGGACGACTTCAAGACCATCGGCGACATCACCAAGTTCCCGTTCATGGAGAAGCGGGACTTCCTCGACACTTACCCCTACGGGCTTCTGTGCGTCCCCCGGAACACGCTCGTCCGGATGCACGCGACATCGGGCACGTCTGGCAAGAAGCCGACGGTCGGCCTGTATACTCGGAACGATCTCGAAGCCTGGACTGAACTCACCGCCAGGAATCTTGTCGGCATAGGGATGACCAACGACGACGTGTTCCAGAACACGACATCGTCCGGCCTGTTCACGGGCGGGTACGGGTACACCCAGGGGGCGACGCGCGTCGGGGCGATGGTCATCCCCTTCGGCGGCGGCATGTCGGCCAAGCAGATCCAGTTCTTCATCGACTTCCAGGTCACGACGATCCACGCGATCCCGTCGTTTGCCATGCGGCTTGGCGAGCAAGCCGCCGAGCTCGGCCTCGACCCCGAGAAGGACTTGTTCTTGAAGCGTGCCATCATCGGTGCGGAAGGCTGGTCCGAGAGCACCCGGCAGCGCATCGAGAAGGGGCTCAACATCAAGGCGTACGACAACTACGGCCTCACGGAGGGCATCGGGCCCGGCGTGGCATGCGAGTGCCTCGAGCAGAACGGCCTCCACATCTGGAGCGACCACTTCTATCCCGAGGTCATCGACCCGGCCACTGGCGAGCTCCTCGGCGAGGGCGAGCGCGGCGAGCTCGTGCTCACGTCGATGTTCAAGGAGGCGATGCCCATCCTCCGCTACCGAACCGGGGATATCACCGCCATATACAAGAGCCAGTGCCCGTGCGGCCGGACAGGTTGGATTATGGACAGGATCTCCGGCCGGAAGGACGAGATGCTCATCGTCAAGGGCGTGAACCTGTACCCGTCCATGGTCGAGGAGGAGGTCTACAAGCTCCCCGGCACCACGGACAACTGGGAGATGCTCATCAAGACCGAGGGCGTCCTCGACCACGTCTACGTCACCGTGGAGGGCAAGTCCGGGACGGACTTCGCCAAAGTCAAGGCAGAGCTCGAAAAGCTGCTCTACGAGGCCACCATGATGAAGATCCCCGTCACCGTCGTCCCCGCGGGCACCCTACCCGTGCAGGAAGGCAAGGTGAAGCGATACAAGGACTTGCGGGAAAAGCCCGACGACTTCAGGGGATACAAGGCGAAATGAGCGTGGTCACCCCCGCCCACTTGGATCTGTTTCTATCTCTCACGCATTAGCCTCTTATACGCCGGCCTTCTGGCATATCACGTCACAATACCCACCCCCGCGCACGATTCACCATGGCCGCCGACACCAAGGGACACGCAGGAACCCCCGCCATCACAAAGGACACTTACAACATGCTATGCGTGGGGATCGGCGGCACGGGGGTGATACGCGCGTCCATGATCCTTGGCTGGACGGCCATGAACGACGGTTTCAAGGTGCGGACGGCGGAAACCCACGGGATGAGCCAACGCGGTGGATCGGTCTCTTCATACCTCCGCTTCGGAAAATCGCTCGAGGGGCCCTTCATGATGGAGGGCGACGTGGATGTACTTCTCGCGTTCGAGATTTCCGAGGCGCTCCGCAACTTGCACTACATCGGCGAGGACACGGCCATCATCGTGTCTCGCACGGTCGTCATCCCACCCTCGGTGCTCACGCACCGGATGCTCAAGATCGACGGCGAAAAATGCATCGGCTGCGGGAACTGCCTCGCGCACTGCGTGCCGAGCCAGGTCTTTCGCGGGCATGACGACGCACAGAAGCAGTTCACCCTCATCCAGGGCGAGGCGAGGCAGATCCGGAATGGGTACTCCGTGGTGCTCGACTCTTGCACGGGTTGCACGCAATGCATCATCGACGAGGTGTGCCCGTTCGGCGCCATCACCGCGTTCAACGACTGGGAATACCCGCCCGTCCCGGAGATCGAGAACGACCTCAAGGCGGCATCGAGGAACGTCATCATCGTCGACGCAGACCAGATCGCCGTGCAAGCGGGCAACATCCTCGCGGCGAACGTGGTCATGCTCGGCATCCTCGCCGGCATCGAGAGAGTCCCGCTCAACGCCGAGACCATGCGGAGGACCGTGGAGAGCTTCGTCCCCAAGAAAGCACTGGAAGTCAACATGAAGGCCTTCAACGAGGGCC
Organism: Promethearchaeota archaeon; assembly: GCA_016932935.1. Lineage (GTDB taxonomy): Archaea > Asgardarchaeota > Lokiarchaeia > Sigyniarchaeales > Sigyniarchaeaceae > Sigyniarchaeum. The sequence continues at coordinate 12,246 of JAFGBX010000309.1, read as the reverse complement.
TGGCGATAGGGAAGAACTGGAAGCAGCGGAGGGGATGACCGACGAGCGCTCCATTCTTCGCACTCGACAAGCCAGGTGCCAAGGGCGTCGTGCTCGGCAACGAGGGCATCGCCAGGGGGCTCTACGAGGCCCGCGTGAAGGTCGCGGCGGGATACCCTGGCACCCCATCGACAGAGACCATGGAAGCACTGGCCGAGATCAACAAGTTCCACGGCCAGGAGATCAAGATGGAGTGGAGCACGAACGAGATGGTCGCGTTCGAGATCGCCCTCGGCGCGTCCATGTGCAACGCGAGGTCATTCGCGTGCATGAAGCACGTGGGGGTGAACGTCGCGGCGGATGCGTTCATGACGGCGACCTACGGCGGCTCGCACGGCGGGTTCGTCTTGCTCTCCGCCGACGACCCGGCATGTCACTCCAGCCAAAACGAGCAGGATAACCGCTATTACGGGCTCCACGCGCTGTGCCCCGTGTTCGAGGCCATCAACATCCAAGAGGCAAAGGATACCATCAAGTATGCGTTCGATTTCTCAGAAAAGTTCCATAGCCTCGTTATGATGCGAACGACCACGAGGCTCAACCACGCGCGTGGTGACCTCGTGCTCGGCGAGAGGGTGGACATCGGGGAGCGCAGCTACGATTTCGACGGCGACAGCGCCAGGTGGACCTTCCTCCCGTCGAACGCTCGGATCCAGCGCGCGAAGCTGCTCGAGCGATACGATGCCATCCGGGAGTTCTCGAACGATTTCCCCTTCACCAGGCTCGACATCGTCGACGGCGCCAAGATGGGCATCATCTCGTCGGGCGTGCCGTACTCCTACGTGAACGACGCGCTGCACAACCTTGGCCTCGAAGGCAAGGTGTCCACGCTCAAGCTCGGCATGGTGTTCCCCTTTCCCGAGGAACTGATGAAAAGGTTATACCAGAACGTCGACCGCGTGCTCGTTGTCGAGGAGCTCGACCCGTTCATCGAGGACTTCGCGAAGAAGCTCGCCTACGAGGCCGGTGCCAGGATCGAGATCGAGGGCAAGAGGTTCTTCTCCCGCAAGGGCGAGCTCGACCTCACGTCCACGATCGCCGGCATCACGAAGTTCGCGGGCATGGCAAACCCGTTCGTCAACATAGGCGTCCCCACGGGTGGATACCACAAGGCGTCGCCTAGGCCGCCCGTGCTCTGCCCGGGCTGCTCGCACCGCAGCACGCTTTACGCGATGAGGTTGGTCGAACAGAAGTCCAAGAGGAAGTTCGTATACTCGGGGGACATCGGCTGTTACACGCTCGGGTTCTACAAGCCGACCGAAGCCATCGACACGTGCATATGCATGGGCGCGTCCATCGGCCTCGCCAACGGCATCGGCAAGCTACACGACGGCCCAGTGTTCGCGATCATCGGGGACTCCACGTTCTTCCATTCCGGCGTGCAAGGGCTCATCGACGCCGTGTACAACCAGAACGACATCATCGTCATGATCCTCGACAACAGCGTCACCGCCATGACCGGGTTCCAGCCGCACCCGGGGACGGGCATCAAGATCTCTGGGGAGCGGGGCACGCGCATCCCCCCGGAGCAGATCGTGCTCGGCGCGGGCGTGAAGGAGGATGACCTCTGGATCGTCGACTCCAACAAGCTCCCGGAGGTCACCATGGCGATCGAGGAGGCGATCGCCAAGAAAGGGCCGCGGGTCATCATCTCCCGGCACCCCTGCGCGCTCCACGAGGCGAGCGTGACCAAGATGAAGCCGGTGCCCGTCTGCATCGACAAGGAGAAATGCACCAACTGCATGATCTGCATCAAGAGCTTCGGCTGCCCCGCCCTCACGCTGTCTGAGGAGGGAGAGGTCGTGGTCAACGAGATGCAATGCAACGGCTGCGAGGTGTGCATCTCGATCTGCCCGTCCGGGGCCATCAAGAAGAAGGATTAAGCGCCATCGCTTTCGATCCCTTTCCCATCGATCTTCTGGCCGCCCCGCTTTTGCCAGCCCGCCGGGTGCACGAGCAGCGCGTCGACGCGGAGCAGCCGCGTCGCCGTGACCGCCGCCATCTCGAGCATCCGCTCCACGGATCGTGCGGTCACGGGATGGCCGGGCAGGCCAGACCGGCGTGGATCGAGCGGGTCGAGCCCCTGGTTCGCTCGCACCACGCGAGGGAGCGATTCGACCTCGTGCAGGAAGGCGTCGCGAGCCAGCTGGGCGCGGGACGAACCCTTCACCCCGCCGCCAGTTCGTCGGACGGCCCGGGCCACACCATCGAGGACCCACGGGAAGTCGGGGACGATACCGCCGACGGCGGCATCGATGCAATGCCCGATGGCCCTGGTGACGTGGTGCTTCACCGCGTCGCACACGTCGTAGATCGAGCCTCGTATCACGAGCGTGTGCTGATCAGGATCGCGCTCGTTTTGGAAGACGAAGCACCTTTCGCCTCTTGCCGCAACGACCTTTATACACGTCGCGTGGCCGATGTCGGCGTCGACCAGCGTGTCGATGTCGTGGGCGATGGATGCACCCACGTGGCGCGCGACCACCTTCATCTCCTCGAGCTTGGCCCGCCGGAAGACGAGTACCGGTGGATCCAAGGCGTTCAACTCGGACACGAACGAATCGTCCATCCCTTTCTCCGTGACGAGCACGCGTACGCCCTTCGACGCGAGCACGCGCGCCTTTCGGGCCCAGATCGCGTCGAGGCCGTCCTTGAACCCTGGCTGGTCGGGCACCCGCAAATCGAAGGAAATTTTTTCCCCTCGCTTTTTCTTGTCGAAAGACAGCTCCCCGGATACCAACGCGACCCTCACGCTACCGAGCTGCTCGATCGACCGTGCCTCCCACGTCGTTTGCCAGTGCAGCGGATCCTTGACGATGCCGGCGCCCTGGACGATGAACGAGTCGACGATGCTCCCGCCGGGATCGATGACGAGGCCGAGCTTGTCGAGGAACGCTGCGAGTGACCGCTCGCGATCCTCGCCCCGGCGCTCTGTCCTCGCGAGGTGGCGGGCCAGCGGGTCGCTAACCAGGCCTGCGAGGTGCCGGGCCACTGCAGGGGACAGTCGCTGCGACAGAAAACCCGCGGCGCGGGCAGCGACGGCGTCTAGATCCGCGGCCGCGCCCTGAACCCACGCCCTCGTATTTGCCACCATCGCCCGCGACGCGCCCGAGAAGCCTTCGCTGACGAGGTTGGCGTGGATGCCTTGGCCCAACAAGCCGAGACCGACGAGCACGAGGCGGCAGGAGAGGTAGACCGTCGCCTTGACCAGGTCGCCGCATTGCCGGCCTTGCCCGTCCCCGGCCTCGAGCAGGCAAGCGACGACGGGGTGCTTGTACCGGAGGTGCAGCTCGCGCACGAGGGACTCCCCGTCGACGGCGACGACGTGGTTCCCGTGCGGATCCTCGACCAGCTTCGACATGCCGTTGCCGATGGCCGAACCGAAGAAATCCCCCAGTTCGGCGCAGACGTATTCGAGAACCTGGCGATAGTCGCCCGTGGTCGCCAAAGCGGCCCCAACTATCTTGTCAAGCACCATTCCTCAACACGCGCCCGTCGGAGACCAGGGATCCTAGTAGCACAGATACAGATAAAATGGAATGCGGCGAAACCGAATAGTTATTACATGGCCGCGCCGGAGCTGGTCTTGTTCATACAACGACAAGCGCCTAGGAGACAGAGGCTATGGCGGAAGAACGCACGATCGGCACCGGAATCGAGGGCATCCCGTCCGAGGAGTGGGAATCGCGGAAGACGAACGCTGCCAGGCGGGCACGACACGACCGCTACCAGTTCATCGACCAGTTCCGTGGATTGACCGTTTTATTCCTCGCGATCTCGTGGATCACGTGGGAGCTTGGAAAAATGAACCTCGTCCCTCCCATCATGGATCACGGCTGGCAGTTCTACGACGCGAGCCATGTCACGTGGAACTGGCTCGACATGGAGAACCAGTTCTACACGATCATCGACCTTGGCTCCAGCTTGTTCATGTTCATCCTCGGCGTGACGATCCCGATCTCGTTCAAGAGCAAGCAGCAGAAGTTCGGCACCAAGGGGGCGGTCGTCCGACTAATCATACGGGTCGGGGCCTTCATCGGGCTGCAGGCCGTCACTGATTATTTCGACGTGACCTACCGCGGCCTCTTGCTCGGCCAGAACGCGACGCTGTCCGCGCTAGGCCTGGGCACCCTGGTCGGCGGGGTGGCCACGTGGCTCGTGAAGAGCCCGGACCGGCGCGCCCTGGTCGCCGTGGCGCTGCTCGCGACCCACGGCACGCTCTACTTGATCCCGGGCCTGGCCGCCTTCAGGCACAATTCCGGCACCCCTGTCTGGTGGATGGGGGAGGGCACGTTCTTCGACGAGTTCATGATCCCCTACGAGCTGCTGAGCTTCGGCGCCATCTCGATCCTGGGGACTTGCTTCTGGGACTGGTTCGACAGGGACAGGCCGGCCGAGTCGATCAAGGCCCGGCACCTGCCCGTGGCCATGTATTCCCTCGTCGCTTGCTTCGTCGTGATGTGGTTCATCCCGTTCGAGCATCACGATCTCTCCGTTTCCCAGGACTTGCTCGCCATCGGCGCGGGGTACTTCCTGCTCTTGCTGTTCTTCTCCTTCGAGCGCCAGTTCAAGTTCGCGTTCCCGCTGCTCACGCCCATGGGCCGCAACGCCCTCGTCCTCTACGCGATCGGCGTCGTCCCCGGCACCCTGCTAGGCGAGATCGGGGCGTTCGACGCCCTCACGCCCGGGATCGCGTGGGTGGGGCTACTCTACTGCGCCGGCTCCGTGTCGTTGATCGGGGTCATCGGGTGGCTGTTGGACAAGAAGAAGATATACTTGCGGTTGTGATCGGTGCTTGATTCTCGACTCGGTGATGGTTCTTGAATCACACCGGGGGACTAAAGGAGCTTGGAGGAGGGCTCCTTCCGCCGCCGCATTATCAAGTAGATGGTGATCGCCATCGCGACGCCCCCTAGAATGACCGCCACTATCGTGACCTGGTTGACGATGTCCGGGTAGATCACGTCGTTGTAGTACTGCGTGTAGGAATAGGGCACGATCGGGTGCGAGCAGTTGATGCTGTACGCGACCGAGGTGCTGCAGTTCTCGTCGGGGAAGTAGAGGATCAACAAATACAAGGGGGTGGTACGGACGTGCTGGTAGACGATGGTCGCGTTCCAGGTGCTGTTAATCACGTCGCCGGCAACAGTCGGCGTTTCTCCGAGGTTCTGGGCCATCCCGATAGCGACCACGACCCACAGGGTGCTGTTGGCAGTTACATTGGTCGCGTCAACTTGAAGGTTGAGCGTGGCTTGATTTTCGATGGAGATCTTGTACCACACGGGTTCAATTGAATTCACGATTCCAGATTGCACCGCGGCGCTGCATCCTTGTGAGATGCATAAGAGGCCGATGCAGACCAGGGCGGTTAGAGCGGTTTGGTGCTTTGCCGGTCTCATACGTTTAACAGACCTCCAAGTCGTGATAAACTTATCTTTTACGTCGATACGGGTTGCTCTAGGGAAGTGATGGGATGTTCGTGGGAAATTTATAAATACCTCCCCCGTGCTAGCGAGATACGTCATTCTTGATCCTTAGCCAATACCTATGGGTGAGAAGACGTTGCTAGATGAAGAATCTCGGAACAAATACTTGACACTATTGATCGGCATTACTATCGGCGCGATACTAGGATTCATCTTCGGGATGTTCGTGAGTGGTGTTAACACGACCCCTTCGACGGGGAATCCAAGCCAAATGTTCGGGGTGCCCCGGATCGAGCCTGTCACGACTACCATCGTCGGGTGCATCGCCTCGATAGGCGTCGTCTTGCTGTACCTCTACATCACCGAGTGGAGCAAGCGCGCAAGCGTTCCAAAAGAAAAGACGACTGCAAGGGGGGCTGAGTGAAGAGATGGCATTCGGACCTGAAGATATGGCAGTGTTCTGGGTAGTATTCATAGCCTACCTCGTCGGTCTCGCGCTTATCGGCGTCTATAGCAAGAAGAGGACCAAGTCGATACAAGACTTCATGGTGGCGAACCGGAGCATCGGTGCTGTCCTCACGGGGCTGTCGTACGGCGCGACCTACTTCTCCGCGGTGTTATTCATCGGCTGCCCTGGCTTGACGTGGATGCTCGGTTCCCAGTGGGTGCTCGTGACGGTGATGAACATGGGGTTCGGCACGGTCGGGGCGTTCTTGATCCTCGGCAACCGGACTCGGAGGATGGCGGGACATCTGGGCGCTTTGACGATGCCGGAGCTGCTGGCGAAGCGGTACCAGGATGACAAGCTCATCCGGCCAACCACGGGCATCGTGCTCGCGGTCTTCCAGACGATCTATCTCGTCTCGATCTTCACGGGCCTTGCGCTGCTCCTCGTCATCTTGTTCCCGGGGATAGGACAAACGGCATACATCATCGCGGTCATCTTGTGCGGGTCAATCACGGCGATCTACTTGATCATCGGCGGGTCGCACAGCGCCATCCTCTCGGATCTTCTGGAGAGCGTCCTCATGCTCTTCGGCTTGCTCACGCTCATCATCGCGGGTATGGTTACCGCCGGCGGCATAGTTGGCTTGAACGCTAACATCGCAGGCGATCTGGCGATAGCGGGACCCCCGTTTAACACGAGTCCCGACGCGTGGTTCCTGTTCCCCAACGCCGTGAGCATGAGCTTCATCGGCATGGGGCTGGTCACCACGTTCGGGACGTGGGGCTCCCCCCAGATGAGCACGCGCTTCTTCGCGGCCAAGAGCCGCCGTTCAGTACGGTACGGCATGCTCATCGCCGCCTTGTGGGTGTTCGTCGTGTCGTTCTGCGCGTGGTTTGCCGGATACGTGGGCCGTGGGCAGTTTGTTGGTTCGACGGCTGACCTTAAGACGTTCGCGAAAGAAAACCTCCTTCCTTGGTCGATCGTGGACGGATCAGGAGTACCGACCAACTGGTACGAATACGCCATGCCATGGCTACTCACGGAAGGAGACGTGATGCCCTTATGGATCGCGGCACTGTTCCTGGCAGGCACGACCGCCGGATCGCTCACGACCGGTGAGAAGCTCATCCTGGTGGCGAGCGGTTCGATCTCCCGCGATTTCTACCAGCAGGGGATAGCCATCAAGAAGAACGTCTCCGACGAGAAGACCTTAAAGCTCACTCGCATCTGCGTGGTCGGTATCGTCGTGGTCGCCGTCATCTTGGCAATCAACCCGCCCGCGACGATCCTGGACCTCTGCATGTTTTCATGGGCGTCGTTGAACGCGTTCACCTTGATACCGTTCATCGCGGGCTTGTACTGGAAGGGCGGGACGCGCCGTGCCGCACTCATCTCGGGCCTCATCGCGCTGGCCGTGGCGGTCATCTGGTTCGTGACCTTCAACCCGAAATGGACAACACCCGGCCTACCGCTTGTCCCGAAGGCAGCGCAACAGTACATCATCAACACTCCCTGGTTCAAGGCGCTCCCAGGCGACATCCACGAGTTCATCGTCTCGCAGCTCGTCGCCATCCCCTCGTTCTTCATCATCAGTCTCATCGACAGGAAGGGGAAGCCAGACCGGGAGTTCTTGAACAAGCTGTTCGCCCACATCAAGCAAGACACGGACGAGTGATCCATGCTCTGTTTCCCTCTTTTTTTAATCCCCGTTCAGAAAGAAACCAGAACGCCTAAGCACATCCTCGGAAAGCACGAGCGACCTACATCCGCAGTGGGATGTCGATGCCCATCAGCTGGCGTAGGATTTGCTTGAAGACAGTGATCGTATCTTGCACCAGTAGGATCCTGGCCCTCTGCACCGGCTCGGGCACGTCCGATCGCAGGATCGGACACTCGTGGTAGAACTTGTTGAACTTGTCCGCGACCTCCAGCGCGTAGAGCGGGATCTGGTTGATCTCCAGGGAGGCGGCCCACGCGACGACCTTCCGCGGCAGGTGTGCCAGGGAGAAGTAGAGCGCCCTCGCCTCGGGCGAGTCGACGTCCCGTGCCAGGAGCGCCGAACTCGCGTCGGGGAGGGCCACCCCCGCCTCCTTCGCCTTGTTCAGGATACTCTGGGCGCGGACGCACGAGTACTGGACGTACGGGCACGCGTCGCCCTCGAAGTTGAGCAAGTCGTCCCAGATGATCGTGATCTCCTTCTCCATGTCGAACTTCGCGAGGTAGAACTTGATGGCGCCGACCCCGATGGTCGCGGCGATGGCTTCTTGCTCCGAGGGAGGCATCGTGGGGTTCTGTTCCTTGATGATCGCCAGCGCCTTTTCCGTGGCCTTGTCGATCGCCGCGTCCGCGTGGAAGCCGACCCACGTCCCTTTCCGGCCCGAAAACTTCTGGTCGGGTAGCCCCACTTCCTTGAAGGAGAGGTGCTGCGAGTTCTCGTAGTGGTCGTCGAAGCCGAGCACCTTCATCGCCGACTTGACGACCTCCTGTGGGAACTTCTGCTCGTTGCCGATCACGTTGATCACGCGGTCGGCGTTCCCGAAGGACAGCTTCGGTGCCTTTTTTGCCTTCTTGCCCTTGCCCTCGTCGACGACCGTGGAATATAAGAGCTTGCCGTTCGGCTGCATGATGAACCGCTCGTACGAGAAGTACCCGGCCGCCTCGCCGAACTTCCACAGCTGGAAGGCGATGTCCTTGCCCGTGTACGTCGACACGCCGTTCGACCGCACGAGTATCTTGTACGGCTTCTTGTCCTGGGCGTACTTCTCGCCGAAGGCAGACATGTCCAGCACGATGCAGTCCTTGTCATCGCCGGCATCGACCTTGTAGCACGTCTCCGGGCTGCGCGCCATCATGGTCTCGATGGCCTGGGCGAACAGGCCCGACGTGATGATGTGCCGCTCCCAGATCAGCACGTCGTAGAAGATGTTCATGCGCCACGTGGTCTCGAGCTGGCCCTTGAGCGCCTGGTCGACGACCTCCTTGGCGAGCTTGTTCTCCGGCGTCGACGGGTCCTCCATCTTGTGCAAGATGTCCCGGACGATCTCCTCCCCGCCCGGCTTGTCCTCGACGTCCTCGGAGCCCTTCATGTACACGAGGCCGAAATAGTAGTCGGCCTTGTCGCCCGGGTTCCGCTCGACCTCCGCCTTGTGATGCTCGTACCCGTGGAGCAATACCGCGATCTGGCGCCCGAGGTCGTCGACGTAGTTCTCGACCTCGACGTCGTACCCGGCCATCTTCAAGAGGCGGCCGGTAACGTCCCCGAGCACGGCGCAGCGGGCCGTGCCGAGGTGGATGGGCTTGTTCGGGTTCGCGCTCGTGTGCTCGACGACGACCTTCTTCCCCTTTCCCACGCCGACGAAACCGTAACCGTCGCCTTCCCGCGAGACGTGATCGTGCACCGCCGCCATGAACCGCGGCCAGTCCAGCGTGAAGTTCAGATACCCGCCGCCCGCGACCTCGACCCTCGCGACCCAGTCGACCCCCGTCGCGTCGAGCCTCGCCTTCACGTCGGCGGCGATCTGCCGGGGATTTTTCTTGAGCGCTCGCGCCAGCCCCATACATACAGGGCACGCCAGGTCACCGAACTTCGGATCCGGCGGGATCTCGAAGGTGATCTCCGGCGTTTCGGCGCCGATCGCCTCCAACGCGGATCCGACGGCCTCCTCGATGGCCTCGTGCACGGAGGTCATCGGGTCGTGCAAGGCTGGGGTCGGGGTGCCCGTGGACATGTGCAATCACGTTACGATAAGCTCGGAAGGGAAAAAAAAGCATCGGAAACGATGCACGACGATGAAGGCACGCGCCCGGCAAGTTTTATTAGGACACAAACGGATTTCCCTCTATCCCAACCCGCCCGGATCAACATGGAAAAAATATCGATAGCAGAGGCAACGCGACGGGTCATCTGGACGAGGCCCTCGATGATAGACGCCCTCAAACAGGGGGTGATCAACTACAAGGCCCTCGCAGAGAACATCTACGACGAGGTGAAGATGCTGCTCGGGAAAAAGGAGCCGGAGTTGATCTCGCTCGATTCCATCCAGACGGCGCTGATCCGCTATGCCGACGACTTGCGGAAGGAGAGGGAGCTGCTCGAGGAGCGCATCTCGAAAGTGCTGGCGAAGACGGTTCTCGAACTGAAGAACGACCTCGTCGTGCTCACGATCACCGAGGAGGCGCTCTTGAAGTGCCGCGATGACGTCTTCAACATCGTGAGGAGCGCCCGGTTCTTCCACCTGATCCAGGGGAACAGCACGTTCACGATCATCGCCGACCAGTCGCTCGAGGCCAAGATGTTGGCGCTGTTCTCGGCCAAGAACCTCGTCCAGTCCATCAAAGACCAGTCTGGCCTCATCCTGATCAGCCCAGAGGAGATCGTCGAGGTACCTGGCGTCGTCTCCTACCTCCACGGGCTGCTCGCGAACAAGAACATCAACGTCACGCAGTCCATCTCTTGCTACAAGGACACGATCCTCATCGTCAACAGGGTCGAGGCTCTGGATGCCTACGCCCTCGTGGAGAACCAGATCTTGCTCTTCAGGAAGATGTTGGGCGGGAGGGAGAGATGAGGGAGACTGCAAGTCTTCGATCCCCTCGCCCCTCTCATGGCGTGGAGTGAAGAAAGGCCGAATGGAAGTGCAAGAAGGCGCCAATCCCCAGCGCGACCAGCGAGAATATCCAAGTTATTTATAGCAAGAGAACACGATTTCACCAATACCGCCCCTCCCGGAAAAGAGAAGCAATGGAAGAGTTCGCGAAGAATTTCGAAAGGGTCATAGAGTTCGAGCTGCGGGGCTTCTTCGGCAAGAACAAGCTCCAGAAGTTCTGGAGGCTCGCCAGGACGAGCTACGTGCTCTACAACCTCTTGAAACGCTGTGCGAAGCAAAAAAAGGGGGAGATCCGCATCTGCGACGTCGGGTGCGGCCCCGGCATCGTCTCCTCGTTTTTCGCGATGCGCGGCTTCCAGGTCGTCGGCATCGACATCGTCGAGCAGCTCGTCTCGTTTGCCGAGAGGTATTTCGCCAGGCGGGGGCTTCGCGGGAGGTTCATCGCGGCGGACATCACGAAGCACGACCCGGCGTTCGGTTCCATCAACGCCAACGCCATCATCTGCATCGACGCCATCGAGCACTTCTCGAACCCAAGAAAATCCATCCAGAACTTCAAGGCGATCATCCCGGACGGCGGCCCCGTGTTCCTCACGACGCCCAATTTCGGCAACCCGCTGTTCACGTTGATCGAGCGCTCGTGGGACGTTGTCGGCAAGACTCCAGGCTGGGGTCACTTACACGTGACCCGCCTCGGACTCCGCCAGTACGAGCAGCTGTTCGAGAGCGCGGGGTTCAAGATCGAGGAGGCGGGCACCTTCATGCTCGCGAGCCCGTTCGTCGCCATGTTCTCGTCGAAGCTGGCCAGGGTGGTGAGCAAGGCGGAGCAGTACCTCCTCCGGAGGATCCCCCTCGGCTTCATGCTCTACGTCACTGCGACGCTGGAGGAAGGGAAGTGATGGGCCGATAGCCGGTGCCCTCAGTCGAACTCGAAGGAACACATCGTGCATTTCTTCTTGTAACCGTACATGAGGGGGTTGTAACTGATCACCTTGCTCCGATCCTGGATCTTCGAGTACTTCAACGAGCCGCACTTGGGGCACGCGCCACCCTGGCCCGGGGCCTCGCTCGGGCCTGGGCACGCCGGTATCGATTGGGGATCCTCCACGGGGCCCATCGGGACGGGCCTCGCCCGCTGGAGATCCGGCTGCTCCTCAACGAAGTACTCGGATGCCGGGGCCTCGGCGATCCGCGCCGCGTCCGTCGGCGCTGGTGCGGCCGTTCCCGCATCGGGGCCCGGCCTCGCTGGGGCCTCCCTCGCCGCCTGGTTGGAGGGAGGTGTCCCGGCAGCCAGCCCCAGGTACTCGGAGGGGCGCACGAGCCTCTCGGCGGGCGCGGGGCGCGGCTTGACTTGGCCGCCCACCGCTGGCTTCGCGGGAGGGCCCCTCATCGTTGGGGGGGTGCGTTCTTGCTCCCTGTCCGCGAAGAGCAGGCTCGGCCGGACGAGGCTCTCGTCCTCGCCCGCTTGCTTGCTCGCAAACAGGTTGAACTGCGCCTTCGGCTCATCTTGATCGGATCCGGTGGTCTTATCTGCACCCGGCGCTTGCTTCAAGATGACCGTCGCCTCCGCGCGGGAGAACGTGAACTTACACTTTGGGCACTCGATGAATGCCCCGACCTGGCGGATCGCAGACTTGCTGGTCTCCTCTCCGCAGCGGTTGCACACGTAATACTCGTAGGTAACGGGAGCCGGGGGCGCTGGGGCCGGGGTCGGGGGCGGCGAGGG
>JAFGBX010000308.1 GCA_016932935.1 Promethearchaeota archaeon | reverse complement strand
GTGCATCGGATCGTGTCCGTGAAGAACAACGATCCCGCGGCCTTGGGGGACTTCACCATCGACATCACGTTCGAGAACCGAGCATCCTCGTGGGCTTGGCAACTCGATCCAGACCGAGCGCAGCTCGTGGTCAAGGAGGAGAGGGATGGGACGTCCTTTACTGCGAAGGTGCTGTCGCTGGAAAAGGGGATGGGGGTCGGGGCCTTCGCCAGCGATGAGAGGCCTACAAGCCTGCCCGGTTCCGGTGATGCCTTCAGGAAGGTTTCGGGCGACGGCACGGGCTTCCTCGCCTTGCGGCTCTTCCTTGGCCACCTCCCGCCGCGGGCGGAAAAGACCGTGTTCTTGTCATTTTTCCCCCACTTGCCTGGCTGCGTGACCGAGCCACTGCTAGACGCGCTCAGCACCGAGATGATCGACGATGGACTTAAAAGGACGGAGATGGCAAGCGCGTCCGAGCTGGGAACCGCCAAGCTGGAGTCGTCGGACGGACGACTCGAGGACATCTACGACAGCATCCTCTCCATGGGCAAGTGCCACGCCAGCGATAGGGGCATCCACGCCGGCTCCGTTTACTACTCGCACGGCCGGGCGTGGACGCGCGATAACTTCTGGATCCAGAAGGCGTTCCACCACGTCGGTTGCCATGCTGCCGCCGTCCGCAACTGCAAGTTCTTCATCGACGCGTGGATCAACAGCGGGCGGCGTTTCGCCAACAGCTACGGGCTGAACTCGTACGGGGCCTCCAACGCCGGCAACGAGGTGCTCGTGGAGTTGCCGTGGTACTTCGTCCTTATGGTAACCGAGGTGGTGAAGTGGGTTCCGAAGACCATCGAAGAGCTCCCCCGGGATCAACTGGCCGAGCTGGTGCGCGCGGCGGTCGCCGAGGCAAAGTACGCCCCCGGTTGCTTGTTCCCGTTGAACAGCGACGAGACCTGGATCTGGGCGTGCGACGTGACGGAAACCGGTTTCGTGCTGGACAACGCCATGCTCGCGCTCGCGGCGCTGATATCCGCGCGCCGCTGGTTATGGGGGGTATTGGACGCGCCATTGCTGCAATCCATCAAACAACTCGAAACGTCGATCCAAACGTCGATCAAGGAACATTTCTTGATCCCCCACAGAAATCGATTTGCCGTGGCCCGTGACGATGACGGCACGCTCGACGAGAGTGCCATCACGGTTCCGTTGTCCATGCCGTTCATCCACGACGTGGTTGACGAGTATCCGGATCTCCTGGAACCCGCGTTGAACGGCCTCGTCACTTGCTGGCAATCTTGCACCCTACCAGCGGCGGGCGGTGGAAGGTGCGTCCGGTCTCATTCGGCCACGACATCATTGACGGGGAACGCGCCCGGGCACTTCATCGAGGCCGTCGGCCGGGTGAATGCCAGGAAACAAGGCGACGAGTTACTCGAGGGGATCTTGCACTTCGTCAACGCCACTGGGTCAGTGAACGAGCTGCACGACATCTACGACCCGTCCTGGGGTACGGAACACCGCAGGCTCTGGGACTCCATGTCAGTGCTGCAAGGCCTCGTCCAGTACCTCGTCGGTGCCAGGATACGGCCCGAGTCGGTCGTCTTCACGCCGTATTGTCCGGAACGAACCGGATCGATTTCCTTCGACGATCTGGAGGTTAGGGGGCACGTCTACTCGTTCCGGATGGCGAGAAAGGACGGGCGTCTGCTCTGCGCGGTGAAGATGGACGGTCACGAGGTCGCCCGATACGAGGGCCTGCACGAGGTCTCGGTCGATGGTCGCACGGGCAGCGTGCAGATCGCGCCCGTCCAGGTCGCGATGGGGTCGAGGTTCAAGGACCGGCCCAGGGGGAACTACTGGGGAAGGATCATCCCGTCGATCGCCGACGAGGGCTTCGGACAAGACGTGATCTCGCTCGTCCACGACGACTCGAGCAAGAACCACGCCACAGAGATCGTCCGCCAGCTCGCCTTCACCTTGGGCATCACGGTGCCCATCCACGACGAGTCGGCCGTCACCTCGTTGGTCGATCGGTACGACCACCTCATCTGGATCTCCCGGCGCGTGCCCTCTTTGATCAGCGACGCCATCTTGATCAAGGAAATGCTGGACGAGTTCACGACGCGGGACTACAACATCGTCGCCTTCGACCCGCGCTCGCCAAACCGGACGGTCTGCTGGATCCCGAACAAGGGGCATGTCTACAACGACACGAACCGGTTCGTCCAGGACATCCGGTTGAACGTGCTCCCGCGGCGGCAGAAACCCATGAACATGCACCCGCACGGCTTCCTGCGCCTCTCCGACCTGGTCGGGGCACCGGTCGACGATTCGCTCAGCATCTCCGTGAGGTGCGACCCCCAGGGGCAGCAAGGGACGGGCGGGGAGGCTGGCCCGAGCGTGCAAGACCTCCACCTATTCATCCAAGGGGAAGCCGCCGCCTCGTTTTCGGGGGGCATAGGTACATGGCAGGGGAAGCTCGAGCCGGGAACCGCCCCGCGTGCGGTGCCGAAGCGCGACGCCTACTTGCTCGTGACGGCGGTGACCCCGTTCGCCCCCTTCGACCTCGCAGCAGCTGGCATCGCCACCGGAAAGCACGCCGTCCAGATCAGCATGCAAGCCGACGCCAAGTTCCCGCACGTCGTCGAGGTCACGTTGAAGCTGCCCCAGACATGGCACCCGCAGAACCTCCGATCGCCGCAATGGGAGCGCGTCGACGACCCCGCCAGTTACGTGAAGCTCGCGAGCGGGGAGAAGGAGTTCCGGGTGACGATCCATCCAGGACGCCCCGTGAGCCGCCACATGCGGACGAAGCTCCCGGACACGTGCCGGCACCTCACCTTCGTCTTCGTGAAGTACCCCCGCCTGGCGTGATCACGGCTCCCCCGGGGGCGCGCGGGGGAGGGCCTTGTAGCACCGGGGGCACGTGCCGACGAAGAAACTGGCTTTCACCAGGAACTCCCCGCAGTAGATACAGTAGGAGATCGACCTGTCGACGTCCGGTGCAGGCCTGCCATAGCTCGCGAGCCGCTGGACGGGTATGGGTTGCTTTGGAACCACCTCCCCGCAGCCAGGGCATCTCACGACCTCTATCCCCGCGGGGAACGCGAATCCGCAGAACACGCAAAACTTCTGCCGAGTGGGCGGCTGTCGAACCGGCCGGTACTGCTCGGGGATCTCTGCCGCGCAGCCCGGGCACCTGGTGACCTGGACGCCCGAGGGGAACGCGACGCCACAGAAGACGCAGAACCTCGGTTTTGCGGGCTGCTTCTCCATAGCGGGAGCCACCACCATTGTTAAAAGGAAAGTGAGGGTTGGAAAAAAGGCGAAGGGAGCCACCTATTTCTTCGCCGCGACGAGCACGGCCAGGATCGAGATGATCAGGCCGTTGATCAGCGCGTAGATCATCGCCACGATGCTGATGTTAAGCGTGAACGGAAAGAGCATCACAGCCAACGATAACGATCGATTTGGCTCCGGCAGCATCGCGATGGTCGTCTCGATTTGGTTCTGGAACGAGAAGAACGCCGGGTTCAGCATGATGAACGCGTCGAACTTCCATTCGACCGAGAGGACGAAGTTGTAGGAGAGGTGGAAGATGTTCAAAACAACACCCGCAGCACCCACGACCACGAAGGCCAGCAGCGCGTTCCTTATCGCATCCTTCTTCTCCTTCGCGACGGCGCCCGCGACGATGCCCGTGATGAGGAAGGGAACCAGCAAGCGGATCAACGCGATGAGCGCTGGCATGAACAGGGTCGGATTGCTGCTCCACGGGTGGAACTCGATCATGATGGGGATGATGCCGTCGCCGATGACCGGGGTCATGGATGGGTTATAGGCGAGGTATGCACCGAGGCCAGAACCCACGACGGTCATCCCGCTGGCCAGCGTTTCGAGGCTCTGCGAGGCTCCCGACAGGACGTAGGTGAACCACCCGAGCGTGTCCGCCTGCAGGAATCCCACGTAGTTCTCGATGTAGGTCAGACCCGTCTGGCCCGGGAAGCTACCGAACGACGTCAAGTAAGCGCCGGTAATATCCATGGTGGTGAGCCAGCCGACGAGGAAGTCGATCCCGATGGTTGAGCCGATGAACACGGCGATGGTAACGAGTAGTTGGGGGAATTTTTTCATGTTCGTGCCGCCTCCTTAACCCCAGCCCTTGCTGGTGATGAACACGCCGATTGCGCACCAGATAAACGCGTTTAGTGCGCTCATGATCAACCCGCCGGTCAGGAACTTTGAGAAGAAATCGAGCGTGTAGGTGCCTCCCAAAGGAATCCAGCCGACTATCTGCAAGATGATCCCGATCACAGCAGCGACGAGCAGGCCGACGAAGGTCGACAAGAAGATGTACTTCACGCTGCCAGATTTCCTTTCCGCGACCGAACCGATCAGCGCCGCTACTATCACCGGCACCACGCTCCCGAGGATGGCAAAGAGCAAGAACACATCCGTGGGGGCAGCAATGTAGCTCACGGTTCCCAGGAACACGCTGAGGACGACCGGGTTCGCGAGGTTCATGTAGAACACCTCTGAGATCGCCCCAAGGGAGGAAAACCGAAGAGCCACCGTCAATGGGCCTAATAGGGGATCGCTCAAGTAATCCACTAAGATGGTGAACAGCAGCGATAACCCGACGTACAGCGCGATGGTGACCACGAAGCCCTTGATGAATTTCATTTCAATCGTTCTCCGTTTTCTCTTTTCGCATCGAATAACTCGATTAGGTTGTTTGATACGGATATAGCTATTTCTTTCTTTTAACCTTATAATGTTAACCACCCGTCCGCCCACGAACCCGATTCACCTCGGGTAAGGATTAATAGGGGTGGTGGTTAGAACATCGCATGAAAATCGAGTTTCTCCCCGTCCCCAAAGTTCTCACGACGGGAGCCGGCACGTTCCGGCTGCACGACGGCCTCAACGTTTTCGTGAACAAGGCCAAGGTGCAAGACCACGTCATCGACCTGTTCGGGTTCCTCTGGCGCAACTTCAAGGTGAACTTGAAGATCGTGGCCATCAGGGATCGTGACTTCAAGGACGAATACGAGAATGGCTTCTTCCTCTACATCACGGCAGAGGAGGCGCTTGACGAGCCGTTCCCGGGCATGGTGACCGCCGCACTCGCCCGTTGCCGAGGCGAGGGGTACCAGCTGCAGGTGCAGCCGAGTTCCTTGCTCATATGCTCCCCCACGACCCGTGGCTTCTACAACGGCGTAATAGCGCTCCAGCAAGCGAGCGACGCGTTCGGGGTCGGCAAGAACCCGAAGACCGGGAGGGTCGAGCTCGCCGTGCCGGAGATGGACGTCCAAGACCACCCTGACATCGGGCTCAGGGCGGTCCACGTCGACTTGAAGCGGCAGATGCACTCGATCGATTACTTGAAGGACTACATCCGGCTGCTCGCCAGGTTCAAGGTCAACGCTGTCGTCTGGGAATGGGAGGACAAGTTCCCGTTCAAGCGCCGGCCGGAGATCAAGCATCCGCTCGCGTTCAACGGCCAGGAGGCGACGGAGCTCATCGAGCTGTGCCTCGCCCACGGCGTTGAGGCCATCCCTCTCGTGCAGACGTATGGCCACCTCGAGTTCGTGTTGAAGAAGGACCAGTATGCCCACCTGAAGGAGGATGGAACAGCGAGCTATGACCCGGATCACACGCTCGACTTGTGCGCGATGCAAGACGAGGGCATGCGGTTGATCGAGGACATGATCGCCGACGTCGTGAGTTACCACCACCGATCTCGGTACATCCACATCGGCGGGGACGAGGTGTACTCGATCGGCACGTGCGAGAGATGCAAGGCGTACGTCGATGAGCACGGCCACGGCGACGCCAGCGCGGGAAGGAGCAAGCTCTACACCATGCACATGAACCGCGTCATCGGGGTCGTGAAGGGATTCGGCAAGATCCCCATGCTCTGGCACGATTACCTTCTGAAGTACCCCGATTGCATAGACGAGCTCGATAAGGACGCCGTGGTCGTGTACTGGATGTACGGGAAGGACAAGAGCCCCGCGGACTTCGCGGAGGAGATCGACTTCTTCAAGAAGAAAGGGTTCAAGGTTCTCGTCGCCAGCAGCGTGAACAGCGACTTCCAGTATGCGATTCCGAACTACGACCTCCGCCTCCGGAACATCTACGAGCTCAACAAGGCGCTGGTGCACGACGCGGCTGGGAACATCGGGGCGCTGGCGACCAACTGGGCTGGCTGCCGGGCGCCGATGGAGACGTCGGTTCCAGCGATCCTCTTCTTCGCCGACGCGTCGTGGAACGTGCGAACGGCCCCGTACTCGGATGAGGTCTTGCACGGCTTCTCTCCGAGGCTGCTCCGCCGGCTCTTCTCGCTGCCTGACGACGAGATACCGCAGCACACGCGTGCCATCGAGCTGCTCGTCGAGAGTACGTCCAACCCAAACAGAGCCCCGGACTTGGCCCGGATAGACGGCCTCCTCGGGGAGGCAATAGATGCCTGGAAGCAGCTGGCCGATGAAGTGCGCTCGGGGAAAAGCGTGGCGGAAAACATCGTTCACGGCTTGAGGCTGCAACGGCTCAAGGTACACCTGTTCCAGTTATCGCGTCAACTCGAGCGTGTGTTTGACGTCGATGATCCGCCGCGCATGAAGGGAGTACAATCGATCGAATCCGACGTCAAGGCACTCGCGAAAGAGTTCGAATCAAGCCGGATCCAAACGAGGCGGGTCTACGAGACGGTGATGTACAACGAGGAAGTGGTTGACGAGCTGGAGATCCGGTTCAAGAAGCCCATCTCGTATTTGGAACGATTGAGCTCCTCTCTTGCATCCATCAAGGAGAGGCTTGAAGGGTTCAACGCGATGCTCGTGTCCATGGCCCCCATACTTAGAGACATGAAAGGTCAGGCGGCCATCGAGGATCTCGGTCGCCGCTACGACGCTATATCGAAGGGGCTTCAAGGGTACCTGGAGGGGACATCCCCCCTCCCCGGCATTGACTCGTTGGTGGGATACTCGACGAGCTTGGAACGTGCGATGCCCGAGATGCCCACGCCCGTCGCGGGAGGCTTCAAAGGCCTCCTCGGCGCGGTAAAGGAGCTCGTTGCCGAGATGGATTCCTTCCTCCTGGAAGTCGCGAGGAACGCCATGGACACCAGCTTTCTCGGACGGTTCTAAAAGTCCCTTCTTTCATTTTAACGAAGTCTCCCCGCGCGATAGATGTCCGTTGGCAGTCCACGGGCATCAACGCCGCCCGCGGGATGCTTGGTCTGGTACCTGGCTCCTTATGAAATGAGGTTAAATAGGCAAGCCAACTCTGATTACCATAGTATTGTCCAACCGGTTATCACACGGCCGGCGTATAGCACCCGGATCCATTCGATAGTCGAGATAGTGAACCCGGGGCTCGATCCAAGCCCGATGGGCGAGGATCCACGTTCGACAGCAGATGATGCAGGTGAGGTTAGGAAGATGGCGAGGAAGAAGAGGAACGTGGCGACGCGAACCTTCTTCACCAGTCTTTTCGCCATTCTCGCCCTCCTCCTCCTTTCATCCTCGATCGCGGGGAACCGCCTCGACCCACGGGGTACTCGGAACCATGCCTCCGAAGGTGCGTCCGATCCAATGGCGCCTCCAAGAGAATCCGCCGACCTCCTTTCGGGCATCACCGTTGCCGTCTTGAACGAAGGCACGAGCCCCTCGTATTTCTCGGGCGCGCAAACGAACGATTACATTCCCATCGTCACCGCGCTGTCCGCGGAGGGCGCCTCCGTAACAGCGCTGACCTCGTCGCAGATAGCTTCCGGGGCGCTGGGTGGATACGACGTGTTCGTCATGGTCGATAACGTGCCATCCGCGGCTTGCCAGGCGGGCGTTCGGGAGGCGTGGATGACTGGTACCGCCATAATGGCGTTCGACAGCAGCAGCTGTGCCCTCTGCTATTTCGGCATCCTGCCCGCGTGCTCGATGGGTAGCAACGGGCAGGGGACGTACTGGGCCTACGGCGACACCGGCGCGTCCCGCATCGTGGCTGCCCACCCGATCACCGCCGACTATGCAGTTAATGCTAAGGTGACCGGCACATCCGGCGACGCCTACTGGCTTTCAAGTACCATGGGTTCGGTGAGTGAAGCAGCGGATATAACCGTGCTCACGAGTCTGGACGGCGACACGTTCAAGTGGACGACGATCATCTACGAGCCCGCGTCGTACGCGCCCGTCTTCTTCTGCTGGGATGAAGGGCACGTGAAGAACACCGCGCTGGCACCGATGATCGTCCAGGCGGTCAAGTACCTGGCCTCATCGACCGGGCACGCGCCGACGCTCACGTCCGGCTAAGTGACCCCGATGGCCGGGACGTCGACGACGCCCTTCACGTTCAGGGTCACGTACGCCGACGAGGACAACGCCGCCCCGGCATACGTCAGGGTGCTCGTAGGTGCATACACCCTCGACATGGCCAAGCAATCCCCCTCCGACGTGGACTACCGGGACGGCTGCACCTACGTTGCTACGACGAACCTGCCGTGGGCGGCCTATTCGTACCGCTTCGAGGCGAGCGACGGGGGCCTCAACGTCTCCACGCCGTGGGAAAACGGGCCGTACGTCGATACGGCCCCGCCCACGTCGTATTTGAGCCGGTTATCCGTCGCGCCCGTCAGCGGTTTCTCCTACACCACGTTCTACTTCCAGGTAAACTACAGCCACGCGGGGAACGTCGCGCCGTCGTTCATCTACTTGAAGGTCGATTCCTACAACTACCCCGTGTACAAGTTATCGGCCTCCGACAACACCTACACGGACGGGTGCGTCTACTATTCATCCACCACCCTGCCTCTGGGCCTGCACACGTATTCGTTCTGGGCACACGACGGCTCCACGACGATCTCCACGCCGACCTACACCGGCTTGATCGTGAGGAGCTTCGCCTCGACCGTCGGTCTGACGCAGATGGTATGCTCCCCCCCCTCGGGCGATACGAACACCGACTTCCAGTTCCGGGTGCGGTACTCTCAACCGTCCAACCTGCCCCCGGATTACGTGTATGTCTCCATCGACGGCACGCCCTACCAGATGTCCAAGGAATACCAGGGGGAAACGACATATGACGATGGCTGCTTCTTCATCTACTCGACCCGGCTCAGCGAGGGCAGCCACTCGTATTACTTCAGCGCTGGCCGTTCCGACGACTCGCGCTTCACCTCGTCCCTCTCGATCGACGTGCAGAAGGGTTCGTTCCTTGGCGACCCGCCCCAGCTCCTGGCCTTCGTGTTCATCGCGCTGGGGTCGGTGGCCACGATTTCGACGCTTTCCGTGGCGTACAAGATCAAGGCTAAAAAGGGACACACGACCCCTTTGTCTCCGAGTCTATCACCAACACCCGTGCAGTCGTCCATGTCCTGGAACCAGCGATGGCGGCCGACGGGGCCAGGCTCGACGCATGGTCGCGGGGGGCCCGCCGCTGGCAGCCCGGTGCCAGTGACGCCGGGCTTCTTGCCACCCAGCGCGTTCGTGACGCAGCCTGCCGCCGACCCCCCGCTGGATGGCGCAGAAACGACGATGCCTCCTGGGCCAGCCGACCAGCTCTCAGCGCCTGCTGGGGCCATGCCGGGTGCGGGCCTAGCTGTGCCGCAGGAACCGTTGCTGCCGGGTACCCCCAAGTGGATGCGACTCGCCCGGTTTGATATCTCCTTGTACACGGCACC
>JAFGBX010000307.1 GCA_016932935.1 Promethearchaeota archaeon | reverse complement strand
GTCGGAGCGTTCGTCGCATTGCTCGCCATCGGCGTCGTCCTGATGCTGGCATGGCCGCTGTTCATGAAGCTCAGGGGCATCCCGTCGGGCTCGCACGGCGGCAGGTCGGTCGTGGCGCGAGGCCCGGTTTTCTTCGTCCGGGTCGGCGGCCCGATCCCGAACGGTGGGAGCGCGTGCTGGCTCGTCACCTGGGGCGCGACAATCGCCATGCTCGCCCTCGGCGTGATACCGCTCGTGCCCGTGTACCTGGCAGGGCCGGGGAGTTTTCCCGACCTCGCGCTGCAGGCCAGCATCTCGAGCTTGCTTAGCTTCCCCGGGGCCGAGGGCGCCGCGGATGCCGCGCTCTGGCTCCCGTTCGCCGCTTCGTGCGGCGGGGCGCTCGTGGCGGGCCTCATCGCCCGGAAGCCGTCGAAAGGCATCGCCGCGGCCGTGGCAGCCTACGCCTTCACCACGGTCTTCCTCCTCTTCTTCGCCATCTTGTTCCTCGCTTTCGGGGTCGACTTGAACATCGTGTGGGCCTTCATCGCGGCCCAACTGGCCACGAGGCTGGCGGGCGGGATCGGCCTGCTCGTGTCGGTACCCCCCGTGCTCGTCGCAGGCGCACTCGGCGGGCTGGTTAACCTGAAGAAGGCTTGAGGCGAATCGAGGGATCGACGAGGGAACGAAGGACACTCATGGACAGAGGCGAACCGGATGGTCAGACCACTGAAATACCTCGTGAACAAGGAATTCTGGAACGTGGGGCCTGACGTGCTGCCGACGCTCCCGCTGACCGCGATCCGCGGGATCGTCGAGGAGGACATGGGCGGGTTCGGTATTGCCGGCATCAACACAATCCCGGAGCTCGCCGCGGCGAGGTTCACGAAGCAGGCGAGGAAGGACTTGAGCGGCTTCAAGCTCAACCGGGGGATCTCCTTCGCGATCGACATCATGGCCCACGTGAACGAGCCGGGGATCCACGAGGAGATCCTACCCATCGAGGAGCTGCTCGACCGGCCCTTCGAGGTGACGAGCCCGGGCGACCTCGCGGGGCTCGGCACGGTCGCCATCGAGGGCATCGCACCGAAGAACGCGAAGCGGCTCAAGGCGGCGGGGGTCGCGTCGACGATAGGGGAACTGGCCCGGAAGGAGGCCGGCGCCTTGAAATTGGCGGGCCTGCCCGACTGGGAAGCAGAGAAGTTCGTCCAGTTCGCGAGGTGGGTCATGGAGTGCGCCGAGGCGCGCATCGAGAAGCCGAACATGGACAACGTCGAGCTGATGCTCAAGGGCGACACGCTGGAGATCGCCTTCGATAACTCGAAGGAGTTCGGCCCGTCCAAGACCGGCCTGACGACCATCGTCGCCACGTCCCGCGGCGGCCGGCGCATCGACGGCACCGACCTGAGCTTCACCATGTCGGCGTACAAGTACCCGGACAGCAAGCCAAACGTGGACGTGAAATACAAGAGCAAGAAAAAGCTGAAGGACGCGCAGAACGTCGCGGTGTCGATATCGGGGGACATCACGACGCTGACCGTCGACCTGTCCGTTGACCTCGGCGTCTCGGCGTCGGGGAAGAGCACGATCGTCGCCTCGTCGAGGGGGAACAAGCGGCTGGAGACCACCAACATCTACTACGGGCTCAACGTCTACCGGATACTCAAGAAGAGATCGTAGAACCGTGCTCGCCTTCGTGCCTCGGATGGAGGCTCAAGAGGGGAGGTTCTCCGAGGGGATCGAGCACCCGCCGGGACGAGCGAGCACGCCTCAGTAGATGGAGCCGCCGCAGCTGGAGCAGAACCGAGCCTGCGGGTCGTTGAGCGTGCCGCACCGCCTGCAGAAGTTGCTCGTCACCCCGGCGTGCCTGGACGGGATGATCGACGCGGCCGGGGCGTCGCGCTCGTTCCAGTACCGCATCGGATGGGCCGTCTTGTAGTCCTCGACCGCGACCTGCAGGGTCCTGATCGACGCGGGGAGCGAGGCGATGTACAAGGCCATCACGATGTACTGGATCACGGCCGAGGCGACCACCGCGGCCAGCCACTGCCCCGACATGCCCCCGCCGGGGAGGAGCAGCAATATCGGGTACGTTTCGATCATGAGCAAGGACGTCGTGGCCAGGTAGGCCGAGGCCGCCGTCCCGATGCCGCTCGCGGGTACCAGGATGAGCGAGAAGACGAGCCTGAGGGTGATGTCCCCGCCCGAGTGCCGCTTGAGGAACGTCGCGAAGAAGAGGAGGACGGCCGCCGGGATGATGCTGCCGGCGAACTCGATGACGGCCTCGATCCCGCCCGCGAGGCTGCCTGCCTCTATCTCCCCGCTGGCGTACTTCAAGACGATCGCCACCACCGCCACCGCGACGATGACGATGCCCAGCACCTGGATGGCCTTGAGGTTTCTGGTAGTGGTCGGATCCTGTCCTGCTGCTGCCTGTGCCACGTGCGTCACCACGCCCCGCGGGGCGGCGCGCGGCCGCGCGATCCGGGGCTGGATGACGGTAGAAAGCACGCCTATTTGAGTCTTCATCCGCGGGCGATCGGAGGCCCGCGAGGGGGTTCGGCTGTCACTGGGCGTGGCGAGGTGCCCCCGCTCCCGTCGCGGCCTTCTCCACGTCGGCCGGGCGCACGAAGCCGAGGTAGAGGAAGGAGAACGCGACCACAGCGAGGCCGATGGTGACGATCTCGAGGGCGCGGTTGTATCCGGACTCGACCAGGTTGTTGGCGAGGAGCAACAAGACCGTGGCCACGATCAGCATGAAGGACGTCCCGAGGGCGTTCATCCCGCGGCGGTGGTGCTCCTTGTCCGCGCGCCTCGCCAGCGCGAACGCCTTGGCGGCCATGACGCATAGGATCGCCATCACGTACAGCGCGACCACGAGCATCACGTAGGGCGTCACTTCGACGAGATCGTCGACGACGCCGGCCGCGCCCAGGAGCGAGAGCAACTGGACGACGAAGAACAGCGTGAAGACAGCGAGGAAGATCACGTCGGTCGTGACCTTCAGCCCCGAACGCGGCTTCTCGCTGAACGGCGTGATGAGCATCGAGATCCCGAACAGCAAGAAGCAGTAGATGCTCGTGATGACCCCGTACAAGGCCATGTCGTAGTAGTACCGGTCGTACGTGAGGGCCATGTTAAACGAGGTCGTGAGGAGCTTGGCCCCGAAGGCGACGGTGAAGAAGCCGAGGCCGAACAGGACGGTCAGCTTGGGCTGGGTGGGCTTCTGGTGGTACCGTTGCGCGAAGCGAGCGATCGTGACGGCCAGGATGACGAGGCCGGTAGCGAGGATCGCGATGCGGAACCCCTCGTCGATACGGGGCGTGGCAGACATCGGGATGCCGAACGCGAGGAGGACGAGCTCCCCCGCGATGAAGTACAGCACGTTGAAGTAGTACTGGAGGCCCTTCTTGTCCATTCCGATGCAACTCCTTCCCAGGCCGCGGGGTGCGCGGGCGGGCGGCCGGGGAAGCCGTGGCGGAGGGGACCCGCCGCGTGGGATCCGGGCGCGACCGGGCGGCCAGGTGACTGAAGGGGGCGGGCCCAATAAGAATTGCGGTTCTGTGGGATAGGCAAGCCATCGACGGGGCGGGACGCCGCACCTGCCCGCGGCAACGCCAGGCGGTAGGCCAAGGGGGGATCCATGACTCCACGGGCGATGGGACCGGCGGCACCAAGTGCTGCATTAAATGATGACTTTCCCCGCGATGACGTCCACGGGCAGCGTGGCGATGGCCTTCAACGTCTTGCTCGCGATCTCCAAGGACACGACGTACAGCTTGCCCGGCTTGACGCCGTGCACGGCCTCGTACAGCTCGGCCACCTTCAAGAAGTGCGCGACGTCACGCTGGTCGGCGCGGTACTCGCGCCGAGTAATCCCGCGATTAGTCACGACTGTTCCTTCAACACGCTGAGCTGGATGGATTCGACCGATTTCTCCACCTCCTCCCGCGCGATCTTGCGCACGTGCTGCTCTTGTGCCGGGTCGAGCACCATCGGGTTCGCCATGTCATCATGGTTGCACGCGTAGTTATGAATTCCGAGAAAGGCACCAGGGCCCCGCCATCACGTGGTCTGCGGACACCACGAGCGGAGCCAGCCTCGCCAGCCCCAAGACGAACCACCATCGGGCAGATCGGGCACAGCGACGAAGGACGACATCACGGCATCGATCGCGCAGATGGACACCCGTTCGGGCGATCGTTGAACCACGCGCTCCGAGGCAACTTGCCAGCCGAGCCGCCTTGCTAAGAACCGAATATATTTAACTCGCTGAAGTGAACCTATAGATCGCCAGAACAAAGGGGAACCATCGTGCCACATTGCGAAGTGTGCGACCTGGAGCTGAGTACAAAGTCGATTACAGCGTCGCATCGGAAATCCAAGATGCACCAGGAAAGACTGAGGGAGAAGGGCTACACAAACGAAAACGATCCCACGCTCCCCGCTCCTAAGGCGCCAGCGAGCAAGGGACGCGGGAAGAAGGCCAGCGGGTCGAGCGGGTCGGGCGCAAGCGACGTGCAGATCGTCCAGCGTCTCGAGCGGCTCGAGGCCTCCGTCCAGGAGCTCGCGGGTATGATGCAGCGCGTCGTCCAGCAGCTCAAGATCGCGCCATCGAGCGGGCGAGAACCTGCGCTAAGGGCCTACTCGGAGAGGGACGTCAACCGTGCCATCTCCACTTGCTTGAAGTCCAAGGGCGCGGGCGAGCGATGGGTCGCCCTCGACGACGTCGTCGGTTTGCTCAAAGCAAGCGGCCCGGGGGACAGGGAGGCGCTCTACAAGGTCCTCGCTGACATGTTCTACAACGACCGGATCGACCTCGCCGAGGGCGGGAACCCGAAGTACCCGCTGCGGATCCAGGGGAACGACTTCGGTATGGTCGCGCTCCAGAACGGCTGAGACCGTGGGGATAGAGATGGACGACGCCCGGAACACCCGCACCGAACGCTCCTTCGCCGAGCACGATGATGCGATCATCAACAGCCCGTCGCCGTTCACGCGCATCAAATACGACCGGAAGCAGCAGATCGAGACGTTCATCGGGCGGGAGCGGGAGCTGGCCGTGCTCGCCGACATGCTAGCGAGCGCGATCAACGCCGACACGGCGTTCGGGGTGAAGATCTCCGGCCCGGGCGGGAGCGGGAAGTCGACGCTGTTCGGGTACTTCTCGCAGCTCGTGAGGACAAGCGAGCTGTTCGGCAAGGCATACTGCCGGATCGAGAAGAAGGACGTGAAGGTGTCGGTCTCGTTCATCGACGCGCCCAAGGGCGAGCTCATGTCCGCGCGGTTCTTCTGGCGGTCGATGATGCTCTCGTGGGACGAGGAGAACATCGACTTCCTCGAGCTGTTCGCGTCGCAGTTCGCGCTGAAGGCGCTCGTCGTGCTCTGGGACAAGGGCGTGGGTCACGAGGATCTGCGGCCACTGCTCGCCCGGCTGCACCCGAACCTGGACGAGGAGCTCGCGAGGCACCCCGTCCGCGAGGTGTTCGATCTGGGCATCTATGCCCAGAAGCTGTTCGATCAAGTCGTGGCCGACGACGGGCTCTTGCCGAGGATACGCGACGCCATCTACAAGGGGTTCCGCGTCTTGCAGAAGGCGACGATCACCGTCCCTGGCGGGCGCGTCGAGCAGCTGCGGATCGATAAGGCGTACATCGACAACCTGCTCGACATGCTCCACGGGGACTTCGACGTGCAGTCGCGGGCGAAGGCAAGGCTGATCGGCGAGTCGGACGACCTCATCAAGTCGGACGACCAGGCCATCACGCTCATCAACTGGTTCCTCGACACGTGGTGCTGGATCGAGGAAAAACAAGCATGTTTCGTCATCGGGATCGACAACATCGGCTACATGACCGCCGAGCTCGATAACAAGGAACAGATCTACTCGGCCTTCTTGCAAACGCTGCTGCAGCTGCGCGACCGCGTGAAGGGGTTCCTGTTCGTCCTCATCGGCACGACCGAGGACTGGGACGCGTTCAACAAGTTCGTGAACTCGAACCGTGACTACCCGTCACAGCTCTCTGCGTTCTTCACGAGGAACGTGGAGCTCGTCCGCCTCAACGAGAACGAGACCAGGCAAGCGCTCACCGACACGATGGTCAAGTTCTGGATCGCCCGCAAGAAACCCCTGCCCCCCGGCAACCCGTGCTACCCGTTCTCCCCGGACTTCTTCTCCTACCTGTACGGGCTCAACACCCACAAGTTCCGGGAGGTGCTGAACGCGCTGCACCAGGTGTGGGCGCACTACAAGACGACGCTGAGGGTCGTGCCGCTCGTCAGGAGCATGGACATGATCCGGTTCGTGCGATTCGAGATCAAGGGCGAGCAGCGGCGGGAGCTGGCGTTCTCCGGGCTCGTGCCGTGGGAGCAGGACCGGGCGCTGTCGTGGTTCGAGGGGATCGACTCGTCGTTCAAGGCCAAGGAACAGTCGACGCTCGTCGAAGCGGTGCTCGCGGGGTCGTTCGAGACCCTCATGGCCGAGGAGTCCCCCCGGCAGATCCGGCTCGTGTCGAAGAACGCGATCAAGGTCGTCAAGGCCGACGGCGAGTCGTGCAACCGCATCCCCGACGTGTACGTGGAGCTCGAGCCGTCGAACCCCTTCGAGACGCGGCGGGCGTTCGAGGTGCAAGTGAAGATGCACGAGCCGACCAAGGAGGTCAAGCTCGGCGAGATCGAGTCGAGCCTGGAGCTGCTGTCGTACGCCAAGACCGACGCCTTGCTCTTCGTCATGACGGGGCCAGGGCTCGAGGCGCGGGCGATCGACCGGATCAAGGAGGCCGGGCTGCAAGAGCGGGTGCTGCACGCCAGCCCGCTCGACGCGCGGGGCAAGAAGGCGCTGGCGTTCCTTTGCAACTACGAGGCGCTCGCGGGGGAGAAGCCCTCGCCCGCCGTCATCAAGGACGTGCTGGAGCAGCTGTTCAAGGCGCCGTGGCACGAGCTCGTCGACCGGATCCAGAACACGGGGGCTTACCGGCAAGTAGCCGCCGCGGAAGGAAAGAAGGAGAAGGCCGAGCCGCAGACCGGCCTCGACCGGTTCCTTGCAGGCGCCGGCTCTGGCGCGACCAGCCACGAAGCGGGCACCCCCGCACCGGTCGTGCCGGCCACTCCGCCCACGGTCGCGGCCACACTCGTGCCCTCGCCCACCGCGGGGGCTGCGGGCGGCTGCGACCCGCGGGGCGACGAGGCCAGTCACGCGCGCCAGGTCGATGCAGGTGCCTCGGGACGAGCTGCGAACGCTGCGGTGGAACCCGCGGCAGTACCTCCCGCTATAAATGTCGACGCCGTGACCAAGAAATACGGCGGGGTGCTCAAGGAGTTGGAATTCATCCTGTCGGAAACGCTCAAGCGGCGGGACAGGTATAAGGGACGCATCACCAAGGAATACTTGAAGGGGAAGGTGCCGGGCGCGCTCAACGACGAGGACGTGACGAGGGTGTTCAGCATGCTGTTCAAGGAGGCGCAGAAGGGCGACCCGCAGCAGCTGTTCAGGGCGGTGTCGAAGACGTCGCTGGAGATAACCGACCTCGGCCGGGACGTGTACAAGCGCTTGAGAGGATCGTAGAAACTTCTTGATCGGCTTGAAATCGGACTGATAAGCGATGTCGAGGCGCCCGATGAAGCCAGGGACGCGTTCAGATCGAAAAGCGCATGGGTTGTTGGGGCCAGGCGGGGGATGCCGAAGCGCACGAAGTGATCCCCTACTGGAACCTCTGGAACTTGCTCTCGCGAACAATGCAGGCCGACCGGCGCGAGTTGCGGGAGGCGTCAGATGTCGAGCACTACGGCATCGATCGGTATCAGCATCGTTACAGCACGACCTTTCCCGCGATGACGTCCACGGGTAGGGTGGCGATGGCCTTCAAGGTCTTGCTCGAGATCTCCAGGGACACGACGTATAGCCTGGCCGGCTTGATGCCGCGCACGGCCGAGTAGAGTTCGACCACCTTCAAGAAGTGCGCCACGTCGCGCTGGTCGGCACGGTACTTGACCTCGAACAAGGTGACATCGCTTCCCTTTGCCACGACGTCGACGTCAGTCCGGAATCCCGAAAAAAAGACCTTCCCTTCGGTATCGACGAGCTCCTCGCGTTCGATCGACGTGTATTCGACGTGGTTCTCGAGGAGCTGGTCACGAAGCAGTTCCAGGATGGTCTCCTCCAGCGCGCGGCCGGAACGTTCACCAAGGCTATCGATGGACACGCGGATGGTCTTGAGATCCTTGTCAACGCTATCGAAGCGCTTGTCGATGGCC
>JAFGBX010000306.1 GCA_016932935.1 Promethearchaeota archaeon | reverse complement strand
CAGCGCCCGCGGCGCCCGCCGCCGTGCCAGCGACCCCCGCCGGGCCCAGCTTCGTGATGCGCAACATGAACCGCATCAACGCGGCGATGCAGGCCATGAGCATGCCTCACGAGATGAAGATGAGGTACCTGAAGGAGATGAACGCCATGTCCGAACCCGACCAGGTGCGCTTCCTCATGGAGATCGAGAAGATGGCGTACCCGGACAGGGTCGTGGCGGACGAGGTGTCACCCGTGAACCCGGCGGTCGAGGACAAGCTCGGGCAGGTGCAGTACGCGATGGGCGACCCGTCGACGCAGGTCACGGACGCCGACTTGCGGGCCTTCCTGGACCAGGGCTTCACCACGCAGGACCAGGCGATCGTCGACCAGGTCAACGTCCTCCCGTGGCCGAAGGAGAAGAAGCTGGCGTGCCTGAAGGAGATGCTCGCGCTGACCCCGCAGGAGCGCGCCGACCTCCTGCAAGAGATGTTCCGGCAAGACACGGACTACGAGTGATCCGGCCGGCCCTGTTGTTTCACCAACTACTTTTTTTTCCCACCTTCCCGACACTCAGCTGGTCTCAAGAGGTACGATCGTGGTTCTCGAAGCTAGTCAGCTCCTATTGACCAGGAGCCTCCGGTCAGTCAATAGGCCCTGACTAAGAGGTTCTGCACTCCTGGGTTAAAATGGGTGTGCTGCCACATGTCGATCAAGGGTGTTTTTCCTGATGGAAGCCCTGGAGACGAAATAATGACCGAGATCCACCACTTTATCACAACATTCCATCGTCCCGGTTCTATGGAGAACAATTGCGACATGTTTAGCTCGTTTGGCCACCAATGCTCCGACGAGCCGACCGAGAACGGGAACTTGGGGATACCGCCAAGAAACGGTACCCATTTTCTTCAACTATCGATGGTCCATTGGCCACTTGTGTACAATCGATCAGGGGGATGTTCATGACGGTTGCCCTCGACACGACCCAGCTGGTGAAGATCTATGGGGGTGTCGCCGTGGTCGATCACCTCGACCTCGTGGTGAACCACGGCGAGCTGGTCGGCTTGCTCGGGCCGAACGGGGCCGGCAAGACGACGACGATACGGATGCTCTGCACGGTCCTGGCTCCCGACGGCGGTACGGCCGCGGTGCTCGGCCTGGACGTGCAGCGAGAGAAGGCCGGGGTGCGGTCGCTCATCGGCGTGGCTCCCCAGGAGCACGCGCTCTACGACCTGCTCACGGCGAGGGAGAACCTCGCGTTCATGGCGGCGATGCACGGGATCCCACCCGTGGAGGCCCACGAGCGGGCGGACGAGCTGCTGGGCAAGCTCGGCCTGGCAGGGCGCAAGGACAGGGTCAAGAACTTCTCGGGCGGCATGAAGCGCCGGCTCGACCTGGCCATGGCCACGGTCATGGATCCGGAAGTCATCTTCCTCGACGAGCCCACGGCCGGGCTCGACCCGCAGGCCCGGCACGTCGTGTGGGACTTCATCCGCGAGCTCAAGGCGAAGGGGAAGGCCATCCTGCTCACGACGCACGACATGCTCGAGGCGGACGAGCTCAGCGACCGCGTCGTGATCATCGACCACGGCAAGGTCATCGCCGAGGGAACCCCCCAGGCGCTGAAGGAGCGGCACGGCGAGGGTAGCGTCGCGGAGCTCCGATGCAAGCACCCGGACGACGTGAAGACCCTGCGGGAGAGGGTGGCCAAGCTGGACTTCGTCACGTTCACGCACGCCAACGGCGACACGGTGCTCTCGATCAACTTCAGCGGCGGCGTGATGAACTTCGCGAAACTCCTCAACCAGGGGCTCGGGGGCGACCTGTCGCTCGTCGAGTCGCTCAGCTTGCGGCAGGCGTCGCTCGAGGACGTGTTCCTGCGACTCACCGGTAGGAGGCTACGGGAATGACGCAAACGCAATCAGTTCCCGCGAGGGAGGCGCGCTCGTCGATCCAGCGCGCGGGCACCCGCGGGCCCGCTACCGGCCAGATGGTGCTCGCGATCGCGTCGAAGAACCTGCGTATCAAGATGCGAACCCCGCAGACGTTCATCTTCTCGTTCGGCTTCCCGATCATGTTCACGTTGATGTTCTACTTCGCGTTCGGCACGAACGAGATCATGCCGGGGTGGACGATCTACGACACGGCGATCTCGGGCATGATGATCTACGCCGCGTCGTTCGGCACGAGCAGCGCCGCGACGTCGCTCTCCGACGAGAAGCAGCACGGCACGCTGCTGCGGCTCGACACGACGCCAGTCGGCCGGTCGCGGCTGTTCGTCGGCACGCTGCTCTCCGAGGCGGTGTTCATGGTGATCCAGCTCGGGATAATGGTCGTACTCGCGTACGGCGTGCTCGGGTTGCGGTGGCACGACTACGACGCGGGCCGGCTCGTCGCCGGGTACCTCATCATGCTCGTGTTCGGCCTGTCGACGATCGGCGTCGGGATCATCATCTCGGCTTACGCGAAGTCCGTGGACGCGGCCGTCGGCATCTCCATGATGTACATCATGCCCGTGATCTTCCTCAGCGGCGCGATGACCCCCTTCGCGTCCGAGGTGCAGTACTTCCTGCCGCCGTTCTGGGCCAACGCGCTGTACCGCCAGGTCGTCGTCCTCGGGCACGACTTCTGGACGGGCGCCGTGCAAGCGACGAGCACGAACCCGTTCGTCGAGGAGTTCCTGCCCGTCCCTCTCTGGGGCGCGATGCTGATCGTCCTGGCGTTCCTGGTCGCGACGACCGCGCTCGGCATCAAGCTCTTCCAGAAGAAGACGCTCACGTGAGTGGCGGACGCGAGTCATCCAACCTCGTCCCATTCCTTTTTTTTTCCTAGCCACGTCCCAAAGCCGCAGCCGCGCGGCCTAGAAGTTCTTCCTGAGCCACCAGATGACCAGCCAGTTGATGACGGCGATCGTGTTGATGACGACCTGGTAGCCAAGGTAGGCGAGTGGATCCTGCCTGACGAAGAACGGGATGAGGAACTCAGCGGCGATCCAGCTGGCGACCGTGATGGCGTAGGCATAGAGGAACTGCCTCTTGCCGAGGGCCACGCGGGCCGCATCGCTCGTGTGCATGAGGAGCTTGTAGGCGGCGATGCCGATGGCAGAGAGCGCGTACGCGCCCTCCTTCTGGACGAGCAGCGGGCTCAGGCTCTTGAGGTGGTACGCGAGCGCCGGGCTCTCGACGTTCCCGAGGGCCTTCTTGATGCTCGTGAAGGTGGCAGACCGCTCCTTGCCGATGAACTTGACGATGTCGCGGCGCGCCTTGTGGCCGAGGGTCTTGAATAGCTCGTCCTCGT
>JAFGBX010000305.1 GCA_016932935.1 Promethearchaeota archaeon | reverse complement strand
CGTGCCTACCTGGGCCGAACCGACGAGCCCGATCGCTGGAAGGTGTGGAACGCCCGCGACGGCACCGAGCACGTGTCGGAGCCGTGTCCAGAGCACTTGATCTACGCTGCCGAGTCCAAGGAGGAGGCCATCGTGGCCATGGCCAAGCTGTGCCTGCGCCCCGCCGACACGACCAAGGGCCGCAGCATCAAGCTCACGAACTGGATCGACCTCCACAAGAAGTACATCGGTGGCCTGCCGCCGGACCTGAACCTGTACATCAGGGTCGATGCCGATGTCCCCGGCACCATGAGGGCAGAGATCATGCCCATCCTCGAGAAAAAGGGTTGGAAGCCCCGCGAGATCATCGACCCGACCATGGTCGAGCGCCTCGGCACCGCGCGGGCCAAGAAGTAGTGGGTCGGGCGGTTCCCCGGTTTCCAGCGGCATCACCCCTTTTATCCCTTTCACCTTTCCCCGCTCACCGCTCTAGCGAGCGCTTGAGCGAACTCGCTCCTGCACGTGTCCTCGGTCAAGAACCCGCCGGCCACCGGCTAAGGCGATTGAACTCGAATGTAAAAGGTAGGATTAAAAGGGAAAGCACCGGCGAGGCGATGGCATCACGCGGACAGGAACTCGCCGATCTCCAGGCGGAGTGCTTGCGCCACGCGGTAGTCCATCGTCGGCACGTAGCCGTCCATCAAGCCGGACACGCGGGCGAGCAGGGCATCCCGCGCCGCCGATGGCGCCGACCTTGCCAGCAGCGTGAAGTACTCGTAGTCCTCGAAGCCCTCTCGGATCATCTCCATGCGGGTCGACAGCGCGTACCCGCCGGGTACCGAGTACAGCAGCGAGCCGCCGTTCCACCCCTGGTACGCGTACCCGTTCCCCGCGTTCCACGGCGTCGCCACGTCCCAGATGAGGTAGTGCGAGTACCCGTAGATGAAGCACTGCCACGCGATGGCGCGCGACTCGGTCGCCATCCCGTACGTGGCGATGGTCGGGTGGGGGAACCGAGGGCCGCACGTCGTGTAGATCCAGACGTCATGGTCTGGCGATGCCGCCAGGAAGGGTCGGACGTTCTCCGGCTCGTGCCCGCTCGTGTGGAAGCAGATGATGTCGACGACGGCCTCTAGCTCGGCGTTGGGCCCCATCGTCTGCATGATCGGCAGCGACGCATTCACCGCGTCCTTGACCCACGAGTACACGTGGATCGCCTCCGCGAGGGCAGCAGCGCCGTGGGCGTCGACCTCGTCATTCCCGGTCAGGTACACTTCATCGTGCCACGAGACGTTCGTCCCGAACCAGTCGAGGTAGGTCTTCGACTTGAGGTATGATTCCAGCATGGACATGTACTCCCTCGCGGTAGCGTTCCAAGCCGGCGTGGCCCTGTAGAGCGACGAGTTGTCCTGCACGCTGTTGTGCGTGTAGTTCACCCCGTCCACGACGAACCAGGGCCTCGGTAAGAAGCTACCGAGCCAGAGGCTATCGGCGCTCATGCCAATCGTCCGGGTCCCGTACGCGTGGATGGCGTTCACGCCCGCGTCGAGCGACGCCGTGTCGACGGACACGACTCCGCCGGTCGGGCCCAAGGTCGATTCCGGAAGTGCCAGATGGCTCCAATGCATCATCCGGCGCTCTTGGAACCAGCCCGTCACGGTCGGGAAGGCGGGATCCGAGGCCGAGAAGCCGAAGTTGCTCATGAGCGTTGGCGAGTCCGGCAGCGTGAAGTTGAACACGTGCAGCGACACGGGGAAGGCCACGCTCAGCAGCTCGCCGGGGTGCCAGTCGATCGGGTTCTGGGTCTTGTTGTCGACGACCATGGTGATCGTGCCAAGGTAGTCCCCCTCTTGTGCCGTGCGGGGCACGTGGAAGAGCAGCC
The DNA here is from genome assembly GCA_016932935.1 of Promethearchaeota archaeon. Taxonomy (GTDB): domain Archaea; phylum Asgardarchaeota; class Lokiarchaeia; order Sigyniarchaeales; family Sigyniarchaeaceae; genus Sigyniarchaeum. Next base: position 8,680 of record JAFGBX010000305.1, on the reverse strand, counting down.
AGAGGGGGTGGTTCAAGCCGTCGGACACCGTGTACCGGTTGAACGGGACCACCACGTCCTGTATGACGGCCGACAGCGGGGCCACGGGCTCGATCGTGTAGGCGGTCCAGTTCGACGACAAGATCTTCACCCCGGGGTCGGAGGCCAACGTCATGTTCGAGAACGTGATGCTGTAGACCGTGAAGTGCGCCTGGTTGATGGGCTTCATGACGACATGCACGGGCTCGTACTCGCCCTTGGCCGCGCTGAGGGTGATGTTCGGGTTCGGGGCGGCCAGGCCATGCATGCCGAAGTAAGGCTGGTATTCGGGCGCGATGCGGGCCATGGGATCCACGAGGTAGAAGATGCAGTCGTTGTTGACGTTGGCGAGCAGCTGGTACTGGGCAGGGGACGCCGCGGCCGTGACCGTGAACACGGCGGGCATCGCAACGAGCGCCGCGATCGCGATTATCCCGAACGCCCTTCTGTTCTTGTGGAGCGCGACCATGGCGGGGTGCTCGGCGTGCGGCCACTCGACGATCCGCCGGACGTTCCCAACACGCCCTTGCTTGCCGGCGACGAAGCGTGGGTTGACAACCCCAGCCACGAGGCCCGACAGCACGGCCACGATCACGACGACCCCCGAGATGATGAGCACGATGCCATCGAGGTCGGGATCCGTCGAGACGCAGAGCCCGAGCCAGCCCGTGAGCCCGCTGAGGAGCCATACCGCCCCCAGCAGGCCCCCCGATTCGCGTCGCCGGGTCGCCGCGACGGTCGCCAGCCAGCTCGCGCCGAGCGCGGCCGCGACGGGCGTCAGCAGCAGCGGGGCGCGCACGGGAAGGACGCGGGCCCCCGCGGCGACGAGCAGCCATTCGCCAGCAACGAGGCCGACGAGCGAGAGCGCGTAGATCCCTTCCTCGGCGACGATCGAGCGGATCCTTGGCCTGCGCTTCGAACCGATCGCGAGCATCAAGGCGATGACGACCTCGGAGATCACGAGGCCGAGCAGGCTGTCAGAGACGACGTCGTGCTCGTCGACCGTGTAGATCGCGACGTAATCGTCTCCAACGCGCATGTAGTTGATGGACCAGAGATAGCTCAGCCCGAGCGCCGCGAACGCGGCGACGAGGACGAGAAAGACGTTCTTCAACTTGGACGACGATTGCGCGCTGCTTCCCTGGGGTGGGGTTTCTTCGATCCCCGGGGGTGCGAGTCGCGCCGAGGCCAGGTCCCGGACGATTCCGACGCCGATGGCAGCGGCGAGAACGAGGTGCGACGTCCCGAGGGCGTAGTACTTGGCGAGGAGGAGCACGCCGGTGGCGATGGCCACGATCCACGCAGCGTCTCGCAGCATTGCCTGCAAGATGGTGCCCCCTTGCTCCCGCTGCCGCTTGAACGCGGGCAGGAGCTCGAGAAAGGCCAAGTAGGAGAGGGGAAGGGCCCCGGCTAGCATCGCCGCATACAGCCCGCCGTGGTACACGAACATGTACGACGAGATGTAGACGAGTGCGTCCCCGTTCCACGATTGGAAGTCCAGCGCGATGGCGGAATACCAGCAGACCACCACGATCTCGTAAGCGGCGCATCCGACGAGCAGCACGCGGGGATTGACCAATCGTTGGAGCACGATACAAGCGAGCATTGCAACAGTAGCGGGCAACACCATCAAGATCGTGTAATACCGTCCCCCATCAAAGTTATTACCAACGGCGTTTCCATTATTGAAGACGAGCAGTAGCACGACGAGCGCGCTCGCGCTCGCGATCCAAGCCCACGAGCTCCGCCGAGTAGACGAGTCAGTCGATGCTTGCATGTGCCCCCCTTCCGCTGAAGGGACTTAAATCCATCCTCATGGTAATTGGTATTCATTGCCGTGCGAGCTGGCTCCTCCCAAGCCATGGAAGGCTCCGACGTCCCAAGAGCCTCCTTCGTCCAGCGATGAAAAAGGACAAGTGATCTGATCGATGAAAACAAACGCGCTTGCGTTTGTACACGGTCATAGATCCCGCTCGGTTTCCCAGGTCATCCATCATGCACGAGACTTGTTTGATTTCGTTGCTGTTCCGTCACATTTGTACACAACGCTCGGTGACGCTGAGCTTGTCGCAATAATTGGCGAAGGTGATGCAATCGGCCATTATCTCCACGGTTTGGTTTCCTTCTCGCTCTGCGGAGCGGAGAGAGCGCTCCGCTTCTTCTGTCATCGTAGGGGCTGCATCCGGCCTCATTCCAAGCGGGCGCCGCAGCCGGGGCAGAAGAGCGCCCCCTCCGGCTTCTCGAACCCGCAGCGAGGGCAGGTGCCTTCCTTCACCACTCCACCGGGATCTGGTTCGCCGCCGGTTTCGACCACCTGAGCCGCGTCCAAGGGAGAGCCGCAAGACACGCAGTAGGTGATGCCGAAGTCGTTGTGCGTGCCGCACCTCGGGCACGAGCCGCCGTCCATCCCCGCGCCGGACTCGACCTTCTGGATGGCATTGAAGAACGTTACGAACGTGTCGAGGCGGAAGTCCTCGAGCGCCACCTCGCCGAGCTTGAGCGCCTTCTTGAACGTCTCGTAACCGAAGTTGACGAGCAACTTCCTGCATTGGAAGTAGTCCCCGTCGTATTTGAAGTGGCGCTCGACGTCCCATTGCTTCGCCTTCAGGTCGAGCCGCAAGGTGTTCCCGTCGATCTCCGCGTCGAAGAGGTTGAGTTCCCACCTCATGAGTGGGATGTGCTGCATCGACCTTATTAGTATTTCCTCAGTTACGAACGGTAGGGGGTGGCTCGTTTCACCCGGCGGGCAATAACGCGGGCCGAGGGCCTCCGGACAGCGCCGTCCCTCTCCCCACCCGCGCCTTTGATCCGCTCAGGCCGCTCGAACATCACCGGCCGTACCTGGCTGGACGAGGGTGAACCCGTGGGCGAGTCGCTGCATGGCATCCATGAAGTCCCTCGCGTCGGCGCCCCACGCGGTTACGACCAGAACCGGCAACTCTTCGATCGCGAACGTGCACATGCCACCAGTAAACCGCCCCGGGATCGAGAGCCGGGTTTCAATCCGCGTGTATTCCAGGCTACGGGGCATCTTCCCCGTTCGATCGAGGCTGGCGGGGTGGAAGGAGAAGGCCTTCACGTGGACGGGGCCATGAGGCTTGATCGACCGCATGGCGCTCTCGAAGTGCGCCGCCGCGAAGTCCCTCGCCCGGCCGAACGCGGGGGCGACGTGCTCGGTGTACTTGAACTCGTGGACGCTCAGACCGGCCGAATCCCCGCCGAACCTCCGGCGCGTGTTGAACTCGACGCTGTGCACCACCCCGATGCCTTGCTCTTGGAATACCTCGGGCGCCTCTCGCACGATCCATGCTGGATTCATGAGATCGGTGAGCGGCCGGGCGGCTGCCGGGATGGTAAACCCGACCGTCGGGGGCGTGTCGAACACGCGCTCTAGGTTCTCGACCAGGGCGGGCATCGACGCCCGGAGCTCCTCGAGCTCCCAGTTCTTCCTCTCGACGAACTCCTCGAGCACGACGTGGGGACGGACCGGGAACAGGCGCTGCTTCCCCTCCTTCACCTCGGAGTCCAGTAGGCCCTTTGCCAGCAGCCCGTCGACGATCTTGTACACGTTCGGCCGCTTCTTCTCCTTGAATGGCGGGACGGCGTGTATCTCCCTGACCGTCGCGGCCTTGACCTTGAGCAGGTGAATGTAGCATGCTGCCTCGTCCGGCGTGAGGCCAAGGACGCGGAGGCGTTCCTCGAGGAGGGTCATGTCCGACGTGTATACCTACGGATATACACCAGATTAATCTTTCGGGGCACCAGCTCCTACATGGCGACATCGCAAGGAGTGAACGGCAGATGAAGCGAATCAAACCCCGTGAAATCGAAGGCGGAGCGATACTAGACGAAGATGGCTTGAGCATGGAGCAATACAGCGAGAAGATGAAGAAGATGCTGGGTGGCGAGTACATGGAGATGGTGCGGAGGATCGTCGACGAGATCAACCCTCCGGAAGGCGCCAGGCTGCTCGAGATCGGCCCCGGCCCAGCGTGGATAACAGTCTGGCTTGCCAAGGAGCGGCCCGACCTCAAGATCGACGGGCTCGAGGCCTCGGAGGACATGATCCGCGTCGCCACGAGGAACGCGCTCGACGCCGGCGTCGGCAGCCGCATCCGCTTCATCCACGGCTTCGTGGAGTCGATGGACTCCCTGGAGGGCGCGACCTACGACCTCGTCTACTCCCACGAGTCCATGCACCACTGGGCAGATCCTGTTGCCGCGCTGCGGGAGATCTCGAGGGTTTTGCGTCCCGGAGGGCAGGTACTCATCGAGGACAGCAGGCGGGACATCGGCCCCGGCGCGTCGCTGGTCGTGAACCTGCTCGGCCCGCTGGTGGCGGGGAAGTGGGTGCGGCATTGGAAGGCGTCGATAGCCGCGTCATACACCCCGGCCGAGGTCGAGGCCATGGTCGAGGCGACCGGCAGGGTAGACTGGCGGGTGTTGGCCGGCTTCATGGGCCTATCCATCGAGACAACTTGAGCCGCCTCATCCCGCAGCATGAAAAAAAGAAAGTATTTCTTGTTTTTGGTATCCACTTATTCCTTGATCTGGACCTTCGGGGTGATCGGGCACATGCCACCGAAGTTCTTGATGACGGGGCAGTGCTTGAACACGTTGTCCATCAACTCGTTGATCTTCTCCTTTGAAGCCTTCGCCTTGATCCTGATGACAGGTTCAAGGATGTCGTAGCCCGCGGGTTTCGTGTCGTCAACCCCAAATATCCCACCTAGATTGATGTGCCCGCGAGAGAAGACCTTCATCTCCTCGAGTTCGATGTCCATGATCTTCGCCCAGAACCGGGTCACCGCAATGATGCACCCGCCGATGGACGACAAGATCACCAGCAAAGGCGAGGGTCCCTTGTTCGTGCCGTCTAGGCCGCCGGGCGCGTCGATGAGCAGTGTGAACGGGTCGCCCCCGGGGTTCCCCATCTTGCACATGACTTGCGCGCCCTCGGGCAGCATGTCGCATTCGACGTTGAAGTTCTTCTCGCCGGCGTTCCAGTCCTTCTTGATTGCCTCCAGAGTTTCCTTGAAGCTAGGCATGGTGTTCACCTTGTTAATGAATATTCACGATGAAAGACAATTCGTGAATAATCTACGAGTGACTTGTTCTCGATTGTTTTTGATATTAATTAATGCATCAAAATTCGGAATATCTAATAAAATATCATTAGATCGCTATGATAGTATTCTATACGATCTGAATGTTGATTCTGTAAGATTCGAGAACGCTGCGCTCCCGGTTGGTTTGATTCGCACAGAATCCCGTGTTGGTGAAAAAAGTAGACGGGTTCATCGGATCCATAGAACTCGTTGACGGCGTGGCAAGCGGCTTAACGGGTCGGGTCACGAGGCGTGCCATCCCGCCCCGACGCGCGCTTCTGCAGCGCCTGGCGTAGCGTGCGGACGGCCAGCTCGGCACAGTGCTTGTGGTCGGCTGGAAGGCCGCCAAGGGCGTCGTCTATCGTGCTAGCCTCGATCTTTAACACCTCGTCGATCGACTTCCCCTCCACGAGCAAGGTCGCTTGCGCGCCCGCGGCGACGGACGCGCCGCACCCTGTCGTGATGAAGTTCGCCTTCTCGATGGTGCCGTCCTTGATGGCCAGGAAGAACGTCATCCGGTCCCCACACGGGCCCAGGTACGAGTGCTCGATGACGCCTTCGCCGGCCAGCTTCCCGTGGTTCGGGGGGTCGTGGAACAGCTCCACGATCCGCTCGTTGTATTCCCGCAGTTCCTCGTCGATGAGCTCTTGCTGCAGCTCTTTAGCGAACTCGTCGAAGGCCTCGTCGGGCGCTTTCGTTTGCCTGGATCCGCGATTGTTCATTCATCACTTCACCAACATCACGAAGTAAGTATATCTTCTCTCCCCTATATCGACCCTCCCGAGGCCCGCCACTCGCGACGCGAGCCAATCCTCGGCGACCAAGTTCGACACGTGGCTCTCGCCCGGGTGCAGCACCTCGTCGAAGAAGGTGGCACCCTCGAGGGTCAGCTCGGAGAAGATGACCTTCTCCCGCGCCACGCGTGCCAATTCGGCGACGACCGCTTCTCGGTCTTCCCGGACGACGTGGTGCAGCACGGAATAGCACAAGGCGCACGTGAAGTGCCCGTCGGGGAAGTCCAGCCACCTCGCGTCGCCGGCCTCGAACGTGACGCGCTCGGAAAGGCCGGCCTGGGAGATCCACCCGGCCGCCCGAGCCAGCTTCGCCGGGTCGGGATCGATGCACGTGACGCGGCAGCCCATCTTGCCTGCTGCGATGATCGCCAGCTCGCCGCGGCCCGCGCCGATGTCGAGCACGTCGACGTCGTGCACGTTCCCGAACTCCAGCATGGCAAGGCGTTCTTCCTGGGGGTTGTACCCGCGGTCTTTCATGCTGCTCACGAGGGCCTGTCTGGCCCATGTCTCTTCACGAAGTACACGTGCCCCTGGTATTGCTTCCTCTTGAGCTTTCCCTCCGTTACCAGCGCGTCGAGCCGCTCCGGGCCGGCACCGCCCTTTGCCAGGAACTCCACCGCCGCCTCCTCACGCATCGGGTGGACTGCGACGATGTCGAGGAGGCTCTCCTCCAGCTTCCCCGTGCAACTGAAGGCGTTTCCCTCGTACTGGTTCATGACTTCGACCCGCTTGTTGCCAAGCACAGCTTCGAACGCGTCGGTCGCCGCCTCCAGCACGGCCGGGCTGGTCGGCCCGACCCATCGCTCCATGGGCGGCCGCGTCGGGGTGGAGATGTAGGCCTTCTCCACGCCTGGGATGGCCCCTATGTACGCAGCGATCGCCCCGAGCTCGCCGTCGTACTCGATGGAATCGAGAATCATCGTCTCCGTGATGATGCTTCCCCCGAAACTGGATGCGAAGCGCGTGATCCCTTCCAGTATCGTGCCGAGGCCCAAGCCCTTGCATGGCCTGTTCACCTTCCTCCACGTCTTCTCCGTACACGCGTCAACCTTCAAGGAAACGAGGTCGACTTCCTTCAAACCTTCCGGCACGCCCGGTTGGGAGAGGATCGAGGCGTTGGTGATGACGGCTACCGGCACGCCGAGCCGCTTGACCGACGCGACCTCCACCCCCAGGTTGACGTCGAGCGTAGGTTCGCCATCGGGGACGAAGGCTAGGTAATCGACTCGCTCCCCCCTCGAGCGCGCGACGTCGACTTTTTCTTTGACGGCTTCGAAGACGCGGTCTGGGTCGTAGAAGGCCCGCCTGGCCGGCGAATGCGACGTGTTTTTCCCCACCTGGCAATACACGCAGGAGTAGGGGCAGTGCTTGGCCGGGATGTTGTTGATCCCGAGGCTCCTCCCGAGCCTCCTTGACGGCACGGGGCCGTATGCGAGGTTCCCTTCGTTCTCGTTAACCATCTGGCTCACCTTCAGCATACCACCGGCTGGCGAGCGTGCCGCTCACCCAAGGTCTGGCCGAGGATGGCGGTCAGACCCGTTCATTCGTTGAGATCGGATGCAGCAGTCCCTTGCTGCAAGCGCTGCCTGGCGTCGTCGATGCTTTCCTCGAGGATCCTCGCGAGGCCGGGCTCGTCGAGCAGGATGTGCTCCATCTTGCACGCGACGCGCTGCATCAAGGCCGCGTCACTTGCCTTCAACACGGTGGCGAGGAATGACTCGACGATGCGGTGCATCTCGAGGATCCTCTTCGCGTAGGCGAGGCCATTCGCAGTCAGCCGAGCCCCCTTTCGCTTCTGCCAGTCGACGAGGCCGGCCTGCTGCAACTTCGCCATGATGCCCGTGACCGAAGGTGGTTGGACGTGGAAAGCGTTGGCGATCTCCTTGTTGCTGATGAAGCCCTTGCCATTTGCTTTTTCGTCGTTCAATCCGAGGATGATCTTGAGATAATCCTGGCGCACTTCCGTGCTCGGGCCGTGATTCATGATGTGTTACCGGGATTGTGATTCTTCTCGACGCGCTATGGCGTCCTACACTTCCTTCTTGAGCGAATAGATGTCGTTCGACTCGCATTTCGGGCACTTCTCGGGGGCGAGGGAGTCGCTCTCGCCGATCTCCCACTTGTGGTCGCAAGAGAGGCAACCGAACCCGCGGAACGCCAACCTGAAGTCGCCCCCGCTGATCCGGATGGCCTTGCCCATCACGAGGGCGTCCATCACCTTCTGCCGCCCCGTCGTCAGCAGCCTCGATATCGACGGCTGGCTCACACCCATCATGGTCGCGGCCTCGAACTGGGACTTGCTCCGCCAGTCGACGAGCCGCATTGCCTCGTACTCCTCGAACGTGATGTTGTTGACCGGAACAACGTTTAGCGGAATGCCCGCGGGCTTGAAGATCGCCCGGCTCGCCGGTATCGGCGCCCCGTGGACGATCTTGGTCTTCCTCGGTCGTGTCATGAAACGTCGCTCTTCAGGTTATTGCCCTTCTTGGCAAGGTGGGTACGCGTCGCGCTTTAATGGATGTTGCAATGGTGGTTTCGTCATCTGGCTGTTCATTCCTCCAGGCCGAGTTCCTCCATCAGGTTCTTGTAGACAACGCGCATAGACCTCGAGGCGACGCAGTCCGGGGAGTAGGCGATGATCGACTGCATGTTGACCACGCTGCGGGGGATGTCGAGGTCGATGGGGATGTCGCCCAGGTGCGCGTACCCGTTGGACTCGATGAAGTCCATGATCGCCTTCCTGCCCTCGGGCCAGGCGTT
>JAFGBX010000304.1 GCA_016932935.1 Promethearchaeota archaeon | reverse complement strand
ATGGAAAGCTCGGCAACAAGGCGGACATGGCTCCCGAGCTCCTGGCGATAGGCATGATCTGGCAAAAACGCAGCGATAGCAAGAAGGCACTCGCCTTCATCGAGCGCGCCGCGAAGCTGTTCGAGGAATGCGGGATGCAAGAAGACCTTGCATCGGCCAACAAGGTACTCGATTTCTTGAAATCCCAGAGATAACGAGTTGATCTTCATCATGCCGATTCCGCAATGGTTAAAGGCATTGGAGAAGTACGAGGTGGTCTTGCGGCCCGACAAGGACGAGGCGGGGTGGTGGGCGGGGGCACCCTCGGTCATGATGACCAGGGACGGCACGTTCTACCTCGCCGCCCGCATGCGCGACACGCTGTCCCCGCGGGGACGGCGTGGCTACGAGATCCGGCTGCTGGAGAGCGAGGACGGCATCACGTTCACGAAGATCGCCGGCATCTCCAGGGACGACACGAGCTTGCCCGGCTTCGAGCGCCCGGCCTTGTTGCAAGACCCCCGGAGCGGGAAGTTCAAGCTCTACGGCTGCAGCGAGATGGCCGACGGCTGGGGCATCTGGAAGCTCGACGATGCGGATCACCCGGCCAAGTTCGATCCCAAGACCCTCAAGCCCGTCCTCGCGGCGCGAAGGCCGGAATTGGAGGCGAAAGGCGCGCAAGAACACCACGGCACGTTCGGTACCCAGTACAAGGATCCATTCATAGTGGTCATCGACGGCATTTTCCACATGTTCGTCATCGGGTTCGATCGCCTCGAGCGTGCCTACCACTTCACGAGCGACGACGGGGAGCGCTGGAGCCCCGCGCAGGCCTCCCCCATCCTCGAAAACACGGGCTGGCACAACTGCTTCACGAGGCCCGCGTGCCTTTACCCCCTCCGTCTCGGGTACATGCTCGTCTACGAGGGATCGTCGATAGCCTGGTACGACAACGGCTATAACATCGCCACCGGGTTCGCGTACTCGCTCGACCTCACAACGTTCACGGACTTGACGCCACAGAAGCCCGCGCTGGTGTCTTCAACGCCGGGCAAGTACCAGACGTGGCGTTACTCGCACTGGCTTCGCGTAGGAAACACGATCCATGTATTTTTTGAAGCAGCGTGCCCCGACGACACGAACGAACTCCGGGTCGCAGCGATGAAACGAGACGGACTATATTGAAGGAAAAAGAACTCAAGCTTTCTTGTGGAACTGGGGCAGGTAATCCTTCTGGAGCACGAGCATCTCGTCGAGCAGGTTGCGGGCGACTTGCGGGCTCGGCACGGTCGGGTCGACGGTCAGCGCCTGCACGGCGGTGTTGTAGTCGCCGGTGATGGCGGCCTCGACGACCAGGTCCTGGATGGCGGCTTGTTGCTGGAGCAAGTTCGCGATGCCGCGGGGCAACTCCCCGACCTTATCGAGCCGCGGGCCGTTCTTGTCGACGTGGCCGGGCGCCTCGACCGTGCAATCGGGTGGCATGTTCGTGATGCAGCCGTCGTTCATCATGTTGAGCGCGATGAACGCCTCGTCCGTGTCGTGCTCCATGGCGACCATGATGGCGACCGCCTTCTCGCCGGTGCTGTGCACCCACCAGAAGTTGTCTTCAGCGCCCGCTATCGACCTTGCCATGCGCAGCTTGTACGGCTCGTTCGAGCCCTTGAAGCCATACTTCACGTAGGGGCAATATTGCTTCGCAAAGTGCAGGTACTCGCCCGGGTGGCTCTCGTCCGGATAGGTGAAATAGCCGAAGGTCTTGAGCAGCTCCTCGATGAGGTAGCGCTCGTTCATGGCCGCCCACACCTGCCCGCGCTCTCGGATGTCCTGGAGCAAGTCGTCGCCCGCTCTTACCCTCTTCTCGGGGTATGGCCCGATCGCCTGGATCGTGAAGTCCTTCTTTGCTTTCACCTTGATGAAGAAATAGAAGTGATTGAGCCCCGCGGAGGTGAAGTCGAGCAATCCTTCCCCGGAACCGAGGATCTGCGCGAGCCCGTGGAGCCCGCTGCCGATGCCGTGGCATAGGCCGACATTCCGCTTGGGAAACGTGGGATCATGCTTGGCCATGTACCGGTTGATGGCCCAGGTGACGCGCGGAACCGGATTGGAGTAGTTCAGCAGGACCGCGCCCTTCGCCACGTCGTGCATGATGTCGGCGACCTTGAGCATTGGAGGGACCTGCCGCCACGTGTGAAAGGCACCGCCTGGGCCACCGTTTTCCGAGTAGATCGGGGTGCAGCCATGGCGGAACGGCACGTAGTAGTCCTGTTCCCAGGTCTTGAGCCGGTTGCCGTGCTCGACGGTCATCACGACGTAGTCCGCGCCTTGCAGCGCCTTCACGGGATCCGTCGTGGCCTCCATCTTGAACGGGGCAGGATCCCCGTCCTCCGATGCTTGCTTCAGCGCGAGGCCAAACACGCCGCCCACGAGCCGTAGCATCTCCTCGGATCTATCATGGAGCACGACCGTCGCGCCTGATAGCCTCTGGCCGATGGTCATGAGATCGCCGAGCGTCCCCAGTCCGAAGGACTGGGAGCCGGCGCCGACGATGACGATCCGCTTGTCGCAATCTTTCGATGCCATGTCGATAGCTCACCACGAGGACACCGTATGCCGCGACGTATAAAAAAAATGGTCGAATGCCGCGTGCTGCTAATCGAGGTCGGCGAGGCCGTAGAAACGCGCCGCGTTGCCCCACAGCATCTTCTCCTTCACGTCGGTGCTCACGGCCAGGTCGGTGATGCTCCCGACGGCGAGGTCGTAGTCATATGGGATGTTGGGGAAGTCGGAGCCGAACATAACCCGGTCTTGCACCTCCAGCAGGTCGTCGGCCGTGAACGCCTTCCCGTACTTGTCGCGGAACAGCCGGTGCTTGACGAAGATCATAGCCGTATCGAAGTAGACCCCGGAGAAATCCTTGGCGAGGTCGAAAAAGGCCTTGTACTCGTAACTGCCGAGGTGTGGCACCTGGAGGCGCAGTTTCGGGAAGCGCTCGACGACGGGGCGCAGCTTCGCTATCCCCACGTGCTCATTCGCGGCGGGGCCTGTGCCCGAATGCATCACGAGACTCTTCCCGTGACGTACGAGCGACTCGTACATAGGGTCGAGGGCGCGGATGCCGGGGTCGAAGTCAGTGACGAGCAGCTGCAGTTTGAGCCCGCGCAGGTCGAGCTGGCTAGGGGACAGCACGCGCTCGAGTTCCTCGACGATGTATGGATCTTCCGGGTGGATCGTGCCGAAGCACAGCGCGTCGGGGTGGGTGGTGCCGAACTCGTGAGTCCACGTGTTCATGTCGCGCGAGATCCCCGGCTTGTGGGCGTAGTTCAGCATGGTGTACCGGGATGCCCCGCGCTCCTTCAAGAACCGGTAGATCTCCCCCGCGTGGAGCTTGTACTTGACAGGCCAGTAATTCTTAACAAAAAAAGCCCAAACCGCTTCGAACATGCGATCTGGGAACCCGTGCACGTGGACATCTATGAACTTGACCATGGCCTTTCATTTTCCGATTGCCATGCCCGTGGGATCAAGTTCCCGGAGCAGGGCGACGTCTTCCCTCGTGGGAGCGGGGGTCTGGGGCACCTCGGCCGGGATGGTGAGCTTGAAGCCCGTGTTGGCGACGATCTGCTCGGCCGTCACGCCCGGGTGGATCGATTCCAGCGCCATGAGCTTGGTCTTTTCATCGAAGCCGTAAATGCCCAGCTGTGAGATGACCTTGATCGGCCCGCTGCCAGCGGGGAGGCCGGCCCGTTCACGCGCGCCAGGCCCGTCCAGGTATCCAGGCGTCGTTATGAAAGTGACCTTGTCGACGAACTTCTGGGCCTCTTGGCGCATGATGATGATCGTATGCCGGCAGTTGGATCCGACGTCGTTGGCGCCACCGGATCCGGGGAGTCGTACCTTGGGATGATCCCACGAGCCACCGATATAGGTCGTGTTGAGGTTCCCGTACTTGTCGATCTGGGCGCCCCCGAGGAAGCCGTAGTCCAGCCATCCCGCTTGCGCGAAGGACATGTTGTCGTGCATGGAGCTGGCGGCTATCGCCCTGTACGTCGTGCGCGAGTCGCCGACGGAGATCGGCAGCATCTTCATCTGCGGCCCGACCGCGCCGGCCTCGAAGATGATGAGCAAGTTCGGCGCGTGGGTGCGCTGGGCGAACATCCCGGCGATCATCGGGAGCCCCGTGCCCACGAACACTGACCTGTTGTTCTCGAGCACCCGGGCCGCGGCGACCGCCATGAGATGGGTCTGCGTGTAGTGGGGTTTTTCAGTCTCGGACACGGCCATGGGCCTCATCTCTTCTTATCGAGCCAGGGGGCCTTCAAGTCGGCCTTGTAGTGCTCGACGTCGTGCAAGTATTTCATCTTGGCTTCTCCACCGACCATCTTGATGTATTCTTGGAAGTCTGCCGCGCCGTGGACGTACTTGTCGATCCATTCCTCCGTCCCTTCATCCGTCTTCGACATGCTGAGCCACTCGCCGATTATCTCCTCGTCAAAGAAATATTTGCCCGGCATAAGAGTGGGGTGCGCGCCGTACTTCACCTCGACCACGGCATCGACGATGAACCCCGGGATCTTCGTTTGGTCGGGTTTCTTGCGGATCTCCTCGTTGTCGATGACCTCCTCGGTCGTGACGATCAACCGCCTGGCGGCGCGTGCGAGCTCGAAGTCCTCGATGAGGATGTCGTCGATCTGGCAGTTGCCGAACATGTCGCACCGGGGCACGTGGATGAACACGACGTCGGGGTTGCAAGACGGCAGCAGGCAGATGGGCTTGCCCGTGAAGGGATCCTCGACGATCTTCGCGGATGATTTACGGAACGTGTCCGACCCTTGCATCATGCGGCACGGGACGAACGGCACGCCCATCATGCCGCCCAGGAAGCGCCATTGAAAGCCACCGTTGCTGATCTCCGAAACGACCTTGACCCTGCCGGATTCCACGCCGCGGCGCCCGCATGGCGAGAGGCCGCGTAGCTCGTGACCGAACGAGTATGCCACTTCCACCTTAGCCACGCAGCCGCCACCGATAAGCACGTCCATATCGTGCACCGCCGTTTTACCCAGAACCGTGAGGTTTTTCTTCTTCTGGCGGATCATCTCGTAGATGCCTGAAAAACTGACGCGGATATGCCCGAACCCGCCCATCCCGAGGACATCCCCGTCCTTGACGAACCGGGAGACCGCTTCCGCGATGGCCATGCGCTTGTCCACCAGCGCGGGCGACTTGTTCTTGTGGATCCATTCCCTGTTCTCGTCGGGATCGTGCCAGCCGACGAGCTCACCTTCGCCTTGGTCGATGACCTTCATCTTCGCTACCTGATGTTCAATTGGAGGGGAGATAATTAGACGTACTTGAATAACTGGCGGCTCTCCGAGTCCTCGAGCACGTAATTCGAGCCCCCTCCATGGATCATGCAGTATGCATCCAAGAAACCAATAGGAACGGAATACTGCCGGATGAATCCACGACCACCCATCGTGCGGAAGCAGTGGATGGACGACTCGAAGGCGAGCTCGGTCGTGGCGATCTTCAGCCCCATCGCCTGGCGCGCGAGTTGTTTCGACATTGCGTCGTGCCGGGAATCGAGGATGCGCGCGTAGTTGATCGTCGAATCCGTGAGGAGGTGCAACTGGCGAACCATCTCGTTGATAGGCATACGGACGATCTGGTACTGGTGGAGCTTGTGATCAAACTGCGTGCGTTGGATGGCATAGGAATGCGAGTATAGCAGCTTCTTAGCCGCGTCGCCCAGTGCCTCTCCCGAGATCACGAGCCGTTCCTCGGTCAGCTGGTGGAACGCGATGTCCAGGCCGTTTCCTTCCAGCAAGTTCTCGCGCGGGACGCGCACGTTCTTGAAATCCAGACGTGAGACGAACGCGTCCTCCATCCCGTAAGTCCGCAGCCGCGTGGCCTTGAAATTCTCGAGGGTTTGATCCTTCGTGTCGACGATGACGGCGCCGAGCGTGCCGTTGTCCAGCCGCCCGTACACGAGGATGTACTTGGCGAGCGGGCCGTTGGTTATGAAGATCTTCTTTCCTTCGAGCACTACCTCGTCCATCTCGTCCTTGATGTGCAGCTGCATGTGGGCGATGTCCGAGCCCGCCTCGAACTCGGTCATAGCCGACGCGGCCACAGCCCCGCCCCTAGCGACGGGGAGCAAGAAATTCTCCCGCTGGTACTTGTTCGCCTTGTAGTCGACGGGGTTGCAGAAGAGCGTCCCGCCAGCGAGACGTCCCATCTCGATAGACCAGTTCCCGCCGACGTATTTCCCGCTCTTCTCTGACCAGCGGCCGCCGCACAGCGCAAAGGCGATGAGCACGTTCCGCATAATCTTACCGACGTTGTACTTGTCCTTGTCAAGCACGACCGAGTAATATCCGTTATCAGCCAGTTTTTTCATGATCTTGACGATGACTTCGGCCTTCTGCTGTTCCGTCGATTCCTCGAGGAAGTAGTTGAGTTCCTCGAGCTTCTTGATGTCAGCGTCCAGATCTTTCTCGAGAAAATTGTAGAATTTGGCGATGAACTCGATCTCATCCGCCGTGAGGAGTGGGTTCGCGAGGAGATCGCATTCGGGGAGGTTCTTCTCTATCCGAATCGATGAGAACTCATCGAAGCGTATGTCTACCATAATTATTCTACAGCCTCTGTTGATTTTTCAGATTCCTCAAGCAAAATAGTTAACGGCCTTGAGGATTTATTCGGTATTGGTCTTTCCAGATGATCTATACATACAAACTATTTATATTATTAATAGTAGCAAAGGTTCTTATTAACAAACCTCATCAAAGGATGATGACGAGCGCCTCGCCTTCGAGGACGGCGACGTTCTCCTGGTTGTAGACGTCAGTTTTAATGCGGAGGAACTTCAGCTTCCCTTCCTTCTTCGTGAACTTCTCGGTTACTTCTGCCACGGCAGTCAGGGTGTCACCAGCGAACACGGGCTTCTTGAAGTCAAGCTTCTGGGACACGTGCATCGTGCCAGGCCCTGGTAACTTCATCCCCAGCAGCCCGGAGATCATCGAGAAGGCCAGCCCCCCGTGGACGACGCGCTTCCCGAACTGCGTCGACCTCGCGTACTCGTCGTTCACGTGGAGCGGGTTGAAGTCCCCGGAGAGGCCGGCGAACAGGATGATGTCCGCCTCGGTGATAGTCTTCGAGTGGGAAGCCTTGTCGCCGACATTATAGTCGTCCCATATCGCGAGCTTGATGTCCATGCTAGTGTGGTTCGTTTGAAAGCCTTATATTACTTTAGGGGGTAATTGAATCACCTACTTTATTGAGGTAGAAGCATGTGACACGCGTTTGCATGATCGGCGGCGCGACGACTCCCTTCGACTACGGCCCGACGGGCTTCGAGAGCATCGAGGAGGGGGCCACGATGTGCCTCCGGGAGATGGAACAAGACGTCCCCGAGTTTCGCATTCGGGACGTTGATTTGGTGATATACTCGCACTTTTCGGTCCACTTCGGGCACCAGCTCTGCCCGGAATGGATAGTCCACGACCACCTCGGCCTCGTGGGAGTACCCCAGTACCGGGTGGAGAACGGCGGGAACACGGGAGGCTCCACGCTTTACGCCGCCTGGCTCGCCGTGAAATCGGGGCACCATCACGTCGTCCCCATCTTCGGATGGGAAACGATGGATAGCGTTTCACAATCTCAAGGCTCCGAGTTCATCGCCCTCGCGTCGGACATGAGGTACGAGCTCATGGTCGGCGGGATCTACCCCCTCTTCTACGCCGCCATGGCGTGGAAGTGGATGAAGGAGAACAACGTCACCGAAGAGGACGTGGCCCGGATAGCTGCGAAGAACCGGAACAACGCCATGGACAACGTTAAGACCCAGTGGTACCGGAACGAGCACAAGCACCTCACGGTCGAGGACGTGATGGACTCCCGCATGATCGCCTGGCCGATCAAGAAGTATGACTGCTGCCTCATGAGCCGGGGCGTCGCATCGGCGATCATCTGCGACGAGGAGTACGCTAAGAAGGTCGCACCGGATCGCTACGTCGTGATCGACGGCATCGGGCTGTCGAGCTGCACGATACGCGCGGGCGACAGGCTCAACTTCCCCGGCTGGACCGAGCGGTACGGCGCCGGGTACCCCGATATGACGGAGTTCGCGGCTTGCAGGAACGCGGCGGAGGCGGCCTACAAGCACGCGAAGATCACCAACCCGCGGAAGCAGATCCACGTCATGGAGATCCACGACGCGTTCTCCACAAGCGAGGCGCAGATCTACAAGGCTTTGGGCCTCGTCAACAAGGATAACGTGGCGCAGTTCATACGGGACGGGTGTGCCGAGATCGGCGGGGACTTGCCCGTCAATCCCGGCGGTGGGCTGCTCGGATATGGCCACCCCGTCGGTGCGACGGGCTTGATGTCCCTGGTCGAGTGCTATTACCAGCTCGCCGGTTTGATCGGCAAGAAGCACCTGTCGAACAAGGGGCAGATTCCGAACGCGGAGGTCGGCCTCGTGAACAGCCACGCGGGGACGGGAACCAGCATCTCCAACTTCATCTTGAGGAGGCCATGACCATGGGGAAGAAAGCAAAACCGGGGGCTAAAGCGAATGTGGCAGCAACGCCGAAGCCGGCCGAGAAGAAAGGAGCCGCTGTCGCGAAGCCTGACAAGGCGGCACCTGCCGTCAAGAAACCGAAGTTCACGAAGATCACGGACGCGCGCCCCGCCGGGGTCACGGAGACAGGGCTCGCCGTCGTTGGCTACGAGATCTCGGACGACGGCTCGCGAATCAACACGAGGCTGCACTACGACCAGCTGTACACGATACGGCACGGCGCGAACTCCAAGCTCTTCCTCGGCTTCCTCGAAGGGAAGCTCTTTGCCACGAGGTGCCCGAAGTGTGGCGACAAGTTCTTCCCCGCGCGCACGTCGTGTTGGAACCTGGACTGCAACCTCGCGGCGACGGACTGGGTCGAACTCAAGCCCGTGGGCACGCTGCACACGTACACGATCGCGGGCTGGTCGGGCCGCTCCTCCTT
>JAFGBX010000303.1 GCA_016932935.1 Promethearchaeota archaeon | reverse complement strand
GTACCAGCGAAAATAATCGCGGTGGATCAGCCCAAGGTTCTCGGATTTCACGACCACACAAAAACGCCATGTGATTCATGCAATGTGTCCAAGCAGAAGAGCCGATGGAACGCTGGTGTTCAAGCTGGTGTTCTGGGGGCCCTCAATGGGCGGGAAAACGACGGCGCTGGCCTGGGTCTATGAACGCGAGGGACTCGCTTCTGGCCAGCTGCAGAGCATCTCGGATCCGACAGGGCGCACGCTGTTCTTCGACCGGCTCGTCGCCAAGGTGAGCAACGTCGTGTTCCAGGTCTACACGGTCGCGGGGCAGCGGCGGCACAAGTTCCAGCGACAGACCGTGCTCAAGGGCACCGATGCCCTAGTCTTCTTCTGGGACTCAGATAAAACGCAGTGGAACGAAAACATATACTCATTCAAAGAATTGCTCCAGATGTACGGCAACAAGGTGCTGAGCCCCGATCTGGGCAAGACCCCGCCCGAGGTTCCCTTGATCGTGTGCGCCAACAAGCGCGACTTGCCGAACATCACGCCCATCGACAAGATCAAGGACGTGCTCAAGGCGGCGAAGATGCCGAACACGGTCATCTTCGAGACGGTCGCGATCACCGGCACCAACGTCAAGCGGGCGTTCGTCTTCGCGGCCCGCGAGTGCGTGCTCCGGCACTACCAGAAGTTGAAGAGCGGCGAGCAGGTCGCCACGACGACCGAGACCGAGAGCACGCCGTGAGCGCGGGGCGTGCATCCGCTCCCGTTACATTCTCCTTCTCGATATCTATGCTGCTAGGCACGAAGATCATTACTGCTACGATGGCGATTTCAAGCATGAGTAATTTTTTTACCGTTGTGAAGGTATTGCCAACCCAAGATGGTATCGTGGATACCGGGTTCATTTTTACATCGACCGACGAGAGGAACGTTCAGATAAAAAAATCATCACAAAAAAAGTGACCGGCTATGATTATTCGTATGGACGAGACAGACCTTGTCCTTCTACCGAATATACGCTCTACCGTAGACGCATCGTGCTATGGGATATAACCTAGCGGCTTTCTCATCAATAACGAATGTTCCTCGTAGAACGGTGCCATTATGCCGCCATCCATGGCCAATATCTCCTCCCGCCGGGACAAGAAAACCGAGAAACCCGTCTTAGTGTAGAAATTGCGAGCCCATGAAGCCTTTTCATTGACGAACAACCGCAAGTCGCAGGCGCCGGCCTCGATGGCCCGTCGCCCGAGAAACGAGACGAGTTCTTGTCCATAGCCGCGATGCTGGTAACCGTGTCGCACGTACAAATAACCAACGTACGCGAAATCCAGAATCAGCTGGAAAGAACCGAAACCGACGAAGCGCTCGTTATCGCCCCCTCGCAACAAGTAGAACTCGCGGATCGCGAAGTTGCGTTCGGCCCATGCTTCGTCGACGCGGTGCTCGCCCAGGTCGCGCGCATCGACGATGCCCTCGTAGAGGTGGTAGTTGCTGTTGATGATGTCCTGCACGTGCACCATCATGTCCCGCGTCGCGCGGACTATTTCCGTGGTCATCACGAGGATCGCGCATGGCTCGCGGGAAAAAAGGGCATCACCACGGATCGATGCGAGCACGCTCCGGGCTTCGAGGGCAAATGGTTAAACGCGGCCGGGTAGGAGGGATCCACCATGAACCGCGACTTTCGCTTCTTCGACCTCGACGCGAGGCGGGAGCTTGCAGGCATCGGCGGCTTCTTCCCGGGCTGGCGGGCCCGGGACGAGGAAAACGTGGTCGTGTTTTCGCCCCACGACGATGACGCGATCCTCGGGGCGGGATACGCCATGCTCGCGTCGCTCTCCCATGGAGCAAGCGTGCACGTCGTGATCTTTCACAAGGGCGATGCCGGATATAGCCACGCGTCCGAGAAGGCGACGATCGTGGAAACCCGCAAGCAGGAAACGGAAGCGGCCTACCGTGCCCTCGGGATCCCCCCGGAGCGCTTGCTCAGGCTCGAGCTGCCGGACTTCAGCGGGAACGCGTACGTCGGTCACCGCAAGCCGGCCCGCGATGGCGGCGAGCCAGCGCTGGGGACGTTCGAGCGGCTGCTCGTGTTCTTGCGCCAGACGAGAGTAACGAGGCTCCTCTTCGCAAACGGCTTCCGCGAGCACGTCGACCACTCGGCCGTCGCCGCTTCGGGGATCTTCTACGGGCCGCAAGCGGGGGATCCCGTCGTCGTGGACTGGGCTGAACCGTGGGCAATCTCGTCGTTCGTGGAGTACTCGGTCTGGGGCAGCTTCGACCCGGTAGAGGCCGTCAGGCGCGCCGTCGCAAGCCAGGTCGGGCCGGCGATGCCGGCGAACCTCGCGATCGTCGCCAGCGAGGGCGAGGAACGGCGGGTGGAGCAATCGCTGCAGTCTTTCGCGTCGCAGCAGTCGATCATCAAGGGGATCCTAGAGAACCGCAAGGAGAGGCGCACCGAGAAGCTGGGTTTCGTCGAGCTGTACATGGCCATCGACCCCCGACCCAGGCTCGATTATGGGCCATACAAGAAGTTGATCGACGATATTGCTGGAGGGGAATGACGCGCGCTCCGGTCGTCCGCGTCATTCAACCCCTTTCCCGACGAGATGTTGCACGCGCAAAGGCAGCTCGTTGAAGCATTCCACGCGGGTTCCGAACTTGCCGAGCGTGTTCTCGATGACGATGTAGTCGAGGTCGGGGATGATCACGTCGTTCCACCTGTCCCCGATGCCCCGCAGGGCCACGTCGAGCATCGTGACGATCTGCTCGCCGAGCGGCCCCTCGGAATCGAGGGTGATGGCACCGTAGAATTCCTGGCATTCCGTGTATCCTGCGTTGTGCGTACCCGTGTACGGCTTCAATGCTTCGAGCTGTATCTCCTTGTTGTACCTTGCAGACGCCTCCTTGCTGCGTGCCTTGAAGAAGTCCACGAGGGCCTTCTCTTGCAGCCTGGCCGGTAACTTGCCCCGCGCCACGTCGACGTACGCGTCGAACCCGGTATGGTAGGCGGCCTCGATGAAGTCGAACCAGTATCGCTGGTTGGGCGTCCATTCAGCCTCGGTGACACCCGCGATGATTGAACGGCGCACGCACGACGCGAGCCCGTCGCGCTTCGGGGACACGCCGAGGTGCACCCAGTCGCCTTTGTTGATCCGGCGGTTCAGCGCGAGCCCGATCAGCGTGCGGTTCGCCTCGCCGGCCCCGATGATGACCTTGAAGCCCATCCCCTCAGCGCCGAGCATGGACGACGTGAAGTACGCCCACGAGGCGACCTCCGTTTCCAGCATGCCGGGCTTGACGACGGCGAGCATCGCCCGCATCATGGCGTCCGCGATGAGCGACGCGTCGCGGATCAGGGCCAGCTCCATGTCAGACTTGATGTACTTGATCTTGTAGTAAACCTCCTGCTCGTCGACCACGCCGTCCCGACCGAACAGCCCCTCAAGGTACGACACCACGCTTGCCGGGACGATCTGCCGGGGGGTCAGTAGGGCGATCCTCTCCACCTGGGCGATCGGGACGCCGGCCGCCGCCTCGATGACGGACTCGAGCTTCTCCGCCGCTATCGGGTACTTTTCGTCGGCTAACTGTAACATCTCTGCCTTGTGCACGATCGACTTCGAGCGGCCCGCGAGCTGCTCTACCACGTACCCGCCTTCCAATCCTGCGACCACATGGAAACCGGTCGGGCCGATCACGCCTGCGATCTGCTCGATGGAAATGTTGATGTTGCCTGCGAGATAGGGAACGTCGCCTGCATAGTGCTCGTCGGAGAAGACGAAGCCCACGATGTACCCCCTTTCTTTCAGCCCAGCGACGACCTTCCGCTGCCGGGAGACGAATTCATCCGTCGGGATCTGGCGCGAGGGGTCGATCCGGGCCTTGTACCTTGCCACGATCGCGCTCACCCTCTCGAAATCGGCGGCCATCTCCTCGGAAGTGTATGCATCGTGCATACATCCACTATCTCGGCGGGTCGTTTTATGCGTTTGCTCGGCTGGATCTCGTCGGTCGAGGCCGCGTCGGAAGGTCGTGTCCATGACACATGAACCTTACGCGAGGCTGCCGGTTCCACGCGTATCTTTAAATGGATTACTTGCATAACCGTGATCGCACGCGATATCTCGGGGGATGAGGCATGTCTGACGACGGGTTTTTTTCCGCGTTCGTGAAGGATGTCGAAAAGGTCATCAAGAACCATTTTTCCGACGGGGCGATAATCGACGTCAAGTACGTGCGACGCGTCATGGGGATCCCATCAAAAAACCGCAGCAAGACGGCGTTCGTGGCCCGGGCACTCGACAAGCTTTCGAACGACGGTCTCATCGAGTACTTCGACCAGAAAACGACGAAGCGGTACAGGAAGCGCTTGCAGAGCGAGTGAAACGCGTCAGCCCGGAAAGTCTGGCACTCTCGCCGAGCCGTTAAAGTGAAAGGTGGCCCGGTTCATATAAAAACCGGTTCCCAGCACACGTGGCAGCGGATCCGCCCCCCGCGTGCCGCCCGCAACTCGTCGTGGGCGACCTCGATCCTCGACCCGCACGCGTCGCACAAGGCCTCGTACAGCAAGTGCTCCTTGCATTTAGCACAATCGTACAAGATGGCATCGGAATACCCTTCGATCGCGACCTCCTTTCTGCACGAAGGACAAATGGCAAGATAAATCGCCTTGCTTCGATACGAAGTCGGAGGGCCTCCGTTCCGATGGCATCGAACGACGAGCGCTGCAAGACTTGGTTTGTTGGTCACCTCGCCCCCTCCCGCGCCAGGGGCCAAGGTTGCTTCCCCATCCATAGCATTCCCGGATGTCAGGTCATCGATATCGTTTTTCTCGACTCGTGCCTCGTCGTCGGGAATCTGAGCATCCAGTTGACCATCAAGGCTTTCCGCAACGCCAGCTGGATCGAGGCCACCATCCTCCACGCCCAGGTCAACCGCCTCGG
>JAFGBX010000302.1 GCA_016932935.1 Promethearchaeota archaeon | reverse complement strand
GTGGCGCGCCTCGCCGGCCTTGCTCGGCCGTCCGATCATGCCCAAGAGGCGCGTGTCGCCCACGACACGGAACGCGATGTTGAGCGGCCCCTGGACGTTTGGTAGGCCGATGGACTGCTTCGGGTACCCGTGATCCACGAGCGTGTCGATCTCGCCATAGAGCCACTGCATCGCATCGTCCAGGTTTGGCATCTTGAGACCCATCGGGTCGTCGCCCGGCCCGAGCGCGGGCAAGGCGATCGGATCCATGTGATCGGCGAACCGCACCTTGCAGCCCATGATCATGGGGAGCGTCGCGACGCCGACGCCGAGGCCGGGGGATCCCCTGGGATCAGGCGGGTGCCGGAAGATGTCCGGGTACCTCGAGTGCAAGTAAGCGCGCTCCTTCACGCCGCGCTCGATGCGGAGGAGCGGGTCGCGCATGGTCTTCTCGTCCATCGTGAGGCCCGCGTTGTGATAGAGCCAATCGCTTGCGAAGGAGAAGCCGCAGCCAACATGTAAGGGGAGGAAGGGAAGCAGGGACATCATCCGTATTCCCATCTCTAGGGATTTAATTCTATGCTACGACGATTGCGAGGGGAAACAAGCCGCCGGAAAAAAACCTCAGTTTTCCCAATGCGCCGTGGTGCCGACCTTGGCGAACCGGTCTGCGAAGATGATTTTCGCCGGATCTGTCAAGCACTGGTAAGGACAGACTTCCGCGCCATTGTGGACGACGCCGAAGTGGAGGTGAGCGCTCGAACCATGGCACAGCAAGAAGCCTAGGGTTTCGTTCGCCCCGACATACTGGCCCACCTCGACGAAGATGGCACCCGCCTGAATCCGGCCCATCTCTTGATCGGTCGTCCACGATTCGAAAGGCATCCAAATCTCCCATTCTGCGTTCAGGCGCAAGTTCACGTTCGATTGCCAATGGCCGCCTTTGTCGTTATACCAGTTCTTCTGGATGTAGGAAACGTAGGCATTGCATGGCGAGACGATCTTGGTCGTATCGTTCACGCCAAAGTCAAAGCCCCCATGCCAGAATTCCGGCGTGATCTGCCCGAATCCCCCGATGTAATCATTCGCGGAAAAGTTGAATATCGGGAGGAGAAGGGACGGTTCCTGGCCTGGCGGAAGTGTATCTGAATACCGTGGCGTCGAGAAGTACCAGATGGTGCCAACCATGGAAAGAACCACCGCCCCGACGATCCCGGCAATGGCGATGGCCTTTTTTCTCCTCGATGCCATTAGCTTCACCAACATCAGGACATTTAGCGTCGCTTGCGATGTGCCCCTGCTTCGTACTCACGTAGGAGGCTATCTATAGAATCGGGTATTGATTCTAACCTTTGATTGTAGAGGCCTAGTTTGACTGCATGCCCTTTCCCCGATGCGAAACCGAGAGTGTTCCATTGCACGTCCTGGACAACAAAAGCCGATAATCGAAGCATCACCGCTGCCCTCGCCCCTCGTCCATTCAACCCTCGCACATAGATACCTACGCTGGCTTCAGCGGCTTGCCGCAGCGGACGCAGAATCGTGCGTCGCCTCCGCTTTTTTTGCCGCATTGTGTGCAAAACTGCATATGTTCTGCAAGGGTGGGTCTCTCGATGAGTGCTGGCTTGGCGACGGTCACCGTGAAGCCGAGGTTGTCCTTTGCGAACTCCAGGAACTTCGTGCAGTTCTCGAGGAACTTGTCCGGGTCGAACAGCGGGCTCGGGACGCCCTTCATATCCTCGTAGATGATGCCAAAATCGATCTTGCTGTAGGTGACCGAAACGAGATCGATCGTCTTCTGCTGCTGCTGCACGAGCGCCGTGTCGATGATCTGGGCGGCGACGCGGTGGTCGAGACCGGCGACCTGGAACCCCGTGGAGGGTAGCAGCACCTGGATGGCCACGTCCTTGCTGATCGACTCGTTCGGCGGGGCCATGACGATCATGGCGCTCACCACCGCCCAGACTTGCGCCCACTCGTGGACGGGGAGCCGGAACTCGTTTCCAGACGGCGTGCGCGGCTCCAGCCCCGCGAGGATGACTTCCACGACCGGTTGTGGCTGGGCCGGCTGTGCATGCTGTGCCGGCTGGGCAGCCGTCCCTTCGGCCGCGGCCACCGGCGGGCTCGGCACCGCCTGCTGCGGCGGCGGCAAAGCCGGCCCCTGCAGCGGGGCCGGCTGCACGGGAGGGGACGCGCCCTGGGCCACCGGCGACGGGGGGGCCGCGGCTGCCGGGGGCTCCTTGCCCGCGCGCTCGATCCACTCCTCCAGCTTGGTGACCCATGCCTTCGCGTTGCCGGTCCGGTACTGTTTCTCGCCACCCGC
The DNA here is from genome assembly GCA_016932935.1 of Promethearchaeota archaeon. Lineage (GTDB taxonomy): Archaea > Asgardarchaeota > Lokiarchaeia > Sigyniarchaeales > Sigyniarchaeaceae > Sigyniarchaeum. Next base: position 9,249 of record JAFGBX010000302.1, on the reverse strand, counting down.
CTTGAGCGTGATGGAGAATACCGGGCCGCCCTTGACGAGCTCGGCCTTCTCCGCGTTCACGAGGGGACACACGTCCTCGACCTTCTTGTCGTAGTATACCATCGCGCTGGGCGTGAGGACGAGGCTGCCGTAGACGAACTTGTCGTCCGGCGTCTTGAAGCCGCCCATCGAGCTCTGGACAATGTCCTCTCCCTTGTATCTTTGCATCGACACGGCTCGCACCTTGACGTATAAACGAAGGATAAAGTCTTGTAATATAACGCTTATCATCGGTCGGTTTTTGGCATATCGATCGGGCGGTCGCGCCCCGAAGCCATCGGATCCCCTCAAGCATATTTTTATACACGTTGGGGATGACCTCCTTCACTGGATCATATTCCGGTGGAAAGCATGGCTGAAGTGCTGGGACTCCCGATACCCGATACCTACGAGATAATCTTCTTGCTGACACTGGGGCTCATCCTTGTGAAGTTGATTCTCGGCCTTTACCTCGCCGTGAAGGTGAGGAGGAGCAAGAAGGAAGAAAACCCGGTGGCGCCGCTCTTCATCGGCACCGTGATGCTGTTGATGTTCCTCTGGGCGGTCTCCAGGACATTGTTCATGGAGTTCGATTTCTTCCTCACGAAGTTCGTAGAAGCGACCTATCCTGACTTCCCGAACGTCTGGTTCTGGAAGTTCGGCTCGGTGTTCGCGTCCGTCGGCGTTATCGCGATATTGTTCATCGTCGACAAGAAGATCCTGTCCAACAAGTTCAAGGGCGTTTTCGCCTACATCATGCTCGCGGCCGCGATCGTCCAATTCGCCTATCCGGTCGATGACTATGCAGACTTCGTGGTCGCGTCGACGATCGGCATCGTCGGCAGCGCGACCTCGTTCCTCATCCCGATCCTCTTCCTGTACATAGGGAAGAAGACCCCTGGCTTGCGGAGGACGGCCTTCACCTTCGCGTTTGGGATCATCATCTACGTCCTGGGTGGGGCGTTGGTGAGCGCGTCGATCATCCCGATGTTCTACGCCCTCGGGCTGTCCCAAACGATGGTGTACCTGATCTCGACGAGCATGAAGGTCCTGGGGCTGTTGATGGTCGCCTACGGCACGACGAGGTTCCACTTCTGAGCATCCTTTTTTCAAATCCTGCCCCAAGAGGCCCATGTGAATCGTGACACGCGTGCATCGCCCATCTCCCAGGAAGAGTCGCAGTCGCGCCGCCCTGGCCTCGGCGCTCGTGATCGCGGCCTTTGTCGCACAACGCGTATTACCCGCTCGCCGCGTGCATCACGCGAGCGTGCATGCAAGGTTGAGGTGAACCGCCATACAAACGGGCTGGGACTGGAAGTCGGTCAAGGACACGTCGAAATGGAAGCAGCCCGACGGCGCGGTCGTGGCGCTCGCGCCGCTGCTCTCCGCGTGGCCCAGGCCACGCGTCTACGACCTCGGTTGCGGATTGGGGCGGCACCTCGCTTTCTTCTCGTCGGCCGGCTGCGATGTCGCGGGGTCGGACATCTCGGCCGACGCGGTCGCCGAGTCGGCGCGGGTGCTGCGCGCGATGGGCGTGGTACCGGACGTGAAGGAGGGGCGCATGACCAGCATCGACCAGCCCAGCGGCTCGTTCCACCTCGTGATCGCCTTGCGCGTGATACATCACGCCGTGATGGCGGAGATCGAGGGGGTCATCGCGGAGGTGCACCGGATCCTCGTGCCCGGCGGGTACCTCTTCGCCACGTTCAAGGCCGATGCGGAGCCGCGGCCGCCCGGCGCGACCATCGTCGACGCGCAGACCGCGATCTGGCAGGATGAGCCCGAGAAGGGCATCCCGCACTTCTACTCGCGCCGGGAGGACGTGTTCGGGTTCTTGCACGCGTTCGAGATGGTCTCGCTCAAGTACTGCGAGGCGTACGAGCCACCCGGCTTCGAGGCAGGGAGGAGGAATGCCTGGTACGAGGTGCTCGCAAAGAGACTATAGGAGATTAGCTTCTTGCTTGTGTCCCCCATAACTCCTTTTATACCGTCATATATTTATGGCTGTATTACTTTTATGACGATGGTAGGATATGAGCACGATAAGCGTCCGCATCGATACGAATCTCAAGAAATCGATGGATTCACTGAGCCACATCAATTGGAGCGAGATTCTGAGGCGAGCCATCATGGAAGTCATCCAAAACGAACGTGAACGTGATATGGCCAAGGCGGTCTTGTTGAACGACCAGGTTCGAAAGAAAGCACCCAAGGGCTTTGATAGCTTGAAGATCGTCCGGGAGTTTAGGGACCAGCGGTACGGAGGGGAAAAGACCAAGGGATCTTGAGGTGAATGCCATTTGAAACGGTACGTGGTCGACGCGAGTGTCATTGTAAAATGGTATATAGAGGAAGACGACTCAGACAAGGCGGATAGCATCCGGACGGGTTTCGTAATGAAGGAAATCGAGTTATTATGCCCGTACTTGCTTCCGTTCGAGGTCTTGAACGCGTTGAAATTCAGTGGCCTATTCACCAAGAATGATTTGAAAAAGGCGGGAGAATCGCTGGAACACTATCCCTTCACCTACCGGGCGATCTCCGGCGAACACCAAGCGAAGATGTTGGACTTAGCTATGGATCACGAGTTCTCGATCTATGATGCCGCTTACATCGCCCTCGCGATGAGAGAGAAAGTCAAGCTGCTCACCGCCGATGACAAGATGAAAAGAAAGTTGCCCGACAAATTGAAAGAAACGGTGACGGGGCTTTCAGAAATCGCTCTGCCAGATCGGGGCATTACTCCTTGAAAGAATGAAACACGCATGGACAATCAAGGGAGAACCACGCGACCCAAGAGCATCCCTCGAAAGATAGCCCTCAACCTTTCTCGGACAACTTGGCCAGTTCCCCGTGCAACTTTTGAAGCCGTGTGCTCGCCACTGCGATCTTGTCCGACCATTTCAGCGCAGCCTTGCTTTCGTTCAGGCGAGCTGCATCGTGATAGGATCGCTCGTAAAACTCGAGCCGCTTGGTCAACTGCTCGATCCTGCTCTTGAGTATTCTATCGAAAGCGAAAGCTTGCACCAAACTTATTACTGCTAACACGGCACTAGCGAGCCACCCGAGGACAAGAAATGGTTGGAGTATATAATACGGGATGATCGGGATCGCATCAACGATCTCCCAGAAAAACCAGAGGCAGGTGGTCAACACGCCGAAGACCGAGAAGAGCAGGACAGCAAGGAAGAGGTACTTTTTGAACATCTGCGAACACCTGGGCTCGTTTGGATAGCTGCGTTCGAATCCCACACCACCGCATGGTACCCAATATTTCTTTCCCCTCCACGGTGGTGCTTATCGAACACGATGAACGATGAGATGTTCACTAATAAGTGTACCTATCGGGAACCGCTGGTCGGGCTTGGGTGCCTCCTCACGTGTTTTGCAGGATTTTGAATTGAGGAGGGCCAGCTTGGTGAAAGCGGCACATTGTATCCTTTATTAGTGCAAGATGGGACAAAAGTGGTGGACGTGGCGAGAATTGAACTCGCGGCCTCTACCATGCCAAGGTAGCGTTCTCCGGCGCGCCGTGTATAACCTACGCGGCGAACCACTGAACTACACGCCCGTTGGTTGCGTCTTCGAGTGGCCGGCTTGATTTAAAAATTGCGGGAGGGCGCTCGCAAGGTTCCCGATGGAGGAGCACCTCGAGGTAGTGGAAGGAAGGAGACGCGCCCGGTCGACGTGCGTCCGAGCGCCCGAGACGAGGGAAGACCGCTCACTCGCCCTTGTGCTCCTTGTAGAACTGGACGAGCGCGATAAGCAGCAATATCGCCGCGAACACCGCCATGACGAACGACGGGAGTGACCAAGCGAAGATAAGTATCAACATGGCTTGTGCGATGTCCATTCCAAGCTCCACGTGCAAGTAGTATTGGAGATATGAACCATCGAGGAGCACGAAATACGCGTCCTTCACCACGAGCAGCAAGAACGACACGGACAGCAGCAAGAACGGCCTGCGCCTGGTGCGCGCGTGGAACAGGATGGACAGCACGAGGCACGCCACGTTGAAGCCGATCCAGACGAACGTGTTGATGTACGCGGGGAGGTGCTCGAAGTGGTAGGTGGGGAACGGTACTTGCAACATGGGTTTGATGCACCATTCGGTTGGTAGGCATTCTCGAGGTGGTTCAATACCTCCTACCCCATTACCAATTAAAAAGCCGGCGGGTAGGGCATTCAACGTTTAATTCGCGCCCGTGCAACGCTCTGCCATGCACCCGAAGAAGTTGCGCGTCGAGTACCTCGCCGACCCGCTTGGCGTGGACGTACCGGCGCCCCGGTTGTTCTGGATCCTCGATTTAGGGAAGGATGAAAAGCATGCCTCGTTCCAGGTAGCATACCGCATCATCGTTGCCTCCGACGCTAGCATACTGGACAGGGGCGAGGGCGACCTCTGGGACAGCGGCAAGGTCGAGTCCCCAGAGACCACGCACGTCCCCTACGCGGGGAAACCGCTCCGGTCGCGCCAGCAGTGCTTCTGGAGGGCCAAGGTCTGGGACGACGCGGGGAACGAGTCCCGCTGGGAGGACTGCGAGGCGGGATCGTGGCAGATGGGCCTGCTCGAGCAGGGCGACTGGCATGCCAAGTGGATCGGTGCGCGGGCACGAGAGCCACGCAAGGTCAAGGTCGTCGACACGACGAGGGCCGAGCCGGTCGAGGTGATCGCCTCCGACCCGTCGCCCATGCTCAGGAAGGCCTTCACGGTCGCGGGCAAGCCCGCGCGTGCGGTGCTGTACTCGACCGCCCTCGGCGAGTACGAGGTCACGGTCAACGGCCTGCGGGCGGGCGATGACCTGCTCCAGCCCGAGTGGACGGACTACACCAGGCGCGTGCAGTACCAGGTGCACGACGTCACCGGCTTGCTGCGCCAGGGCGAGAACGTCATCGGTGCCATGCTCGCAGACGGCTGGTACATGGGCCTCCTCGGCCCCGGCGACGCGGTTCGCCAGCGGTTCTACGGCACGGGGCGGCGCTTGCTCGCCCAGCTCGTCATCGAGACCGCGGACGGGAAGGTGACCGAGGTCGTGACCGACGGGTCGTGGAAGGTGAACGATAACGGCCCAGTGCAAGCGTCGGATCACTTCCTCGGGGAGGACTACGACGCGCGCCTCGAGCAGCCCGGGTGGGACGCGCCGGGGTTCGATGATGCAAACTGGGCACCGGCGATCGTCGACGATTCGGTCAAGGCGAACCTGGTCGCGCAGAAAAGCGAGCCGGTTCGCGTGTTCGCGACGCTCGAGCCCGTCGCCTTGCACGAGCGCGGGCCTGGCACCTGGATCTTCGACCTCGGCCAGAACATGGTCGGTTGGTGCGAGGTCAAGCTCGGCGGCGCGGCCGGCCAGAAGGTGACGCTGCGCCACGGGGAGATGCTCGAGCTCGACGGCTCGCTGCACGTGGACAACCTGCGGCTGGCGGCACAGACCGACACGTTCGTCCTCGACGGCGGCCCCGAGCGCTGGTTCCACCCGCGGTTCACGTTCCACGGCTTCAAGTACGTCGAGGTGTCGGGATTGAAGGATCCAGCGACCGCCGACATGCTCGTGGGCAAGGCGTTCTCCTCCGACCCCCCCGTCGCCGGATCCTTCGAGTGCTCCCACCCAGGCTTGAACCAGCTCTGGCGCAACATCCTCTGGACGCAGCGGGACAACATCGCCTCGATACCGACCGACTGCCCCCAGCGCAACGAGCGCATGGGCTGGACGGGCGACGCGCAGGTCTTCGCGCAGACCGGCATCTACAACATGGACATGGCCGCGTTCTATGCCAAGTTCACGGCCGACATGCGCGACGGCCAGAAGCCCGAGGGCATGTACCCGGACTTCGCGCCGCATCCCTTCCCGTCGGGATCCTTCGCCATGAGCTTCGGGCCGGGGTGGGGCGACGCCGGCATCATCATCCCGTGGCGAATGTACACGTCGTACGGCGATAAGCGGCTCCTCGAGGAGCATTACGAATCGATGAAGTCGTACATCGACCTGATCATCGATGAAAACGAGGCGCACCTCTGGACGCACTGCGGTTCCAATTACGGCGACTGGCTGAACGGCGACACGCTGAAGGCGAGTGGCTATCCCGCGAAGGGAGGCGAGGTGCCGAAAGACGTGTACGCGACCTCGTTCTTCGCGCTCTCGTCGGGACTCTTCTCGCGCATTGCCAGGATCATCGGTAAAAACGCCGACGCTGCCAAGTACGGGGAGATCCGCAACCGGGTCGTCGCCGCCTTCAACGACGCGTACGTGGACGAGGGGGGCAGGATCAGGGGCGACACGCAGGCCGGCTACGCCATCGCCCTCGGCTTCGGCCTCCTCTCCGAGGAGAACCAGTCCCTCGCGGTGGATCACTTGCTCGACGCCATCAAGAGGTACAGCGGCCGCCTTTCGACCGGCTTCATAAGCACGCCCCAGATGATGCTCGAGCTGTCGAAGCGCGGCCACCTCGAACAAGCCTACAAGTTCGCAGAGAACGAGGAGTTCCCCGGCTGGCTCTACACGATCAAGAACGGTGCCACGACGATCTGGGAGCGCTGGGACGGCTTCGTCGCCGGCCGGGGGTTCCAGGACAAGGGCATGAACTCGTTCTGCCACTATGCCATCGGCGCGGTCGGCGAGTGGCTCTACCGGGTCGTCCTCGGCATCGACTTCGACGAGGAGCGGCCCGGGATGAGGCACGTCGTGATCGCGCCTCGGCCCGGGGGCTCGCTCGCGTGGGCCAAGGGGGCGTACGACTCGATCCGCGGGAGGATAGCGTCCTCGTGGAGGCGGGAAGGTACGAACACGACGTACCGCGTCGAGATCCCGCCGAACGTTCGCGCGACCGTCGACCTGGTCGTGCCCGAGGGCGCCAGCATGACGGTGGACGGGGAAACGCTTGGCCAGCCCGCGGGAAGTGCCCGAGCCGGCGCGGGAGGCGGGCGAGTGGCGTTCGACGTGCCGCCCGGCAGCCACGAGGTCGTCGTCAAGGTCGGGTGTTCCCCTCCGATGCCTTTCACACCTGGCCAATTATCTTAATATCCTTGAATGTGTTGTACCATCCTAAGGAATGCCCCGTAACAAAGCGGGATTGATGCTGGAGCCGGTTCACGAATGGGAAAAAGGGAATTCGTCTGGAAAATAGTCGTGTTAGGCGATGGTTCTGTTGGTAAGACGTCGCTCGTCGAGTTCTACACGCACCGCTCCTTCAAGGACTTCTACTTGCCCACGATCGGCGCTAACCATAGCCTCAAGGAGGTCGACCTCGATGCAAACACACGCGTCAAGGCAATTCTCTGGGACGTGGCAGGACAAGCGAAATTCGCACAGATCCGCAAGATGTTCTACGAGAAGGCGGTAGGGGCGGTCTTCGTGTTCGACGTGACGAACCGGAAGTCGTTCGAAGGCATCGACGCGTGGAAGCAAGACCTGACCGATGTGCTCGGGGAGGGCTTCCCCTCGACCCTCATCGCCAACAAGATCGACCTGGCAGAGCGACGCAAGGTCACCTCCGAGGAAGGCTTCGAAAAAGCGGCTGATCTAGGCATGCTCTACTTCGAGACGAGCGCGAAGCAGGGCGACGGCGTCGACGACGCGTTCCAGAACCTCTTGTTGCTGCTCCTCGACCGGGTCAAGTGGTGACCGCCACCCGCTTCCACACCCCGGGAGGCAGCGGGGCGAGCCCCCCGTGCCTTGCCCGGGGGGCGCGCGCCAACCAAATATTTAAGGCCATTAGGCCTATTCACATCAAAGATCTCGCAGAAGTGAACGACCGAATGCCACTAGTCCTCGCGCTGCTGCGCTTCGACCCCGTGCAGGGGATGATTGTATACGCCAATTACAAGATGGCGGGACAGCCGGATCTGACCCAGGACCAGGTCAACTCGATATTCATGTCGCACGCCTCGGGCAAGACCCCGGTCGGCAAGCTCGCCATCCAGCTCGAGGGTTTGTCCATCGCCTCGAAGTTCATGGAAAGGAAGACCGACAAGACGAGCGAGCGGCTCGTCCTGGCGCTCGTGCTCAACAAGGGAGAGAAGGCCGAGACGTTCTTCCCCGAGCTCGACGCCCTCGAGGATCCGGTGTGGGAGTACCTCCCGAAGCCCCAGATCAAGATGAACGTGCTGATCCAGGAGGCCTTCACGAGGCTCGCGCAGCAAGTCGTCGGCAAGCTCGACGCGGAGATCATCCGGAAGCGGGTCATCAAGCGGGCGCAGGACCTGCTCGACAGCAACCAGATCGACTATGCCCAGCGGCTGCTGGCCGCCTCGCGCTCGGTGCCCGACCAGCTCGTGACCGCGGCCAACGAGGCCTTCCGCCTCCGGACAGAGAAGCGCTACGACGAGTCCACGAAGGCCTACAACGACGCCAAGAACTGCGCCCTGGCGCTGCAGGAGCCCGAGCTCGCCGACGACTTCGGGAAGAACGCCGCGCGCTCGGCCGAGATCCCCATCCTCGAGAAGAGCCGCGAGAAGGTGGTCAAGGCCGCACGCGATCACATGAAGAAGGAGGAGTTCCTCGCCGCGGCGAGCAAGTACAAGGAAGCAGCGGAGCTGTCCGACAAGCTCGGCGACGTGATCGGCAAGGAGATCAACGGCAAGAAGTCGACGATCCTGTTCCAGTACAACGAGCTCGAGAGCCTCGGCTGAACGCCCTCCACTTGCCACGAACTTAACTCTTTTTCTTCAACCTCGTCGCGCCGCGCATTTCCCACGCCATGGCCAGCGCCAGCACGGCGCCCGCGACCGCGCTCGCGACCCCGATCCCCCACGAAGCCTGGATCGTGAGATCCTCGATGTGCGTGACCGTGAACGGCACCACGAGGTTCCCCCCATCAGCCGACCATGCCGCGGGCAGGGGCTTGAGGGCCAAGAGGTACTCCCCCGCCGCGCCGGGCGCGAAGAGCAGCGTGCCCCCATGGCTTCGGGCAAGCAGCTCCGGGACGCCATGGGCACCGCTCGAGGCCGCGTAGATGTATGCCTCCACCCGCCCGTCCATCGCGCCCGAGCCGCCGCCAGCGAACGTGAACCGGTGCGTGACCCCGGTGCCCAGCTGCACGCGGGCGAAGTAGGAACGCGTCGCCGACCGGTTCATGCAGAGCGACGCCGATAGCGGCGCTGCCATGGACCACGTCCGCTCCATCGCGGCGACCACGCCGGCCGGGTTCACGATGCCCCATCCCTCCCGGTTGTCCGGGCTGCCGCCCGTGTATTCGCATTCCAGCGCCGTGGCGCAGAGCAGGTGCTTCAGCTGG
>JAFGBX010000301.1 GCA_016932935.1 Promethearchaeota archaeon | reverse complement strand
TGCGACGGGATCGTCAACTCGAGGGTCTTGCCCGCCTTGTTGACCTTGAACTCGCTGGCGGGGATGCCGGGCATGCGTTGCTCTATCAATGCGTTGAGGAGCGAGTCCTCGCCCTCCAGCTTCTCCACGACCTTGATCGTGTAGTACACGGTGCGGTCGGCGAGCATGTGGTTCGTGTCGAGGGTGACCCGCCCCTGGTTCATGCTCACGACGCGGGCGTCCTCCTTGGTCTGGGGCAGCTCGACGACCTCCCCGACGCGGGGGGCCTTCTTGAAGCGCTTGCGGAACTCGGGGAACGCCATGGACCTCCTCTTCTTCGGGTCGGCCTTCCCGAAGGCCTTCTCCGGGGGTATCTCGACCTTCTTCTCCTCGCCGACCGCCATGCCCACGAGCGCCTCGTCGATGCCATCGATGACCTGTTTCCTGCCAACGATGACGAGCCTGGGCTCGTAGTGCTGGTGCTTCCCTTCCTCGACCATTCCCTCGGCCCTGGCGACCGCCTCGTCGGTCACCTGGAAGACGGGCCCCTCGTGCGAGTTGACGCGCCCCGTCATGTGGACGCGGACGACGTTTCCGCTTTCGATCGTGTCGGCCATTGCTCGTTGTCACCTTATAGTTGATCGGTAGAAGCCATGGTGGGAATAAAACGTGACTATTGAGAAGGCAAAGGCATTTCTTAGAAGCCCGCTTGCAAGCCAGGTCGAGAACCGTGGGCTCATGGGCCGGTAGCACATGGTCCGGTGCACCTCAAACAATCCATAACCTCCCAGGATCGACGAGCAATTCCGCGAAACGATGCCATTCAAATAACCATCGTTTCTGAAGTTCATCACTGGTAATCAACACGGAGGGAGGCAACGTGTCGAAGGAAAAGTTTGTGAGGGACAAGCCCCATGTGAATTTCGGAGTTCTAGTGCTGCTGCTGGTCGCCAGCGGTGGCTTGATGGCCGCGGTCTCGGTCTTCTATCTGCCGAATCCCTTGCTCTCGCCTTCGCCCACCCGGGATGTTGATGTCGATGGCGTGCCCGATATCGTGGAAGATGGTGGCCTGCGGCGCGTTCAAGCAAACGTTTCCGGTTCATCCCTGTCCATCACGAAGATCCGGGCAAACGGCGTCTCCCCGGACGTCGTCACGTTCTCGATCCAAGATGTCCCAGGCAGCCTCAACATAGCCACGGAATACGCGCCCGATGCCGCCACCACGGCCACGGCGATCGAACATGCCCTCACCTACAACGCGATACTGGAATATAACGACGGAAACTCGAACGGCATGTACGATCCTGCCTCAGAGTCCCCGGTGCAGAACTACACGATCCCGGCCTTGACCTTCCTGTCGTTCGGTAGGGAGGGAGATCAACGCCTCCACGTCGCGCGATATGCATCAACGGACGGGTCATTCCACGCGACCTTCCACACCCGCGAGGATTATGGCACGTTGGGCGGCGGGGCCGGGGGGATTCTGTCCCCGCACGGCTTGAAGACCACCATTCGCTTGGAGTCGTTCTCGCCCGCCGGGCCGTCGACCCGACTTGCGTTGCACGTGATCTTGACGTCGCCAGCAAGCGTGTCTGACATCAGCACCACCTCCGAGGAGGCCGCAGGGCGTGCGAGCGACGAGATGGGGATCCGCGCGAGTCCGTCAGCCTCGGTATCCTTCGAGTTCACGTGGCCGAACAAGGCGACCGTCAACTCCTCGGTCACCGTACCGGTCGTTCCGACGCCCGTCCAGCAAGACCCGTTGATCTCTTCCCGATTCCACGTGTACTTGAGCATCCCGCACGCGGTCAAGTTTGAGCTCGACCCCATTACCATCCCCGTCCTCGACGACCGGACGTACCAGGACTTGCAGAGCGGGGATCCTGACCGGCCCGTGATAATCGGGCTTGCCGCAGCGGCGGGGTCGCTGGGTGGTATCGCCATCACCGAGGCGGTTATGAAAGCGCGGGGAGCCCGTATCACGTTCGGTGACGGCAAGCGGGGCCGCATCCCATCTGGCTGAATGGAAGGCCATGCCAAGGCCCCGCAATTCCTGTGCGTGGGATAGTAACGATTGCCCGCAAGCAGGTCAACCGGAGCGATTGGTGGTTGGGATGGGGGCGACCACGGTCAAGGCAGCGTGTTCCATCCTCAAGCTTTCGTGGAATCTTGCAAGCATGACGAGGAGGGATGTCATTTATAACGCTCCTGGTCTCGCAAATAAATGCCCCGGTCGACCAGATTCGTGACGAGGATCTCGTCATCGGACACCCGCACGAGCCGCGGGTCTTGTGCTTCCAGCTTCCCGAGACCAAGGCATTCCCCGCGCGCGTTCAGCACGATGCAGATGCCGCGGTTATGGGTGATCCCGCGAGGGCAGACCTCTTGAAGCGCCGGTTTCTGGATGTTCTGGCCGTACAAGAACGATTTCTCGCCCTCGTCGCTGAGCTTGATCCAGTTCCGCGCCACGCCGCCCCACCTGGCGAGCTCGGAGGCTCCCTCGAGGGACAGGTTGAACTGCGAGCCCTTGAGCATGCCGAGGAACAGGCCGAAGTGCTTGAGGCCCGGGTTCCCCATGATGCCCTTGAAGCGGTCCTTCGCGTCGCGGGGCAGGAGATGGATGCTCGTGAATGTGCCCTTCTGGTAGTGGAACACGTTGTTGTCCCCCCGCACCACGAGGGCTTCCCATGCCCCGTCCCCGTCGCCGAACATGCTCACCTCCTCGTGGACGACGTCCTTCTGCTCCTTCGTGGCGAAGTCGATCCAGTGCTGCTCGCGCTCCTTTTCAGCGCGCTTGGTGGCGGCTCGGCCTGGATCCCCGCCTTTAGCATCGGGAGCCCGTCCAACCCCGCGCTCCT
>JAFGBX010000300.1 GCA_016932935.1 Promethearchaeota archaeon | reverse complement strand
CTCGCAAGCGAGACGGGAGCCGCGGGTTTCCTCTAACGACCCGCCCGGACGAGGTGTCCAACTTTGTCCAACCTCATAGTTAGAGTGAACGACGGGCTGGTCGCCGGAATGGCGTCAGCTCGTCGAGTACCGGAAGAGGTAGAAGTCCTTCCCCGTCTCTGCCGTGATCACGATGGAATTCCCGTCGTCGACGAGCACGCGGGCTTTATCGAACCGGGGCGCCAACAAGCCGGCCAGCTCGGCAGACGGCTCGTCCCGGCTCCCGAGTGCGGTGCCGATGTAGACGTGCAAGCGATCGAGCATCTCGGCCATCGTTAACGACCCGAGATCCTTCACCTTCGGATCCGGTTTGCAATCCTTGTCAAACCTGTCGCGAGAGATGTCATGCGGGCGCGTGTAGACGTGCAGTTCCCAGTCCCCGTCGCTCCCGTAGGTGCACTTGCGCTTGAACGACGGTTTTCCGTTGATGATCGACAACTTCTCCTTCATGGTCGTCCCCAAATGGTGGGCGAGCGAGCGCGATTCTCACATCAATGAATGATGGTATGACGGCCGTACTGAATAAATAGTGATAACGCGATGTGGTGCGAGGCCGCCGAACGGGGTAAAAAAAGGGAGTTCGAGCGCGCGTGGAACGCCCGGGGCTCATTCCTTGTGGTAGCTGTCGACGCCCTTGAAGTCGGCCCAGGCGTCGGGCACCCAGACCGCCTTGCCCGTGTGCGACGACTTTATGGCCCCCATGGACACGGCGAACGACTTGAAGGCCTCGACGAAGTTCGTGTCGGGCTGCACCTTGCCCTTGCTGTCGATGCCCTTGCTCATCTGCTCCAGGATGACCCTCTGCCCCGAGTAGTTCGTGCCGCGTATCGGGCCCGCGTCGACGGGCAGGTAGCCGTCCTCCTCGAACTTCGTGCGGTTGCTCATGTCCGGGTACACCTTGATGTCGAGGCCGAAGTTCCCGATGGAGAACTGCCCCTTCCTGCCGAAGAACTCGAACTTGGAATGTGGCGGCCCGCCCAACTGCCAGTCGCCGAAGAGCTGGCACCAGACCCACTTGTGCCGGTGGCGATATTCCCCGGGCTTGGCGAGCGCCAGGTTTGCACAGATCGTCGACGCGCCGTGCCAGTCGCTGTAATTCGGCATGAACGTGTCGGCCTTCACTTGGACGATGTCCCTATTGGTAACCCACCTGATGGCATCGAACCAATGGGGGCATTGATCTTCCGGGTAGATTTCGGGCAGAAATCTTCTCCAACCCCACCGTGTCTCGCCCCGGTACCCGAAGTCCTCCCACCTGATGAATCCGAGCTGGCCGATCGAGGGATCTTCTTGCGCCAAGTATTGCTTGGCCGTCCAGAACCCCGGGTTGAAGCGGTTCTGGAACCCGGTCGCGGTACATAGGTCAGGATGGTCGAGCGCCGCCTGGACCATCTGGCGCCCTTCTTGCATGGTGGAGGCGAGGTTCTTCTCGCAGATCACGTTGATCCCCTGGCCCAGGACCTCCCGCACGATCGAGTGGTGCGTGTTGATCGGCGTCGCGACGATGGCCAGGTCCGGCTTCTGGTTATACTTCACGAAATCCTCGATGGCCGTGTCAGTGGCAACATCCTTGAGAAAAGGGCTCATTTGCGGAACATTTTCGAGCATTTCCGTGTCCGTGTCGATGACACCTATCAGCTCGTAATCGGGGTGGGATTTCAAGGCGTTCAACCAAGATCCTCTGGCGTGCCCGCCGAATCCTATGATCACGACTTTCTTTTTCATGTTCACGTCATCACTTTCAAGCAAATACGTTCGAAGGTATCCGTGGAATGAGCTAAAACGTTCTAGGAACCCATAAAAAGAGATATGTGGAAATTGGAAGACTCCGTCCGCGCCTCGTAGAAAGCAAATGAATTCTAATTCATCACCTAGCTGCCATGCGAAGGCATATATCGCCCTCTTGCAACGCCATGCATACGGACTAAAGTACTATTCTCGGGACTATCGTCTCTACACGACGTAAATGAGGAATGGAATGACATGAAGCGAATGCAGCTCAAGCGAGACCTCGGCCTCGCGGTATTGCTCGTCCTGGGCACGGCGTGCACCATTCTCGCGGCCAGCAGCCCGGTAGGAACGAGGCTTACTTTTCACAAGAACGCGGTGCAGAGCTCGGCAGTGGTGCTCAACGGCAACGCGGCAGTCGACGCGTATTTCGCGGGAAACGGCACGAACGGTATGAGTTCGGCAACCGCCCACGTGCTGAAGGACAAGAACATTACTCCCCTGGGTACGAATCCCCGCTATTGTATCGCTCTGATGAACACGAACAGATACATCACGATACGCAACTGCACGATTACCGGTGGCTCCGTCCAGAGCGGCTATGGCGTGATCCATTTCACGAATGCCAGCCACGTTTACGTGACCTTGTGCAGCATCAACTCGAATCAATATGGCGTCTCGCTCGGAAGTGGTTCCAATTTCAACACGTTCTTCAAGAACAACGTCACGAGCACGTTTCTTGGTTTCAACCTCTTCGACTCTACCGGGAACACTATTTACATGAACGCTATCTTCTCTTCAACCGCTGGCAGCGCGTCTTCTGATATGACGGGCAATCACTGGGACGACGGCACTACCGGCAACTACTGGAGCCGTTACCAGCAAGAACATCCCAGCGCGACGCACAACGGCCGCACCTGGAACACCCCGTATAACATCATGTCAACCGCAAACGAGAACGACACCCGCCCCCTCGTCCGCTCGCCGTTCGTGACGAACGTGGCACCGACGCTGGGCGTGCCAACTCTCAGCCCCGGCTTCACGGGGTTCCAGAACACGCAATTCACGTTCCAGGTCACCTACACGGATCCGGACGACAACGCCCCGATAAGCGTGTCCGTCGTCATCAACGGCGTGACCCGGGCGATGAGCAAGGTCACCCCCGCCGAGTACACGTACTCGGATGGCTGCAATTACCGGTACATCGGGTACTTGCAGCCAGGGACCTACACGTTTTACTGCACTTGCAGCGACGGCTTGCCAGCATCGACGGTCCCGTACGGGCCGATCGGCGTGACCAAGACAAACGCGCAAGCGCCCCAGCTGACGAGCGTCACTGCCTTGCCAGCGACGGGCGACGAGAACACGGCGTTCACCTTCCGGGTCACGTACACGGACGCGGACAACAATGCACCGACGAGCATCACGGTGACCATCGACGGCACCGCCCACCAGATGGCAAAGGAGGATGCCACGGACACGGACCTCATGGACGGCTGCTGGTACACTTACACGACGACCCTGGATGTTGGCAGCCACGCGTTCTCGATGCAATGCAACGATGGCTCGTTCTCCAACAGCACGGCAACCATGCAGGGACCTGTCGTGACGTTATCCGCTGCTGGCCAGGCGGCCCAGGCGGCGACCACGGCGGCCATCGTGATAGGCATCATCGCGGGTTGCGTCGTGATCTTCGCCGCCCTCGTGATCTACCGGGAAAAATTGCCCCCGAAGGTGCAGCGGGTCATCCCGGAGCGGCGGGTGTTTTCAAGCGCGTGGGACAAGACCAAGACATGGTTCAAGGGCCTGGGAGCCAAGATCAGCACGTTTTTCAAGGGCCTGGGAGACAAGATCCGACGGCATTGAGCCATCGACTCGCAATTTTTCTCTTTTTCTATTTCCAAGCCCCCTCTTGCGTCGACTTGCGGGCGCCATGCCTTTTTGTACTCCCGGGACGGACTCCGATCCATGATCGACCTTGATGCAGATAGCGAGATGAAGGAAGGCCAGGGCCGGGCACGCCAAGGCGCGGGTATCACCGCCCCGGGCGCGCCGACCGCGGAAGCCCGGCGCAAGCGGGACTTGCCGCCGGAAGAACGCCTGGCCTTCGGCAAGGGCACCCGCCTCGCCAGCCTGATCGCCCGCGCCGCCCTCGTCGCGTGGGCGTTCTACTTCTTCATCCCCCAGTTCGCCGCGACCTGGATGCTGGAGGCCCACGGCACGGGCCGCGCCTACACGGCGTTCTACTGGCTCGTGAACGGCTTCCTGTTCGCCATCGCGCTACTCGTGGCGTGGAAGTACTACCACCCCCTCTCGTTCTTCGGCTTCGTCCCCGTGGTCGCCGCCTGCGGCTATTCCATGACGCGCTTCTTCGTCGAGGGCCCGATCTTCTTGAACCTCCCCGGCGTCTTGGCCTCCGGGACGTTCGTGGGGCTCATGCTCTTCAACGTGGTCTTCCAGGTCTTCTTGCTCGTCCGCAACATCGCGAAGGGGCGGTTCGTCGAGTGCATAGCGGCCCTGCCGAGGAGCAAGGTCTTCAAGGTCGCCCTGGTCGCCAGCGTCGCGTGGGCGGGCACCACGGCGTGGTCGTACCTCGGCTTCGGCCAGGTCTACACGGTTCGGGACTTCCACCAGCCGAGCTTCTCGGTGTCGTTCTGGGGGTGGCCCTCGATGGGCTCCAACATCGCCGCCTACCGAACGCCCGACGGCATCGCAGAGATGCAGCGGTACGCCGAGCTGAACTCGTCCTTCTACTTCACGATCCAGCTCAACACGTTCCTGGGGGACATGACCCCCTACGAGCGCATTCTCAACGAGTGGGCGCCATACAACGTGAGTGCCATCTTCAACATCGACCCGTACAGCGACCCGGCCAACGCCTCGACGGGCGACTTCTGCACGTACTACCACGTCCAGCAGATGAACGATTCGATAAACGCGATGATGGATTGGATGGCCACCGTTAACGATACCGTCCGCGGGGTCATCCGCGGCCTGTCGTTCGACGTCGAGGGGCCGAACTACCTGCCCTTGTCGGGCTACCCGATCTCGCGGGAGCAGTACGATCTCGCCGTCCGCTCCTACCAGGGCATCCTCGACGAGTTCCAGCAGAACACGAGCTGCTCGACGCACCTCATCTCGATGTCGGGCATATTGTTCGATGCGATGGACGGCGCCGACGACCACGACCTCGACGTCGCCCAGCGGACGGTCTCGACCGAACTCAACTGGACGCAGTACGGCTTCATGACCTACATGATAGACGCACACCCCGCCGCGTCCCAATACGAGTTCGTCCAGCACTGCCAGGTCGGCGTGGAGCAGTGGGGCGCCGACTTCGTGCCGTGGGTCGGCTGGTGGTACGACGTGGATCCGGGCGAGACGCCCCAGATCGAACTGCCCGGCGTCTACGAGCAGACCATGGAGCAGGTCAAGATCGCCAAGAGCAGCGGGGTGCCCGAGGTCGTGCTCGCGCCCGTGCGGAACTTCCTCGGCATCGACCACAACGCGACGAAGATCCAGCAGCGCCTCGGCGACCTGGTCGCCATCAAGGCCGGCTTCGAAACGTTCACCATCCGGATCACGAACAACTTGCGCATCTTGTTTGACTGGGATTTGTACTGGCGTAAGATCGTCCCGTACTACATCTGGTCGTCCGAGAACGTCGTGCTGGACATGCTCATGGGCACGCCGGGCGAGTGGCTCGCGATCTTGCAAGGCATTTTTATTGGGGTCGTCGCCGCCGTCACGGTGTACCGCGGCCGCAAGGTACTGGCGTAGCCCCTTCCTTCCCCGCCCCCCGGATGTGAATCGCGTCGGCACGGGACAACACAAACAAGAAGGAAGGAAGGGGGTTGCGGGTTGTTCAGCATCCGGTTCCCAGGAGTGACTTCGCGCCCT
The DNA here is from genome assembly GCA_016932935.1 of Promethearchaeota archaeon. Classification (GTDB taxonomy): domain Archaea; phylum Asgardarchaeota; class Lokiarchaeia; order Sigyniarchaeales; family Sigyniarchaeaceae; genus Sigyniarchaeum. Next base: position 10,872 of record JAFGBX010000300.1, on the reverse strand, counting down.
TTCAAGACGCCGCCCATGGCGCGGGCCCTGATCCGTGGCGCACCGGCGTCGCGCAGACCGGACACCGCGCTATCCGGCGGCTCGGAATTAGCTAGTTTTATAATGGTAAAAATCGAGTGGTTGTTCATACGAAAGAGGGGAGATGAGTTGTGATGTCCGAAAAAGGCTTAATGACGAGGGAAATTTGGAGAAAATCCTACGACCAAGGATTGGAGGATCTCGATCCGAAACTGTTCGAGACCACCTTTACCCAGGAGATGCGCCACACGTTTACACACTATCCCAACGTGATGGCATTGGAATTCCTAGGGATTGAAATGACCTTCAAGCAACTTGACGAGCTATCGAACAAGCTTGCTCATGTATTGCTTCAGAACGGGTTGGTAAAAGGCGACAGGGTGGGAATCAACCTGCCTAACACACCACAATACATGATCGCCCTGCTGGGAACGTTGAAGGCCGGTTGTATCGTGTCCGGCGTGAGTCCGCTGTTATCGGACGAGCAAATGCGCTACCAGCTTGATGATCTCGGAGCGAAAGCGTTGGTCACCCTCGATGCCATCTTCGAGGCTCGGGTTCTTAAGATCATAGACAAACTTCCAGAGCTGCAGGTGATCATCGCCACGAGCATCGGTGATTATCTGCCCAAGATCAAGCAGGTGCTTGGTAAGGCACTGGGAAAGATACCGAAGGGAAAGGTGACGCCGTTACCGGGGAAAACCGTCTTGAATTACGCGGACGTAATGATGGATGCCCGGTATTCAACGGACCTGCCAAAAGATACCGCGACACCAGATGACCTTGCATACATCCAATACACGGGCGGCACGACGGGCCTCCCGAAGGGCGCGATGATCACCCACCGGAACGCCGTGTCTGACGTGATAATAACGCAAAAGTGGGTCTCGTGGGAAAAGGGAAAGGGCGTTGCCATATCAGGCTTCCCGTTCTTCCACATTGCAGGTTTGTACACGTGCGAGTCGTGCATAATCCTCGGGTGGCCACAACTGTTAATTCCTAACCCGCGGGACACGGACCAGATATGCAAGGTCATGGGGAAATACAGGCCAACCATGCTCGCTCACGTGCCATCGCTCTTCCAGATGTTGCTCAAGAATCCGAAGTTTGCACAGCTCGACCATTCGAGGGTGGAGAATTGCGTTACAGCGGCGGCACCTTTCCCTGTCGAGTCGCAAAAGAAGCTCGAGGAAGCAGTGGGGAAAGGAAAACTGCTCGAACTGTATGGCATGACTGAAACTTCTCCGGTAACGACCATGAACCCCGCAAAGGGTGAACGAAGACTCGGATCTATCGGCCTTCCATTACCCAACACGGATATTAAACTCATCAATCCCGAAACAGGAAAAGAAGTGGCAATCGGCGAGCCGGGCGAGATCTGCGTGAAAGGGCCTATGGTCATGAAGGGTTACTGGAACAAACCTGAAGAGACGAAAAACGTCATTGATTCGAACGGGTACATGCACACAGGTGACGTGGCCGTGTTTTCCGATGATGGATACCTCAATATTGTTGATCGCCTCAAGGACATGATCATCGTTGGTGGGTACAAGGTATTCTCCTCGAAAGTGGAGGAGGTCATCGTAAAACACCCCGCCATCGACACGGTAGCGCTCATCGGGGTACCAAATCCAGAACGACCCGGCTCCGAGATCGTGAAAGCTTTTGTACTCCTGGCGCCCGGGACGTTGGTAGATGACGAAAACGTCTTGAAAAATGAGATCCAATCGTATCTGAAGGATAAACTGGCCCCTTACGAGATCCCGAAGATAATCGAATTCCGAAAGGAGCTGCCACTCACAACCGTCGGGAAAGTAGACAAGAAGGAACTGCGCAAGCAAGAGCGTGGCGGGTGATACCAACACCGCCTCGGATCCGGCGATTTCCCCGTCATTTCGTGCTCCACGGGAACAGCACGCCGAGCTTGTGGGCCTTGAACACGACCATCGCGGCCGCCGCGAGGAACGCGATGAGGATGATCCAGAGGGCGACCTCGAGGCCGGGCAGGCCCGTTGGATCGGGGGTGCCCTCTCCGGTTATCAGGTCGATGCTCACGAGGGGGAAGAAGTCGAAATCGCAAGTGTAGGTCGTCTCGTTGATCTCGTAGGGCGTGCCCCAGATGTTGCCCGATTGCGGCGCGTCGGGGTACCGCTCCCGGTAGTCCCCCCAGTAGTTGCCGATGCCGTCGACGTCCCAGTCGTTCTCCGCCGGGACCATCCAGCGGGTCAACGACTCCCCGTCGCGGTTGTTCGCGAAGGCGTTGAACCAGATCTTGTTCCCCGTGATGTTGTCGTTGCCGTTGAAGAAGCGGATGCCGGCGAAACCGCAATCCATGACCAGGTTGTGCGTGATGTTGTTATCACAAAAATCGTTGAAGAGCTCGAGGCCGTGATAGTTGCACCGGGTGACACGGTTGTTATCCACCACGATCATGCTGCTCTCGGTGATCGAGATCCCCGTGTAATAGCAGTTGGCTATCCGGTTGCCGGTGATGCGACCATGATATACCCCGCCCGTGAACCAGATGCCATTGGCGATCGGGGACGACATGTTGTTCATCTGCACGGTCACGTTGGTCGCCGTCTTGACGTTGATCCCCGTCGACGTGATGTTGGACGCGCCCGTGATGACGTTCTGGGAGACCATGGCGTCGCGTGCCTGGTCCAGGCTGATACCGACCATGGCGTTCGAGGAGACCGTGTTTCCCGTGATCGTGATGCCGCTCGAGCCCCCTTCGACGTGGACGCCATGGTACGCGTTGCTGGTCACCGAGTTCCACCGCACGATCACGTTCGTGCAGTTGTTGAGGCGGATGCCCGCGGATCCGGCGGTGTTGCCCGAGCCTTGCAAGGTGCAGCCCTGGATGATCACGTGCAAGTTCGTGTCCGCGAGGTAGATCGCTGATCCGGCGCCACCCGCGCCGATCTCGAAGCCCTGGATGACGTGCGGGTTTCCTTGCGTGCCGTCGCTCGTGTTCCCGGCGAAGAACGCGGCCAGCTGGGTGTTACCGACGACGTTGATCTTCCCGTGTGCGACAGAAGGCGCGATAGCAGGGTACCTCTTGAGTGCTTCATCCGAGGTATCGTTACCCGTGCCGGTTTCCGACACGAAGATCGCCAAGCATGACGAAAATAGAATGATAGTTGCGAGAACTGCGTTCGACTTGGTGCTCATATGTATTCTCCGGACTAGGAATGATATCCCTCAACGTATGACCACATTTAGAACTTGTGAATCACGTCGGGGCAATGCATGCAAGAATGAAGGTGGATGGGAAAAAAATGAGCCGCCGATCGTCAACGTGACCGTCGTCGCTTGCACGCGACGCGCCAAGTCATACCGCAGCTGCACCAGCCCACGGTAGGCTCGCAGCGTTTTTCTACCTTGGATGCGATCCTTCATGTATGTTCAATATCGCGCTGCTTCGTCTCGCCTCGAACGGCTGGGGACACGTGAAACTTATCCAGTTCCATTTCTTGCTTCGCAATCGCGCCCACATTACCGGGATTTTTAATACAGACATGTTCATAGCTGGCACCGCCGCGTTGCTAGCAGCGAGGGATTAAAAGATCGAGAAAATTCCCCTATTTACATGATTCCCTCCCGACAAACGTACCCAGCACCTTGATAAGAGTGAATAGGAAATGAACGCGCGTGCCATCATCACGAATTTATATCGCCGGTTAAAGGTCATCTTGCTTTATATCAAGTACAAGAAACAATATACTTGGGTTCGGTTCGCCGAGTTGGTGTACTACCTTGGCTATCCCGTCTTGTATCTGTTCAAGGTTCGGCAGCACATCGCCAAGCTGCAACCTGGAAAGGCTTACACCAAGGTCTTTTTCTCGAACCACCGGGATCCTCTCTACTGGCCAGCCGATTTAGATATCTGGTCTTTATTTGACGTGAGTGCCGAAATCTTTGACCCGCGGAACTGGCACCATTACGAGGTTCCGGAAACGCAAGTCGCACCGGGCGATGTCGTTCTCGATTGCGGGGCTGCGGAAGGTTTATTTAGCTTTACAATCAAGGACAAAGCGAAAGCAGTGTATTTGATCGAGCCGATTGAACGTTTTATCGGCGTGCTTCGCAAGACATTCGCTGATGATCCACATTGCCATGTCTTGCCCATCGCCGTCGGGAACCAGCCGTCGGAGGGGTTTATTCGCCACGATGGCAAGAACAGCAGAATTTCCACGACGGGCGGGGAACGAATCACTATAGACACCATCGACAGGCTTTTCCACGATAAGGGCATCGCGGTCAATTACATAAAGGCGGATCTGGAAGGATACGAGCTCATGATGCTGCTCGGTGCCGTACAAACAATTAAAAAAAATAAGCCTAAGATCGCCATCACCACCTATCATAGCGGTCAGGATCATTTACCCATCATTCGCTTGGTGAAACAACTCGTCCCAGGATACAAGGTGCGCATGAAAGGTATGGGGGAGACGATGGGAAAGCCAATAATGTGTCATTTTTGGGTATAGGCTGGCGATACCCGACTTGCATTGATCTTAATCGTCAGCGCGATCGTCGTCTCTTGCACGCGACGAAAGCACCCAGTGCGAGCATGGCGAAGCCTGGTACGCTTGCGAAGGTGACCACGCGGCCCTCGTTTTCCATCGTGTCGACTCGCTCCTGGATCACGAGCGCCCGCTGGTAGTGCACGAGGCACCAGCGCAAGTCGCCGCGCTGGCGGGAAGCGGCCGCGTGCTGCCGCTCGAGCATGACGAACGGGTACTCGACCCTGGCCCGCGGGAAGACGGGCTCGATGCCTGGCGTCCTCGCGGAGACCTCGCTGATGGCCGACTGGAGCGACGAGAACGTGGCCGCGTCCATGAGGTTTATTGCATCCCCCCACCACGCGGCCAGGTCGTCCAGCAGCGTGGGTGACGCGACGTCCGGCAGCGCGGCCAGCGCTGGCACCCCCAGGGCGTTGATGACTTGCCCGGACGCGACCCGCGCGGCGTGTTCGTCTGCTGCCACCTGGTACCTCGCAGCCTTCTCGCCGGCCCTGGCGTCCCGCTCGAGCACGACCGTCCCGGGCGAGTGGTCGGCGAGGCGGATCGTCGTGCCGTTTACCGTGACGTTGAGCTGCGTGTTGGTGACGCCGGCCGGCACGTCGACCGTGACCGCGGTCTGGTTGACCGTGACGTTCAGCGCGGCGAAGCCGAAGCGCACGTTCCGGATCGTGTACGCGTCCCAGCCGTCGGGGAGCAGCGGGGCGAGGTCGAGGGAGAAGGCCGCCCCGGCACCCGTCCACCTGGGCGTCGCGTTGAGGATGCCGTAGACCAGGGCCGTCGCCACCATGCCGCTCTCGGGGAAGGGGAAGTCGGTGCCGACCGAGCCCTGGTTCTCTTGCTGCGGGATCTCGCCGAGGTAGAGGGGCGCACCACCGCACGTCCTGTCCGGGTATCCCCAGCGGTCCAGGATGCCCTCCAGGCGCCGCGCCGCGTCGTCGCCGCTCAAGTACCTGGCCCGGGCCATCAGGTCGTACCAGGACGTGTACATGGACATGCCGCCGTCTTGCAGCTGCGGCCCCCACGGCTCGTTGAGCGGCATCCCGGTGCCGACGACCCCCTCCTTGACCCACCAGTCCTCGTCGATCGTCCGGTTCGGCGCGGCGTGGTGGTTCACGTCGGTGTTGGCGATCGGCGCCGTCCCCCACCTCGTGAACGCGTCGTTCGTGCCGCTCGACGTGGGCTCGAGCTCCATCCACGCGTAGATCCGGTGGACCTGCGAGGCGTTGGCCAGGCCGCACGTTATCGCCTGCGTGTTCACGAACGTGAAGCCGTAGTCGTGCACGCCCCCGAACTCGTCGACGCAGCCGACATAGCGCCCCTTCATGTCGTCCCAGAACGCCTCGTTGTAAGCCGCCTTGAGCTTGGCCGCCGCGGCGAGCAACGCCGCCTCCCCGGACGCGTTGCCCCAGCAAGCCTCCATCCGGGCGACGTCGACGAGCGCCTCGTGCGCGAGGGCGTTCTCGAACGCGGAGAGCCAGCCGAACGGGAGGATGTCCCAGTAGTTGGTGCCGATCCCGCCGTCCGCCCCGTGGTGGCCCTCGAAGTCGCAGAGGTACAGGCCCTCGGCCGCGGGGAAGAGGCCCGGCCGCGAGGTGTCGCCGGGGCCGACGATCTGGCGCAGCAGCCACGCCGTGGCGTTCCGCACGCGGGCTTGCTGGGCGTCCAGCCACGTGTTGTTCGCCTCCCACGTCCAGAGCCGGTACAGCGCGGTGAGGTAGTTGGGGTTGGTCGTCGAATGGCGCGTGTCGTGTTTGGAGTTGTCGGGGAAGGGCCAGCCGGGCGCCGCGCCCCACGTGTACACGTACCCGGTCGGGTCGATGACGATGTTCTCCACGTTGCGCCGCTGGCGGAGGGCGAACTCGTCGACGTCCTGCCACGCGAACATGATCGAGCCCCAGTCGATCCAGTCGCCGCCCCCTTGCGGCTCCCACGAGTAGGCGCGGTCCCAGTAGAACCGCGTGAGCGACTCGCCGGGGTCCAGGTCGCCGGACGGCCCAACCCGCGTGCCGGTCGTGATCTCGAACCGGGGGTACTGCTCCGGCGCGTCGTCGTGGGTCGAGGCCCGCGGCACCACCTTGACCGTGTACGCTCGCGAGACCACGGCGCCAGCCGTGCAATCGCGGTCCTCCTTGCCCTCGCTCCGCCAGTACCCCCACGAGACCAGCCCGAGGTGGTCGTCGATGTCGAGCGCGGTGAGGACGAAGTTGGAGCCGGCCAGGCTGAAGCCGAGGGAGGCCTTTGCCGCGGCCTTCCCCTGGAGGTGGTAGTCGTTCATCCAGCCGAACAAGTTCACGTAAGCCCGGCGCTTGAACTGGTGCGCCGTGATGAACTGGAACGGCTCCCCGTTGAAGTGCCCCCAGACGGCGTCGAGGAGCGGGGTGTCGTAGCCCGGCGTGGTCTGGGCGAGGCTCCAGACCCAGCCGTCCATCCGGGCCGATATCGAGCGCAGCGCCGTGAACGAGTGGCCGAACTGCAGCGTGTTCCCCGCGACCGTGAGGGTGAGGGTGGCGTCGAAGGCGTCGCCGACCGTGTAGGCCAGCGTGTACGTGTCGCTGGCGTTCGACCACGTACCCGTTGACGTGATGGCGAGGGGCGCGTCGTGCTGGCCCTCCTCGAACCACTGGTACCCGGACGGGCCGTGGATCCACTCGGCACCCGGGGTGCTAGCATTCGCCCCGTCGGCCCTGAAGCTCGTGATGTACGGGCCGTTCATACGTAGCTCGAACCCGGGCCGCTCGATGACGAGCTGCGAGCCCGAGATCTGCGCGAGTTGCAACCCGGAGCCGGTACCTGGCGAATCACCAGGAACGGCCACGTTCCCCGGTTTCGTGCCGGCTGGCACCGAGAGCCCGAGCGCCCCGGCCGCCGACGCGATGCACAAGAGGGCGAAGATCCCTCTCGCGGCGTGCTTCATGCTCATGTTCCGTTCACGGTCAGTGCAAGCGCCACGGGGGCAATAAAGCGTCCGATCGGGGGCGCGAGAGGCGGGGAGGTGGCATTTATCGCATTATGGTACTCCTTTTGTCCAGGGCCGCGCGAATATACAAAGTGTGTTTTGAAAGGGTGTGATCAAACCATGATAAGTCAACTCGGAGCTACTGCCTTCCATGGCTTCTTCTTCGAGACGGGCGTGATCGCCGTCGTCGCAACCATGACCGTGCTAGCGTTCAAGAAATACCTCCAGAAAGGGAGGAACAAGCCCGCGCTGCTGCTCTTCATGGTCTTCTTGAACTGGACGATCGGCGTCGTGATCTCGTGGCTGGCGAAGATATTCACGGCATTTCTCGGGCTGGAATTACTCCCCATCACCGACTTCGGGTCGTACATGGCCCGCATGGTGCTCGACTTCCGCTTGCTCTTCGTGTTCGTCGCCGTCGCGCTGTATTGCTCTTACGTGCTCCGGGTCATGCTCTTCGAGAAGGAATTCAAGGCTGGTGAGCGCGCCGTGAACGTTTTCTTCCTCGTCGCGGTCCCTATCCTATGCTTCGTGCTGGAGACGAGCGATCCCATCAACACGACCTACACGATTGTCGTGTTCCTGACCGTGTTCGTGGATATGCTCTTCGTGTACTCTCGCTTTATGAAGCACGCGCTCGCCCAGTACAGGGTCGCGAGCGAGAAGTTCAAGGGCGCGTTCAAGGCCCTCAGCATCCAGGCCTTGTTCTTCATCCTCACCTTCTTGAACTTCCTCCTCGACCAGGTCATGATCCCTGTCCAGGAAGCGCTCGGGGATCCGAACGCGGGGTACACGCTGTTTTACTTTGCTGCATGGATATGCGCGGTCGTCGGCATCGTCCTCACGTATTACGGCTACATCAAGCCGCGGGCGTGAGCGTATAGGGCGGTGCAAATATTTTTTTTCCACACGCTCGTTCTATTAGTCAAGCCTTGATGGGCGCGTTCGCGGCGGTTCGGTGCTGCTGAGGTCGACGGTACATGTCAAAACTGCTCCAGGACATCTGGATAATGACGCACGATGGAACCGTGCTCTTCAAGCGCGTGTTCGAGGAAAAGCTCAACGAGCAGCTCTTCGGCGGCTTCATGAGCGCCCTCGAGACCTTCGCGTCGCAGCTCGACGACCACGGCCTGTCGAGCTTCGAGATCGGCAGCAAGAAGTTCATCCTCAAGAAGGGGCAAGGCTGCTATTTCGTTGCCAACTTCGACAAGAAGGTAAACCCGAAGAAGGCGCAAGCCGAGCTCGAGGAGGTCGCGAAGAAGTTCATAGGCGCGTTCCAGGTCGAGCTCATGGCGTTCCGAGGGGACGTCGAGACGTTCAAGGGCTTCGAGAAGCAGATCGAGGACTCCCTCGAAGACGTCGTCCAGAAGTTCCAGGACAGCTTCTGGTAGCCTTGCAGCCGCGCTCGCGTGCAAAGAAAGAGGAGGGGCTCAACAGGTGGCCTCGACGACGATCGTCGCCTCGATACCGCCCCTGGCCAGCTTCTGAGCGAAGTCCCGCGCGACGTCTCCCGTGGCGAAGTGGAAGATCCGGGTCAGCGGGCTCTTGCCCGCGACCACCGCGTAGCGTTTCGTCGTGTCTCCCATGATGTTTTCCCCTTGCGTTCCTTTCCCGGCGAGCTCGTGCAGATCGCGAGGCTATGATGGACAATACGGCTGATCCGCATATGAGTCCGCCTCATCCAAAAATGGACTCGCCGCAGCGGCGTCGCCGCGCTCCCGCCCGGGTCAGCCACCCGGCCTCGAGAGCTGCTCGGCGAGATGTGGCTTCAACCGCTTGATGGCTAGGATGTACGGGAGGATGAGCGATGTCTCGATGAAGATGCTCGCGATGAACGGCGTGGCGATCCCCCGGGAATCGACGAGCAACCCGCCGAGGATGGGGCCGACGGCACCGCCGAGGTTGTTCGCGGCAGAGCCGGCCCCGATGACCTTGCCGCGGTGCTTGATCGAGACGCGTGAGAAGAGGTTCGAGAGCACCAGGCTACTCGCGTTGCCGAAAACCATGTCCACGACGAGGATGACGGAGAACACGGCGATGTTCGTCGTCAAGAGGATGGCGACGGTCGCGAGCGCGCCGAGCACGCTGAACACCGCGATGCCCGTGTACGGGTTCATCCGGTCAGCGAGCTTGCCGAACCTCGGCGACGCGAGCATGGTCAACACCCCGGCAGGCGCGTACGCGAGCAGCACGAGCGTCGGGCTGTCGGTGACGAGCTGCAAGAGGTATATCTGGAGGAACGGCTTCGCCATCATAGCGTTGACGGCGCTCAAGAAGTAACTCGCGAGGAGCAGCGTGAGGCCGAGCGCGAGGCCTCCCGCTGGCGCCCCCGGGCGGCCCGCGCCACCGGGGATCCCAGCGGGGGCCGGGTTGGTAGCGCTAGGACTCTCATCCGTCCCGCTTTCCCGCCTTTCCCGCCCGCCGTCCTGGGCCACGGCGGGATCGGTAAGGCCGTTCGCAGCCGTGGTGGGGATCTGGTAGATCATATGCTCGTTGACGCGGCGCGTGAAGAGCCATCCCCCGATCACGTTGCACGCGAAGTAGAGGAGCATCGGGCTGAAGAGCAACGCGTCGATCCCCGGCGCCAGCTCGTTGGTGATGATGAAGATGGTCACCCCGATCGCCCCGCCCGCGAGCTGCCCGCGACCGACGGCGGCGTGCCTTTTGCCGAACGCGTACGACCGGTCGTCCTTGTTGGACTTGTTGGAGACGAGTGAATCGAACGGCACCCAGAAGAACGCCACGAGGAGCCCCAGGACGAGCGTCCCAGTGCTCATAATCGGGATCGAGCCCACGAGGACGCCCGCGTACATGACGAGGTATGACGTGCCCCTCCCGACCGAGCCGATGAGGATCAGGGTCGTCTTGCGCATCTTGTCGGCCAGGTAGCCGACCAGCAACGATGAAATGGCCGCCCCGAGCACGATGAACGAGAACATGACGCCGATGCTGAGGCCGCTCCCGCCGAGCGAGATGCCCGCGTAGGGGATGAGGAACTCCGTGAAGAAGAAGCCGGCGCTGTTCCAGCTCACCGTCGAGATCATCGCGTCGAAGTCGGGGGTGACCCTCGGCCCGCCCCGCATCGCCCGTTCCTCCGGTGTGTGTCGCCAGCGCATGGGATCATGCCGAAGCCATGAAGAGGCGGTAATGAAAATTGCGGTGGAGGCCGGAAGGGCGTCGGCCGGGGCTTGGATGGCCGATCATCACGTGTTCGGTCGGGGGAACTCGCGCCGCACGTCGACCCACCGCCGCTCCCGCGCGGAGCGCTTCATGCCGAGCAGGATTGCGTGGCTGTTCACGTTGTCGTGCAAGTCGGTGACGGGCGGCCTGTCGTCCTCGATCGCGTGGTGGAAGTCCTCCAGCAGGTAG
>JAFGBX010000299.1 GCA_016932935.1 Promethearchaeota archaeon | reverse complement strand
CGGAGCGCGGTCGTCGCGTACGAGAACACGGGTACCGCGGCGGGTCCGGTATGGCGCGCCCGGCTCGTCGACGACTGGGACGAGTTGCTGGCGTTTGCGTCGATCGACGCGGGCATATACCTTGCCGCGAATATCAATCCCTCGATAATCGTCGCCGACGAGGACGGCGTGGCCAGCAAGACCCTCGCCGGCACGCTGAACCACGAGCTGATTGCCGACATGGTCGCGTCAGGCGACCCCCTGGTGCACCTCGTCGACGGCACGTACCAGGACTACTTCGTCGAGAGCTTGGGGGTCGCCCCCGGCCAGCCTGGCGTCGTGGACTACGCGGGATACGAGCAATACACGACCGCGACAGCCACGGCGGGCCCGGAAACCACGCTCGCCATCTCGGCACCGGCGGCGACCACCCAGGCGCCATCCATGCTCTCGTCGGCGACCGTGTCTGTTGGTCCCAACGTGAATCCTGTCTCGCGGCTCGGCTACGGGCAAGTCGGCATTTCTGCCGGGACGACGTTCACGCTTTACCGGAACATGTTCCCCGGCAGCGGCAGCGTGCCCTTCGCGTCCACGACCCCGGCCGATCCGTCCTTGCCATCGAGTTACACGCAAGGGATCAAGGACGTGACTCTTGATGATGAGGTACTCTATGACGGTGATACAACGACAGGTACTGGCGCGATGAACGCATCCAGCACGGTTGCTCTGCTCCCGGTTTATTGTGGATCTACTACAATCGCATCCAAGGGATCAATCTCAGGCTTCAATGTTGCTCAAGGAACCGTTGGATTCGATGATTCCCCTTTACCTGGTACGATCACCGTCGGAGGTGGCAATGTCGTCGATGGCGGCGGTAGCGACCCTTCTGGTAAGCCGGATTATGGCGGAACGACTGGGCAGCCTCAAGGTGTAGTCTCGATCACAAGCACATCACTTGGCACCGGAGCCGACATCATCGGGGCGATCGATCTCGGGTTGAAGGATCGGATCGATGCCTCGGACTTGCCCGCGAATGGTTCGGGAATCAACGTCACGTTGAGCATCCGAGCTTTCGCCATCTTTAAGGTGAAATATTCGGCACTTTGGCCCTACCCTTATTTGACATGTGTGGGGAATAGTTGGTTTGTCCTCCCGCTTTCCATTGCGCCGAGCGGGCTCCCTTCGAGAACTGTCATGCCATCCATGTTTGCGGGCTCGAGGAACTGGACGCGGGACTGGGTGATCTGGTTTAGTACTGGTTCAGGTAACGTGGGTCCGGTAGGCACTACCCTGTCTGCACCTGGTCCGGATTTTCTCGACTTGTCGCTGCATTCGGTAACCAGCTGGACCATGAATTGGAGTGAATTCTTGAATCTCCAATCATCGGACACGGTCGATTTCTCAGTAGACACGTTGTATTCTGGCATGGCCGACGCTGGCTCGGCGCCAGGCGATTCGCTCTGGAAAACGTGGAGCATCCGTGGAGTCAATGATGATGGACAGTACGAGTGGATAGATTATAGATTGGCTGATCTGACCGATCCGAAATGCGTGGTCGAGCGAGTCTCGATCATCATTGACGACGCGTGGTTGACGATTGACAGCACTGGAAGGGACGATTTCCAGACGCTCGATGAATGGAACACTAAGAGTTCATCTACCCTGGAATTCCCTATCAACACACGGGAGATCGTACTCGATCTAAAGAACAATTCTATCTATCCGAGCACGCTCGATGCACGTGATATCATGGATTACACGAAAACGGTCGATATTCAAGCACGAATGGGGTTATCAACTTCCTTCAATCTTGGTGCTCAAGGCGCTGCCAGGGAAACTTATCGTTCGGTCTATATGCCCGACAGGGGAAATATAACTATCCTGGGTACCAACTGCGGCAAGGTCAATTATGAAACGCACAGCCTGGTGTCCGTGGGCTGGCCTGCCGCGTGTGCCCCGTTCTACAAGAATGCATATGGCAGAACCAACGATCAATACCAAGATTATTGGCATACAGGATGGCAAGCCATCGGACCGTATAATGCAACGATCACCTCTGGAAAGGTCGCGCTAGAGATATTCAACCATACTAGCTCGAGATGGCTCGATCTTAATCAAGAATGGAATGGAGAATTCATTTCGTGCAAAGAATCTTTGTATGCTGAATACTATCAACTACCGCACGTGCCTGACTTTACAGGCACGAATAGAATCGTGATCTCTTGCTCAATCAACGTAGGTCTTATGAATGAAGACCAGAAGGATGCTTTTTTTTACCACTTGATCGGCGCGACCGCGTCTAACCTCACCATCCGGTTCAAATGCGTGTCATCTGTCTTGATAAAGCACGACTCTGAAGCCATCATTTACCATGATAAGTATTCGGGGGCTCCAGGAGCTCCAGATTATATCGAGACTTTCATCGCCACGGAAGGGCCACAATTGAATTACCATAGTTTCTTCCGGATTAACCAGATATTAAAAATAAACGAGTTGATGACGTATGAAACCGTCCCGATTGATATGAGGGGAAGCTACAACCTGACCACATCTGAGCACCAGGCCGTCTGCAACTTCACGAACCCGTACAATCCATCCTTGCACATGGGTGTCTACAAGGCTTCGATCTCGGCCAACGTGGCGCCGCTCGTCCAGCAATTCGCCTACACGAACCCGTCGGCCTCGTGGAACAACGCATCGTGGTACACGGGCATCTTGAACCGCTCCGTTCCGGCTATCGCCAGTTGCACGCACGCGAACGGGACGCTCTTGCCGGGGTTCTACTTCGCCAGGGCGAAGGATTATCAAGGTAGATGGACGGATTCGTGGACGATCAACAGCACGGCGACCCAGCGGAGCGTGGCTATGCCTGTCTGGATATTAAGACCAGAGATGTTCGGTATGGCCTACAAAGTACGCGCCGAGATCTACAACCACTCGTCCGCCGATCCCGCGACGCGTTGGGTTCTCGCGCCTTATGGTAATGATGGTACAGGCCAATATACCGGTATGGTCAAAGAAACAAGCAAGCTGCCGTTCTACTCGGTCGCCGACAGCGGTCGCATCACGTTCGGCGGGTTGCCGTCGATCGTGGGCGGGGCCATGCACGGGTACGACCAGGTACCGTTCAACCTCAATATAACAAAATATGGATTGCTGTCAGGGAATATAACGAAGGATCTCGTCGTCCGGCTTACGGTCATCCTATATTGGGTAGATCCTATCGTTACCAGCTCCCCGTGGGATGCCTACGACGCGTTCACGTCGTTCGACGCGCTCAAGCGGGTGAACGTGACCATCGACAGCCCCTCGGTCATCTGGACCATGGCCACGCCGCCCACGACGGCGACGGCCGCGCCCGGCGCCGCCAGCGGGGCAGTCGAGTATGACTTGCCCCCGTCGCTCCAGGACCTCGCGCTCGCCGGGCAGGCAAGCACCGCCGTCGACCGGCCATACTGGGACTTCAGCGACGACATCGGCGACCGGTCGGACTGGGTATGGGGTAACGACATCCGGTTCGACACGAGCGTGCACGCTGCCGCCGGCACGGGCATCTTCAACGGATCGGTTTCCACGTGCAGCGGCGCGACCCTCTACCCTGCTACGGTTTCGACGGGGGGCTGGATCCGCTCGATGGTTCGCGGGATCGATCCCGTGTACGTTGACAGCTTGCAAAAGCGCGGCGGCGCGCTCGGCGGGGCCGGAGGCGTGCTCGAGAGCTTCGACCGGTTCCCCAACGGCGCCACGATCTTGTCGGCGCCGGCGGGCATCTGGGAGAACGGGGGATGGCACACGTCGCATCAAAGCGGCGTGATGCGGGCTTACGATCATGGCGGGAACCGGTGGGGGTACATCGAGCTTGTTGGATCGAGCCTCTGGGCGCATTGCAATTACCACTTCCCGACGAGCTGGACCCCAGCGATCCCCGTGCCCTACGCAGGAGCCCAGCGGGTGTCCTTGAAGCTCATGACCTCCTCCGCTGCTGAAGCGTCGGTCTTGGGCATATCCACGATCGATGAACATGGCTCCTATCACTCGGAGCTGATGACCTTCTGGGAGGGGATGGCATGTGCCGCGGATTACCCGAACCAGCAGACAGTGCAGCTATTTCCGGCTTCGACCTGGACACCGTACGAGGTCGAGTTCGTCATCTTCTCCGACAACACCCCGTACCTGGCGTACGACATCGTCGTTAACGGCATGACCTTCAGCAACGGGGGCAGGCACTACCACGCACAGCCCCTCGAGGGCCGCCCGATCAAGGCGATGACCTTCAGCGATGACTTTCTCGTCGACGACATCGACGCGAGCTGGTGCGCGCCCGTGTACTTCCAGCAAGCCTCTCGCTCCCTCGTCGCCGAGATTTACACCCCCACCGCCGGCGCGCGCATCGGCGGCACGGTCTATTACAGCGTCCAGGATTTCGTGTCGGAGGAATGGTCGGACGGGCAAGTGGCCTTTCCCGTCACGATACTGGGCGCGGGGCTGTCGTACATCAACATCACGGCCGCCCGGTACCCGGTCGCGATCGCCGGCACCATCGCGACACTTGCCCAGTACCAGGCGGGTAACGGCACCGCGATTTTTCCCCCGATCACGAGTAGCAAAGACATTCTCATCAGGGGCATCGAGCTGCGGAACCTCGGCGCGCAGCAACAAGCCCCGCCCATTACCGTGCAGAAAGTGTACCGGTCCTGGGGACCCATTAATGAACTGGCGCGCAACGCGGGCCTCCATGTCACCGAGAAGGAGACGACCATCACCCCCGTCCTCTCTTTTGAAAACATAAACTTGAGTAACATCACGAGCGGCACGCTCGAGCTCGTGGTCCATGACGAGATCACTGGACGGGACGTGGTGCTCGACAACGCGAGCGTCCCCTCCATTACCGGGGTATCGGTCATCAGCGGCAAGGTGCGAATGACAATCGCGATGCTGAAAGCACGGTACAGTAGCGATGCAGCCATCGACGGCACGCCAATCACGATCACGATACCGGCGTCCCAGCTGCAGCTCGGTATGGGTTCATGGGAGGACGCAACGTGCTTGGGGAACAAGTTGGCCCGGCGCTTCTCGGTCGAGGTATCAGTCGTGGCCGGCGATCCCTTGAAGTGGGCCGGCACGGCCAACATGAGCGCGGCCCTCCGCACCCGGTTCGCCACGGCTTTGGATGTACCCCCGTCTGCCCGCGCTGCCAGCGCGACCATCGAGTACCGGCTCGGGTCGTCCTACGCGTCGCCCAACCACGCGATCATCGAGCAACCCGTCGAGATGTCGCTCGCCATGCCCGCGTCGGCCATCAACAGCACGGAGGCCCTCGTGTTCGGCATCGAGAGCCGCTTCGACACGGCGTGGTGGATGCTGCCCGCGCCGTACATCGAACCAGGCCGCGCCAACATCACGAACCACGTCGCCCAGGCCGCCCCTTATACCAGCATCGCGATCTCGCACGATCCGAACGACGTCACTCTCCAAACATTTTTGCCAGGCCGGGTCACGTTCGACCGGCTCGACGTGTGGGTGCTCAACTCGAACCCTGGCACGGGCGACCCGGCCGGCATCGTGGCCGAGATCTACCGCATCGGCAGCGACGTGCACGACCGCGCGTCATGGAGGCTCGTCGCATCGTCACGAGGGAACATGGCACGATATCCGTCGACGACTGCCCCGGCAAGGTTCTCGTTCGCGTTCAGTATGGGTGCCATCAGCGACATGATCGCTGCGGATATCGAGGCAGGTGACGTGCCCTATGGCTTCGTCATCCGGCCCGAAGGCGCAGACATCGCGCTCCTCGCCAACACGAATGGTTTCGGGAGCGGTTGCGCCCACCAGTATGACGATGCCACGTCATCCTGGTGGGATGGAGGCTCCCCTGGCATGGACATCGACTTCGTGCTCGAGATGGACGGCCGGGTCTCACTCCGCGGCGACAACGAGTACGCGTCGCTCTACGAGTTCCTCGCGTCCAATGCTGGCGGCGAGGCATCGATCTTCCAGGTGTACGATTACACGACGGATCAATGGCTCAACACGTGGACGGTGCCCAAGATCAGCGTGCTCGACGACCCGATGTGGGATTACTTCGGCGTGAGCCGCGGCGACCGGGTCGTCACGTTCCAGTTCATCTACTACCCAGACCTCACCGCGCTCAAGGTGCCCGTGTCCCACTTGATGCAGAACGGCACGATCCGCGGCAGGCTCCACATGGACTTCGGCAGCGAGTTTACCGACCCCGCCACGTGCACGATGTCGTACTTCGAGACTCGCGTGGCCAACGTGACTGCTTGGACGAGAAGGTCAGCCGTCGCGCAAGAAACGTTCACCTACGAGCGGCCGTTCGACGTGACTATCAGCACGAGCACTCAAATCGGTTCGGTCGAGGAGCTGGACGCGCTCGCCTTCGCCTACACTGGCGGGGACACCTTCACGGTGTATGACAACCAGGGCAATGCCCTCGCCCCTGCCTTCTCGCTAATCCCAGGCACCTCCTGGACAATGCCAGCTGGCGGCAAGGTGCGGGTCACCCACGCGGGTCGCTGGGTCGAACTGTTCGATGCGACCACTGGCGAGTTCGTCTCGCTCGAAGCGCTCGATAGCATGGCCGACTTCAAGGCCGGCATCGAGCGCCTGGCCGAGATATCGGGGAACGGCAGCATCAGACTGCGCGGCAAGATCGTCAGCGCCGTGTCCGTGAGCAACTTCCGCCCGTCGCCTGTTAACATATCTTGTGTCCACGCAAACATGTCGGTCGACGTGTACCACAGCGCGTGGGAGTCGAACCTCGTCTCGGATCGGGACGGCGTGCAGCGCGTCCAGGTCGCGGAGGTCGATGGTATCGGCGGCTTGCCAGACGTGGTGCTCGATTCCGGCCTTTATGCGCGCAACGAGCAAGGCGAGGGGGTTTTCCGAGTAAAATTCGTCGTTCACGATCATGATCCGCTGTCCAACGAGACCGGCTATTCGGGCCCCGACTTGACCGGTGGGAACATCACGAGCTACGAGGGCATGATGGACGAGGTGATCCGCGACATCGTCATCGACCAGGGCACGCCGCGCCCCGCGTTCCTCGTGGATCCCGCCTTCACGAACGCGAACGGCACGATGGAGCGCCGCGGCACGATCCCGCTGCTCGTCCAGGTGCGCCAGCTCCACGTGGCCAACGTCACTTTCTGGTACAGCACCGACAACGACTCGTGGGACTTTATCGGGATCGACGATACTATCGACGGCGACGTGTTCGAGGCCACGTGGGACACCATCGGGAGCAACATTTCGGATGGCGAATACGCCATAATGGCAGTCGGAACCGACACCCACGGGCGTGCGGGCAACTGCACCGCTCAGCTGATTGTGGACAACACCGATCCGTTACTCGTAGCGTATCTGAATCCTGTTTTCTACGACGTCGGAACTGGTGAGATCTCGCGGAAAGGGTTCGTTGACGTGCGAGTAGAAGATGTTTCCACGCTATCCGACTTACACGTGACGATCTGGGACATGAACCACACGGCAGTGATTGTATCCCATGACATTCCCGATCCGGGCACGATAGAACCTTGGAATGCGGGGATCGCTGGCGTTATTATGAGCGAGATTCAATTCGACGCGGGGATGGCCCCCTACATCGAGCTATATAACACGCGGGACACGATCGCGGACGTCGGCGGCTGGGTCTTCACGTTCTCCAATGGACTCGCTAACTTCACGATTCCCGAGGGAAAGACCGTTCTCCCCCACTCGTGCATGACACTCTCGGTTCCATCACTCTCGGCCTTTTCTTGTACCATAGATGGCCGTACGAACTTATCCGCCAACATCTCCGTGTCCCTCGTCGCAGGGAACACGACCGTGGATCATTTCCGCGCCAATGGATATCATGGAATCGTCCCTCAAGAGGTTCACTGGACAGGCCAATCTATCTCTTTATATTACGAATACGACGCGAACGGGGCGCTATTGATGTCGTCTATGCTCGACGCGCAGCGCACGCGCACTGGCTGGATTGTGATGCCTGGGCTAGGCGTGATGGCTTGGCAAAACGTGACACACCCTATGTTCTGCGACGCTATTCCCGTGGAATTGGAAAACATATGGCGCGAGCACGGCATTCCGTCGATGATAGTGGAAATGTATGCAAGCGATCTTGCAGGCAATAGCATCGATTGGAACGCCACCCTTCATTTGAATGAGACCGTCGCGACGTGTTTGCTCCCCGACACATATCTGGTGGACTTTATTGGTGCAGCTGTCGACCAGAGTACCGAATTGCCCCAATTCCGTGGAGCCTGGTTAACGGGGGCCGTTTTCGAATTCGACATGTTCGTTGCGGCTGGGACGAGCTGGATTAGCAGCTCGGTCATGTTTTCTAGCGATGGTGGTGGATCAGCGGGGATGACCTTGATCTCATCATCGGGATCGTCCTTGCTGCTGTGTGAATCGATCCCATTTGCGACGAACCAGTGGCACCACATCATCATGGAACTCGGGATCAATGGAACAGGCCGCTTCAGCGTCGATGGAGCTTGGACGGGCATGCGGAGCCTCCTACCGGCCATATTATTCGGCAAACCGACTGATTACAGTCACGTCAGTTTTGGATGGTCGTTTTATAGGGCTGATTATGGACGCACGCTGTTGTTCGATGACATATCCTCCACCCATCCGGCGAATTCGACATGGTCGCACGACTTTAACGGTTTCTACCCCGGACAAGTCACTATCGGTATGAGGGTCGAGATCGACCCGGTTGCGACCAGTGATCCTTACATCTTCGGTGGGTCGGTCTCGTGCGTCGTTGTTGACAGGTTCGGTATGGCAATATCGGGAACTGATGTATTCATGAGTGTCGATGGTAAGGCATTTAAGAGTTCTACGACTGACCAAACGGGACACTCTTCGTTCAAACTTGATTCGATGGACGCGTTCTCCGCCAATATATTCGATCCGGCCTCCGCGGTGACTCCCATTGGCACGACTGATGAGGTTGATCTTGATGGTTTCGCGTTTCACGACAACGCTGCGGGTGTCGTCCGTGTCATCGCCGGTTCGACCCTTTGGCTGAAGCATTTCTCGATCGACTCCGAGACCAACCGAGAACTCGTCTCGATGCTCGACGTGTCTACATCTATGGATATGGCGGCGGGTTCGACGTCGTGGGAGGGAATCCAAGTCGAGCTCCTCATACCCGGGGTCTATAACGAGTACTATCGCGCTTGCACTTATGAATCCATCACGCTGGAATTCATAGAGGCAGATGGAGAATCGTTCCCCGTCGTGCTTGGCCGCGAGGAGCTCTACAAGGCGATCTCGGCCCAACCCGATTCGCAAGACATCGCGATCAATGGCGAGGTGTACCGGCGGGTCAAGATCTCGCTCCCGCTTTCGCGCGTCGGCCTCTCCAGCCCCTACGCGCAGGACTTCGACATCGCCACGGTTGAAACAATCAAGATAACCGGGAAAGACTATAAGTTGTTCGTCGGTGATATCGAATCCTACTTGAACCGTGGCGTGCTGCCCTTGCAGGCCCTCGGCATCCTCGGCATCACCCTCGTGGACTGGATCTGTGGTGCCACGTGGGCCAACCGTAACATGACCGGCACGACTAGGTGGCTTAATGTCACCATCACAGCGGGTAACGCG
>JAFGBX010000298.1 GCA_016932935.1 Promethearchaeota archaeon | reverse complement strand
GTCCCTTTCCAGGCGCGCCACCAGGAGCGCACCGACCCACCACATCAAGAAGGCGAAATTGGTCGTGTTGGTCGACACCATCCGCTCGCAATAGTCCTCGTAACCAGCCAGCCCGCACCGCGAATAAGAGGGAAAGAACAGCCCGGGCATGGCGAGGGTGAGCACCCAGCCGAGCAGCGCGAACCCCACCGGCACCAGCAGCCGTGCCAGCCACGTCTTGACGCCGGCCCTGGCCGATCCCAACGCCCACCCGAGGAAGACGCCACCGGGGGAAAAGCCAGCACCCGCGATGAAGAACCACGCGTATCCCAACCAAGGATCGATCGTGTCAGCCCCACCCGGGCCGCCGTTCCCCGAGATCCACGAGGCATATTGGCCGTACCCGAGCATCGCGCCCGTGGCGATGCCGAGCCCCAGCCAGAGGACGAGCCCACGCGCGTCGAGCCCCTTGCGGCGCATCATGTAGTACCACAGCCATGCCCACGCCATGCCGGGGAGTATGCCCCCGTCGAAGCCACCCCACCCGCCAGTCCCACGGATGGAATAGGTGATCGCCCCGACGCTGCCGAACGCGAGCGCGGGGAGGAAGAGCCCGTGCAAGATCCGGTTCTTCCGCCCAGACACGGCAGCGGTGGATCGATAGGCCCGGTACCGCGGGGCGTCCTCGATGATGATCATCGATGTTGTCTCTTCCCCGGCGACTATATACTGCGCGGCAGCGATGAGCTCGGGGGGCGGTTCGGGGCAAATAGCGCGTTTTGCGCATTATTCCACGTTCCGAAGATCCCCTTATTTAGTTCCCCTTCGCTCCCCACGCCATGGACGTGAAGACGGTCTTTCGGGATCTGGTCTTGCCAGTCGCAATGATGTCCGGGTTCGGCGCATTCTTCTGGGGCATCAGGGGGACGGGCGGGTACGGCGGTTCCATGGGCGGGCTGTTCGCCGGCACGGGCTGGGCGGTATTGTGGTACTTCATCTCCAACGATGACAAGGTCGAGGGCGCGGCCGGCGGCGCACGGTCGTTGGCGTCGCGTTGGGCGATCCTCGCGCTCGGCATTGGCATCATGGTCGGCGGATTCCACGGGTACGGGCAGTTCAACTCGTGGATCAAGGGCAGCTGGACGATCCAGCCTGGCACGCCCGTGGACGTGGACCCTGCATGGGGCTTCCTCGGCCTGCTGCAGTGCGGCCTCTCGTGGGGCGGCACGGCCGGGGCATTACTCGGCTGGGCGGCCCCCGGAAGCGGGGACTGGCGGCGGGCGCGGTTCACCTGGGTCATCAGGACGGCGTTTGGGTTAACGGGCGCGCTCTTCGGGCTGGTGTTCGCGATGGCGTTTCCCGGCCTGCTCATGCCGCTGTACGGGTCGAGCTATTACTCGGACCTGGCCGCCTGCCCGCAGTGCACCCGTGCCATCCAGACGGCCATCTCGTCTTCGGTTCAGTTCGGGTTGTTCGCCGGGTTCCTCGCGGCGGAGATCGTGCTCAAGAACTGGCGTGGCGTCGCGACCTCTGCCATCATGGCCGCTGGCTTCGGCGCCGGGTTCGTTTTCGGCTCGGGATGGTTCTTCGTCTCCCTTCCCGGCTCGTGGAAGGCGTGGGAGATGACCATCGGCGCGGTCGGCGGGGCATCGATCGGAGTGACTCATTTCGTCGCCAACCGGCGGGTCGTGCAAGGGGAGCCGGGGCTCTTCACGGTCACGGAGCGGGTGTTCCAGGCTCCAGCCAGCTACGAGGTCGTGTTCGGCCACAACCTCCCGCTCGCGCTTGGCATGTCCATTTCCCTCTTCAACGGCATGAAGCCGGCAGATGGCTTCGCGGAGAACTTCTTCGCCGGCGACGCGGCGGCCACCTCCGTGGTCATGGGATTCACGTATGCTGCCATAGCGGCCATGTGGGTGTTCTTCGCCCTTTCCGTCGTCTTCACGTTCGTGTCATCTCTCCGGGGCAAGCGCTGGTTTGGACGCCCGCTGGTGCAAGTACTCGTGATCCAGGGTATCCTCGTGACCATAGGCTTCATGACCACGCTCGTGCCCGTCGTGCCCCTCCCGGCCGGCGTGGCGTTCGTCGCGGGGACGTACATCGTCGGGCTGGCGATCGGCGGGGGTGCCCTTGCCGGTATGGCGGTCATCGACCGATTCACGAAGAGGTCGTCCGTCTAGCTCCCCATCACGTCCCGTGCGAGCCTGTTTCCTTCACAATTCTTTTGTTCCCAAGCCGACCGTCTCGCTCGGACATGAAACGGCGTAGATATCCCTTGTAGTCGCCCTTCCACTCGGCCATCGCCTTCTCCCACGCGATGTCCATGTCGATCTCGTCCTGCACGAGGCGCTTGATCTCCGCGGCCGAGTACCTCCTGGCCCCCCTTGCCTTGCGCGAGGCCTTCACGGCCGGGCATGCTGCGGCGAGCTTCGCCCACGATTCCTTGTTCCGGACGTTCATCTTCCAGAACGGGTAGCCGCTGCACTGGAACGGCCTCGCATCGTGCACCGTGCAAAGCCCCTTCTCGTCCTGGAAGTGGCACCTTGCATTCTCACCGATCTCCTTGAACATGAGCTGGGGGATCTTGCCATCATATTTCACGTGGAACGGCGGCCATTCCACGAAGTCCACGTGCTTGTCCAAGAACGTGTCGAGCTCTTCACCCAAGAGCTCGGCCACGCGAGCGATGTCGTCGGCGAACACGTAGACCGACCCCGTTCCCCAGCAGCAGTGGCCGTCGCAGCCCCCCGGCGAGAGGCAATCAAACTTGATCCCCCGCTGCAGCGACCTCGTGAGTGAGACCATGGTGGATCACGTGAGGGAATGGCGAGCGTCTTTTGAACCTGGCCGCGTCGCCTTCTTCAAGCTGCCGCTGTTGAAGGACTCCTCGAGCGCCTTCGCGTCCCGCCAGATGGCCTCGAGATCCGGCAGGGATATGGACGAGGGCTTGCAGACGAGGTGCTGGCAGTCGTAGTGGTCGGGGTCGTGGTCGAGGATCTCCACGCCTAGCTCCTCCCGGCGCTCGTGGAGCGCTGAGCCCGGGTACGGCGTCGCCGCGAAGAAGTCGAGCCTGTCCGAGCCCGGCTCGAGCGGGCTCTCCAAGATGAAGGCCACCGTCTTCTCGAACGTGGCGCGGGTCTCGCCCGGCAGTCCGACGACGAAGTATGCCTGGACGGGGATGCCATTGGCCTTCAGCCACGCGAGACCTTGCCGTACCTTGTCGACGGACTGGAACTTGCCCGCGGTCGACAGGATACCGTCGTCGGCGGATTCGATCCCCGTGGCGACGCACCTGCAGTTGGCCTGCTGGAGGAGCGAGGCAGCCTCCTCGTCCACCATATCCACACGGAGCTCGGCGCCCCACGGGAGCCGCAGGTTCCGGTCGGCAACGATGAACCGGAGCAGGCCCTTCATGAACTCGCGGGAGACCGTCACGTTGTCGTAGAGGTTGTAGTATTCGTAGTGCCCCGCCTCGTGTATCGCTTGTATCTCAGCGAGCACGTTCGCGGGGGACCGCCAGCGGCACGCGCGGAACAGCGCCTGGCGGCTGCAGAAGATGCACTGGTTGGGGCAGCCCCTGTTCACGATGACGGTCGCCGACCTGTATGCCCCCTTGCTGGCGTTGATCGGGTGCAAGTACCGAGCGGGGAGCGGCAGCGCGTCGAGTTCCTTCGGGAAGGACTCGTTCCCCGCCGAGCAAGACACCGAGCCCAGCTTGTCGAGGAAGGCGACGTTGAACGTGCCCCTCCCCTCGGTGACCACCCGCTCCTTGATGGCAGCGAGATCATACTCCGTGGTGGCGATGTCGATGAACCGGGAGACGAACCCCTCGACCTCGCCGGTGAGGCAAAAGTCAATGAGCCCCGTCGCGAGGATGTCCCTGTACGCGAACGTGGCGTGCGGGCCGCCCATGACCACGACGGGGGCGGGCGGGTCACTTGCCCTGTACCAGGTTCTCACCTTGCTGGCGAGCCGCAGTGCCGCCCTCGACGTGTTGGTCAAGCACGTGAAACCGACCACCCGCGGCACGGGTATGCCGGCGAGGATCTCCTCGACGGGTCGGTCATCGGCTGATAAGTCGAGGGTCTGGCAGGAGAAGCCGTCGCGATCGAGCACCGCCGCGATGTAGAGCAAGCCGACGGGCGGCTCGCGGTTCCACGCGCCCCGGCCGGCGAGCTCCGTGGCGGGGTTCACGAGCAGCAGGTCGAGCTCCCTTGCGGGCATGGGCATACACTGGATGAGAGAAGGAGGGAGGGGAGAAAAGGGGCCGGTACTCGTTCACGTCTTCCGGATCGTCGCTATCTCCTTGAGGTAGTCGGCGGTGTCCTCCACAGCGTCCGAGATGGCCTCCATATAGTTGAGGCCCGCGGATATCTGGATGGCGACGAAGGTCGGCACGTCCGGGCCCTCCCTGTTGAGCAAGCGGCGGTAGATGTTGGAGAGGTAGATGTCGCACTCGTGCTCGATCGTCTGGATCGACTGGTTGAGCCTGTCGATGTCCCTCCCGGAGCCGAGCAGCTCGTCGACCATCTTCAGGAGCAGCTTCGTCACCTCGACCGACTTCTCGAGCATCTTCAAGATCGAGTCGTCGTCCTTCACGAGCATCTCGAAGTACTTGTTCGGCACCTGGGAGAAGATGCGTGCCGACGCGTTCGCCGTGTTGGCTATCTTGTCGACGTTCTTGATCAGGTGCATAAGTGCCTCCTTGACGTTCTCCTCGATCTCGCTCCCCGCAATTTCTAGGATGATCGACCGGCGTATCTGGTCTGCCTGGTGCTCGAGCTCACTCACCATGTTGAGCTTGTTCAGTCCCTCCTCGAACGAATTCTCCTTGATCTTCTCGAAAGCCGATCGCAGCGTGCTGACCACCTCGCTCGCCTTGCTGATGTGGTCCTTGGCCGCCTTGATCGTCTTGCTGGTCGTGTTCTTTCTTAATCCGCTTAATATTTTCGACATGCTTCGGGTTCAACCTCCGCCGAGTTCACTTTTAAACGTTTTCAAACCGAGCCAGTTCCTCCTCACGTGGGCACGCGAACAGCAAGCCGAGCTTGTAGTGGAAGCCCAGCGTGACCGTCTCGCCCTTCTGGAATCGCAAATATCTCGTTTTGGCGTTCACGAACCGCTGGATCCGGTACCGTTTCCCGTACTCGTCCTTCACCTCGTACCGGATCAAGTGCCCCAGGAAGCTGATCTCGTCGATGACGCCATGCACCCGGTTCGGCTTCTTTCGGAACCCGTGGTTGATGTAGAAGTGCTCGGCACGGACGCATAAGAGGACGTCGTTCCCTTCATTGAACACGGGTGCCCCTTCCTGGGCGATGACGCGGAACTCCCTAGTCTCTTCCTCGTTCCCGCGTTTATGCGTGAGGATGTACAAGCCCTGTTCCTCGTCCACTCTGGTGACGCTGCACTTGAACAAGTTCACGTCGCTGATGAACGACGCCACGTAGAGGTCGCTCGGCCGGTAGTAGACCTCGTCCGACGTCCCCAGTTGCGCGATCCGGCCGTCACGGATGACCGCCAGCCGGTCGCACACCATCATGGCCTCCTCCACGTCGTTGGTGCAGTGCACGACCGTCGTGCCCAGCTCGCGGGCGAGGTTCTTGAGCTCGATGCGCAGGCTCATGCGGAGTCCGGCGTCGAGGGCGGAGAACGGGTCGTCGAAGAGCAGGATGCCCGACTCGCACATGAGCGCCCTCGCGAGTGCGACCCGCTGCTGCATCCCGCCCGAGAGCTCCTTGGGGAGGGCGCCGTCGCGGTTCGGGATGAGGACCAGGCTCAAGATCTCCCGTGCGGCCTTCCTCGTCTCGGTGACGTCCCTGTCCCTGACGCGATGGCTGTACGCCACGTTCTTGTAGACGTTGTAGTGTGGGAACAGCGCGTAGTTCTCGAACACCATGCCCACGTCGCGCGCCTCCGCGGGCGACCTCGTGACGTCCCTGCCGGCGATCGTGATACGGCCTTCGTCGGGGGCGAGCAGCCCGTTGATGAGGTTGAGTATCGTCGTCTTCCCGGCACCCGTCTCCCCGACCAGCGCGAAGTATTCGCCGTCCCGGATCTCCAGGCTGAAGCCGTGCAGGATCCGTTTGCCGCCGCGGGTGACCGTGACGTTTTCCAGGGCGATTCTCGGCATGTGCATCACGCCTTCGAGAGCTCTGCGCGTATGTCCTTGGGGTATTCGAATACCATGGGGTTCTCGTGGAAGCCGACGAGGATTTCATCGCCCTCTCGTATGTCGATTAGGAACTTGCTCGAGTGCTTCGCTTGGATCTCGTCGCCGTTCTCGAGGTCGATGATGAACCGCTTCATTGGGCCGATGAAGATCGCCTCCCTCACGCGGCCCTTCACCGTGTTGAGCCTCGGTTTCTCCTCCAAATCGAGTTCCTCCCCGGGCTCACGTTCCTCTTGCTTGGTCTGGATGAGCTCCACGTCCTCGATGCGGTACCCGATGATTGCCTGGACGTGGTTCTTGAGCTGGTGGCCATGTTGGAGCTTGATCTCGAACTTCGGCCCGCCGAGGTGCAAGTGGAAGACGCAAGAGTCCGGCCCGACGCCGCTCACGAAGCCTTCGAGGAAGTTCGTCTCGCCGAAGAAGTTGGCGACGAAGATCGAGCCAGGGCGGTAGTAGAGGTCTTCGGGCTTGCCGTGCTGGAGGATCTTTCCTTGGCGCATTACGATGATCTGGTCTCCGATGGCCATGGCTTCCTCCTGGTCGTGCGTGACCTGGATGGCGGTGAGGCCCAGGGACTTGATGAGGCGCCGCAGCTCGTGGCGGAAGACCTTGCGGATCTTCGGGTCGAGCTTGCCGAGCGGCTCGTCGAGGAACAGGATCTTGCTCCGCGTGGCGATTGCGCGGGCGAGACCGACCTTCTGCAGCTCCGGGGTGCTCAGCTCCTTCGGGTAGGCGAGCATGCGGCCTTCCAGGCTCACGAGCCGCAGTGCCTCCTCGGCGATCTTCTCGATTGTCTCGTCGTCGTAGCCACGGACGACCAGCCCGTACGCGACGTTCTCGAAGACGGTCATCGCGGGGAAGATCTCGAAGTGCTGGAACACGAAACCGATGCTGCGCTCCTCCGGGTTCAGCTTCGAGAGGTCGATACCCCCCACGAGGATGGTCCCGCTCGTGGGCGTCTCGAGGCCCGAGATGAGCTTGAGCAGCGTGGTCTTTCCGCACCCGCTCGGGCCGAGCAAGAACACGAAGGCACCATCCTCGATGGACAGCGTCACGTCGTCGTTGGCCACGACCTTCCCCTCGTCGAACGTCTTCGAGACGTGCAAGAGTTCTATCTTCGGCATGGCAACCTTCCACCTCACGAGTGTTCCATCGTCTTTCGGAGCAGCAGCAGCACGATGAACGAGAAGGCGATGAGCAGCACGCTCGCGAAGCCGGCTGCTGCGAGGTCACGCGTCTCCACCCAGTCCACGATCAGCAGCGGCACGGTGCGGATGAGCCCGGAGACGACGATCGTGGCCCCGGTCTCTCCCATGGATCTCGTGAAGCTCATTATCATCCCGGCGATGATGCCCGGCTTCATCTTGGGCAGCGTGATCGTCCTGAACGTCGTGAGCGAGCTGGCGCCGAGCGTCCTCGCGGCGCTTTCAAGCTCGGGATCCGTCTTCTCAATGATGGCGATGATCGGCCGTACGATGTAGGGGAAGCACATGGCGACGTGTACCATGATGATCAGCCAGAAGCCCGGTTGGAAGACGTTCAGCCCGAACGGCCCCCAGAACAAGTACATGGCAAAGCCAAGGGCCGCGGTCGGTGCGATGAGCGGCACATCGATGAGCGCGTCGAGCAGCTCCTTCATCTTGCCCCACTTCCGCTTAACGAGGATCATTGCCATTGGTAATCCGAACAGCAAGCATATCCCGGTCGAGATCCCCGCTATCGCCAATGAATTCCCCGTCGATACCCATAACCATGCCCACTTGTTATCCGGCGCGAAGAGCGATTCCAACACCGTGTTATTCGTAGAACCAGTAAATGGGTTCACAGCGAACCACTCGATCACGTACGGGATCGTGTACATCGCGGGGATCAATACGATGATGATGAAGAGCACCATGCCTATGCTATTCCTCGCGACCCGCACCGGCCTGGTGCTCAAGGCCCGTTCGACCTTGGGAACGACCTTCGACACGGGGAACCCGATGCGCCTCGAGAAGATGCGCAAGAACATGAGCGCCACGAGCGAGACCAGGATGAGGATCATCGACAAGAACGCCGCCGAGGGGAAGTTCAACGAGTCCTTGAGGGCCACGACGTACATGGGGGCGGTTTCGAATATGCCCGCGACGATGATGGTCGCCCCCGTCTCGCCGAGCGAGCGTGTAAAGGCGAGAATCGTCCCCGCGATGATGCCCTCCTTGGCAAGCGGTGCAGTGACCGTCCTGAACACGGTGAAGCCCGGGGCACCGAGCGTCTTGGCAGCGTCCTCGTACAGCTTGCTCTGCTCCTGGAAGATGACTTTCAAGTTCCGCACGATGAACGGGTAGGTGAACGCCACGTGGGTGAACGTGATCAGTATCGGGCCCGGGGAGAGAAAGCCTTGCTCCAGGCCAAACAGCCCCGATATCCCCATGTTCGACCCCCAGAAGAGGTACAAGCTGAAGCCAAGGGCGGAGGTCGGTACAGCCATGGGAAGGTCGACGAGCGTGTCGAGCAGCTTCTTGCCCCTGAACTCGTACCTCGTCAAGATGAAAGCCATCGGGAGGCCGATGACGAGGTCGATGCCCGTGGCGATCGCCGCGATCTCGAAGCTGCGGCCGAGGACGGTTCCCATGATCTGCCATTGCACGTTTCCCGTTATCGGGTCATCGAACACGCTCGTGTAAATGCCATTCCAGCTGAAAATGACGGTTCCAACGAGGGACACGAGTGGCCCGATGATGAGGAACAGGAAGAACCCTATCGTCCCCGTGTCCAGCGCGATGCGGAACTTGTCCTTGGAGAAGTACTTCTCGAGGCGCAGCTGGAGCCCTAGCCGCGGGGGCTTGATATCCTGCCGCGAGAGCTCGGATCTCGCGGGGGGGTCGGTTGTGGGTGCCTCCATGATCGCTTCCCTCAGTAAACTGGCCTGCTTATGAGCCAGAAGTCTGCGACACGAGTGATGAAGCCCGGATCGACGGGAACGTACATCTGTGGTATGCTGGAGATGTTATACAGCACGCCGTTCTCGAGATTGAATGTATCTGGAGGGAGTGGCACTGTCCCGTCATAGACGCGGAAGCCGTGGTGAGTGGCGAGCTCGAGGATCTTCGTCTCGTTAAGGAACTCGTTCATGAAGCAGCGGGAGATGTTCAGGAGCGTCGGGGTCATCCACGGCGCGTGATCCAGCAAGCAGAACGGGTGGTCGCTGTGTACGCAACCCTCGGCCGGGTAGATCGCCATGATGCGGTCTGCCCATTGGGCTTGCGCCTCGGCGGCGCTCTCGATGACCAGGTTCTCGTAGAGGAACGCGGTCGTGATGCCAGAAGGCCCCGCTTGCAACATGGACTGGATGAGGTAACCCGTGCTCTTGCCATACTGGACCGCCACCGATTCGAATTGCTTCACCCACGCCTTTATCGACGCATCAGACAGGTCTTCGAGGGTGAGATCCGACGAGTTCTTGCCCGCGGCCGCCGCGACCTCCATGATGATCGTGCAAAAGCCCGAGTTCGAAAGGCGAGGGTCTGTATGCGCCAGTTTTATGGGCGACGGAGTGGTGAGCGTGAGGTCATACACGTCCTGAATGCTCGTGATGTTATAGTTGCTCGAGATGGAATCCCACATGGCTATGACGATGGGACTGTACACTGCCGTCACGTTCTCGGTCGTTATGGCCTGGCCGGCATGTGCGGGTTGTTGCGCCCAGTAATAGTTGAGCATGGGGATCCACGTCGATGCCGCCGGGCTCCAAATGCACGGGGTGTATTGGCCGTTGAGGATCGCGATGATCGACTCCCTCGAGCCGACGGGGAAAAAATTGGCCTTGATGCGGAGCCCTGGAAAGCGCGCCGAGCACCACTCGTCAAAGAAAGGTTTGATCTCCGCCATCCACCCCTCTTTCTCGCTCGAATAGGCAATCGTGAATAAGACTTCCCCTTGATCGGTGCTAGCGTTGTATATGACGGAGCCGATGCCGAACCCCGCGAGGAAAGAGCAAACCAAGATGATAGCCCCGGCTTGTCTCTGGCTCCTCGCACGGATCTTTACCATGACACTACCCGGATCCACTGGCTGACCTCCGTCCACGCCCTTAGCATCAGATCACGAGCGCTGATATGAGCCCGTTGATGTAACCGAGCAAGATGCCGAGCACCAGCCCCACCACCATGTGTAACCACCATCGCTTGACGAAGGCGAGGATCTTTCGAGTCAAATCCTTGGCTTGTTGCTGGTGAGCCGGCATCTCCATGATTGAGGATAGATTTGCTCATGCGCTAATAAATTTTGACGAAACAGACTACGGCCTAATATCGTAGTCTGTGCTCTTTCCATCGGGAATCGTCATCGCACGGGATCCCGATTGCCACGGAAGGCTTCCTCTCTATCACTGGGCGCGCCGGCGACCTCCCGGAGATGCAACGGGCCGTTTCGTTGCTCCGGCCTTGTCTTGGTAGGGAAGTCGCCACCTCTCGGATGATAGCTATTCTAAGCCTGGAATAATGATGATGCCTAAGCATGGAAATGAAGGTTGTATCGGAGCGTTTCGCCAATG
>JAFGBX010000297.1 GCA_016932935.1 Promethearchaeota archaeon | reverse complement strand
CGGCGAGGCGATATGGGCGGGCGTCGAGGCCGCGACCGGCCATTTCAAGGGCCCCGATGGCCTCGAGATCGTTTCGGCCGCGATCGAGGTCGAGATGGAGGAAGGGAGGCCCCTCTCCGGCCGCGCGAAGCAGAACCTCGACGCGATGGATCCCAAGCAGCTTGTCCAACTCGTCGCCCTCTACCTCGTCGGCACCGAGGCCAAGACCCAGGAAGCCGCTCTCGGGATTGCCCGCACCAGGCTCACCGCGAGCCATCTCGCCAGCATCGCTGACCAGATCCGGAACGTCGACGACTTCATGCGGATCTTCCCCGAGACGTTCGCCAAGGAGAGCCTGGTTCGCGGCAATATGCCGACGATCATGCATGCCTTCCAAGCCCTTCCCGACGACATAACGATGGAAGAGGCGGCCGTGCACCCGACGGTGCTCGCGGCGTGCTATATGACGGCTGGCGACGGCCACGCGATCAAGTTCGACCTCGTCCTCGCCAAGGGCTTGACGATTTCCTGGCAAGTGCTCAAGGGCATGACCAAAGCCGAGGTGCTTGCGCTCGCCAAGTACGGCGGCGGTATGTTGGCCATGAGCGACCCTGCTGGAGGGGAGAGCCTCGAATCCTTCCTCGGCAAGCTTATCCCGAAACAAAAGGAAGCATTGCGTGCGTCGTTCGAGCCCATCTTCGCAACCAAGGGATCGATGGAGCGATATACGCAATCGGGATATGGTTTGTTCGACGTTTCCTATCGGGGCAAATTTGAAGACCAGAAAGGTATATTATGGGAGGAGACGAGTAAGGGTTCCTATCGCTGTATCCTGGACGGTGTGGAGACACCTTATCTCTTGATGAAGGGCGGGGATTTCGACTATACCCGGAAGACTATGGAATATCACGTCAAGTACCGAATCGCCATCCGGATGCCGGAGATAGCCTTGGCCATCATGCGCCAAGCGAGCATCGGCCTCATCAAGCCGGGGACAAAGTTCGACGAGTTGCTTTCGTCTACTATGGGCGGGATCGACAACGAACAGCTCCCGAAGGAGTTCATGCAATATGGCATCATCGCTCTCGCGGTACAGAATGAGTTCCTCACAACCGAGAACATGGAGCGGCTCAAGCTCGGGCTGCCGCTCGAGTACGTCGATGACACGGGGAATGTTGTGCAGTATGACGCGGTAGAATACCAGAAACACAGGATAGACACAGTATACAAGGGCTGGGCGGGTCAAGCGCGCACACTCAAGGTCTACACTGAGGCCATTACCGCGCTCCAGGCAGCCCGAGTTAAGAACAAGGATATGAACGTCATCCGGGTTATGGATCAATGGCAGTTACTCCCCACCCCCTTGCAAGACCACATTGAGAATGATCCATCAGCGATCGATCGACTGCGCTATCTCCCTCAGAAGTTCCTCGCCACGTCGTTCAGCGGCTACGTGATCGCCGACGGTATGCTCGCCGTGCTCGATGAATCGGGAAAAATCGAGTTCGGGTCGATCGTCGAAGCTAAATGCCACGTTAATCAGAATAAAGTCCAGGAATGGGCGAGGAGTGTCTCCCGTATGTCCATCAACGCCCGCTTCGCGCTCGGTGCCGACCATTCTGGCGGCGCAGTACTTTCTTTACCAGACGGACTGGATGAATCGAGACTCGTTGGCCAAGTTTTTTTATTCGAGGATTCCGAAGGAATTTATTGCAACGGCCGTCGATGGGATGTGCGAATCACATTTGAAAGGCAAGATGATGGCTCCTTCATCGCGACCTTGAAATATAGGGAAGGACACTTAGTTGCCTGGAGCCACGCTGGCTTCATCTCTGGCTATGAAGGATTCATAGCGGACGGTAGCCCCGCGGCTTTTATGGCAGATGGGATCGCTGGGGGGACCGTCCAGATTCCGGTCACTATTGCACGTATGGGGGCGACCAATGCACAAATTACGGCCGACATCACAGCTATGATCGCCGCCATCAACGTAATGTTCGGCATCCAGGGCATCTCACCACCGAGCACGTCCGAGGGCTTGGCACGGTACCATCAGTTCCTCGCCGATACCAGTATCCCGGACGCAACCGCGAGGACAGTTAAGATGGTCGACCTGGCGCGCTCGGCGTTCGGCATCGTGGCCGGCGCGCCAGTGAGCGACTATAAGGAGACGTTCGACGTCGGCTCCCCTGCAGAGAAGGCGCGTCAAGTCGTTAACATCATTCGGGAGAGATACGGACACGTCAGTCTCGTTCCACTAGCTAGTGGTAGGCAGCCAGTGCCCTACGCTGAGTTCGTCTCCAACAATGGGAGGATCCGCTCATGGGATATCCATGCGACATGGGGGCTTACACCGTCGGGACGCGACGATAGGAGCGCGTACGTTGTGATGATGGCCAGTGCGGGCACGGAAGCCCACCACGTCGACATCGACATTGTCTACCGCCCGCACGACGGGATGTATGTACTGAGCTTACACGGCGATGTGGTGCTGCTCCGGAGCTTCACGGATGCGTCGCGATTCCTAGGGAACTTAAATATGTTCATTGGCGAAATCTCAAATTCGCTTCAGTCGCCGGGTACTCTGGCGCGATTCTCGTTGTCTGGTACCTCGGTTACGTTCGCGCTCGATACCGTTGGCGACATCCAGCTCGCGGGCACATTCGATTTAGTAGGCGCTTATACAATTAGAGGTACTGCGCCGGATGGGTCTATCGCGATTTACAGTTCTATGACGGATTACTTCCGCGCGTGGAATCCGGCTCCGGCCGCTCACAGCAAGATCGCCGATGCCCTAGCGAGAAAGCGAATCGGTGGTGGTAGCAATATGATCTATGGAACGGAACTGAGGCGGGTAGGAACGCCCGTGAATCCCGGTTGGGTAGCATTTACTACACGTATACCGCTCTACACGGATTTTATGAAACGGGGAGGTGGTGTTACCGTAGACCCAGAAGTAGAGACGCCGGGTGGTTTTCAGCGTTCGATCTTAGTGCAAATCGAGATTGACCCAGCTTCAGAAGATGTATATATCTATACCATCGACAGTGGCACCCAGCTGCATTTGGCGGTAACCTTCACGACCTCCTCTGCTTTTGCCTCAGTCTATACATCTGCGTCCGAGATGGCAGCCAACCAGTTGGCTTCTCTTCGGAATATCTTCGAAAGCGATTTCATTCTTGGATCTGTTTCTGGAAGGAGCGAGGATGCCAGGTTTGGTATAAAGATTCAAGAACCAGTCACAGTTTTAGCTGATGGTACCGTACGTATGAAGATCGCTTGCGCCCTTATTGGAACGAAGATACCATTTCTCGAGATAGATGGGGTCATCGACTTAAGTCATCTTGCGAGTTCAGATGCGAAATCTGCGATAATTTTGAATTCACCAATTGGTTGGACACCTGGGATCACTTTTTGTATAACGCATCTGGAACGTGTATTAACCTTTTTAGAGACTATAGCACATTCTAGAGTAGGTTTTGGGGATGGATGGTTAGGGATATCGACAGCATCCTTCGATGGGACGAATCTCGAAGTAATGGTGAATTTGGCGAATTTGAGGTTTGCGACCGTCCATGCTGGCAGTCGATTCGTTAGATGTACATTTTCTATGGATATAAATGAAGAGACATCGAGTTCTCTGACCTCATCTCCCCTTGGATATATTGGGCAAGGTACTTCCTGGACGGAGATAGACAGTCCTGTCGGTCTAGCTTTTCCCGATGTTGGTTCGTGGGCTCAATTTGTGAGTCTAGCCATTTCCGGATGGATTGACTTGAGTTCTGTAAGGATTTCTGGCGAGAATATCCAGGTTGATATGAAGGTGCCCGGTATAAACGAGTATCGAACTGTAGAATATCATTATGATGATAGTACTGGCCACGTAATTGTCGATTCTCTCCCTGCTAACCTTCTGCTACCGACAGGCCTCAATGTCTTGTGTATTGGTGCCTTGCCCGTTCTCATTGATGGTGCTGCACATCAGCAGAGCGTCGCCAGGTACAATGCATTGATATATGATTCCATAGATATTAAGGATACGGGGAGGGATTTCCTCCAAATTACAGTCTGGTTACACGGTCGGAAAAGAAGCCGAACTGGATGCATCGTCTACTTGAGCCAGGTTACCCATTATTTTTACTTAAGTGAAGCATGTACTGGCAAAGGGTATTGGTCATTACATGATGCAATCGAGAAGAGCTTGTAGTATTGAGATATTGATGATTAGCGCCAGTATGGTTGATATAGTCATCTCGGAACTGTCCAAGTCACGTCATTTTTGTGGTGAGCCATTCATGGTGCCACCTCTAAGAAAAATTGGCAGGGCGGCAGATGAGTTGCATCCCTTCCCAACTCATGGACGACTAGCGACTTGCCTCGGCAAGCTCCTCTGGATAAAACTTGGGCACGACCCATAAAAGCCGCCTGGCAGTTCCTTGATGGCTTCCTCTTATATATTCAAGGACATGATGACGCATCGGCACAGGAAGGGAAGACAAGGCGAACCAGTTGATTAATCGACCGGGTTAGCCTTGCTTGCATTTTACCGAATAGAGAAATCATTTGTCGTCCGACAAATGATGAGAGAGAGACGCAATCGTTAGGCGTTTTTTCTTTCTTCCCTTTGAAGGGGTTGTTTCATTTTGAATAATTTCTGCTCTACATTCGCACGGGTATTGGGGGATAGTGATTGATTATCTAATAAATGCTCTAGAACGGCTTGATCATTACTGTTAGCTAGATGCTCGAACATTGCTGAGGATACCTTAGGATTCCATGCGAGAAATAATGCGTTCTCATAGTAATCAGTTCTTATTAGACGTTCGATTATAGTATGCGGTGTATTTGGATTCCGAAGTAAGCGCGCCCGCACAGAAGGGTCTGGGTCGTTGGCAAGTACCTCTATCGTGGTGACGGGCGTATTATGATGGAGAGCCACTTCCCGACGTACTCGGACATTATGGTCAGTAGCGAGACGCATTAAAACCTCTGATGGTATCTGAGGATTACTAACTGCTTGTTCCCGAATGCCGTTTTTATCGTTGTCAGGATCATCTACAAGTATCTTGAGGGTTGTCGAGGTAATATTCGGGTTTTGTGAAACTTCCTTACGAACAAGTAAAGATGGGTCGGATGCTAGAAGCGAAAGAATAGAATCCTTAATGTCTTCACGCCGTGCAATTGCAGCTCGTACACATTCGGCAGGATCTCCCGTTAGACATTCAATAAGGTCGAGGGGGGCTTTGGGATTACGAACGACTGCGGATCTAATGTACATGTTTGGATCCGTCGCCATTTCGCTCAATATTATAACCGGTGTATTCGGATGCGAAGCAACCCGCATTCGAATCTCTTGGCCATAAGGAGAGGAAGTATCATCTGCTAGGCACGCCAACAGGCTTGGTGATGCACCCGGGTTCCCCGCTACACTGCGTCGAATCGATCCTTCTGGATCTAAAGTAAGTCGCTCGAGTGACGATAAGGCAGTTTTTGGATGACTAGCAGCGGCTTCACGAATATAATCGGTTGGATGATTTGCAACGATCTCAAGAGCTATGCCTTCAAGACAAGGTATTATGCGAAAGAGCTCACAGTCGTTCGGATTATTGTGTTTGTATCCGTCACTTGCTATATTAATAGCAAGACGTGCAGCATCCGCGTCCATCATAGCCGAGCATGTCCCAAGGATCAGCGCAGCTATAGCAGGAGTTGCATTTCTTAATCTCTCGAAGAACTCGGTTTGTAGAACTCGTGCTGCTTTCTTATCACCTAATAAAGACAATTCCTTAAGCAGCGGAAATGAGAGTCGGCTGTCGAGCAATCGTGTGTCGTAGTCATGTTCGACCCAAGCTTGTATATTACTACAATGCGCCCAGTATGCTGTCTTCGGAGAGATCATTGACTTGTTGTTTTCAAGCTGTTTCGCATTCTTAGGTGCTTTAGTAATAATCTCATCGATACTATCACTTAGAATGTTATGATCTACTTCTAATAAGATATAGGAACACATTCGGAATAATTTTCCGCCAGCGTACACTTGTGTTCTCCCGTCGTCATCCAGCACAACGTCAATGAACTCGTTGATGACAAACCGTTGTGGTGCCATTATTAAAGAATCTCGTCAGAAACAAGATATTTATCCTTATCCCATAAACACGATTACATAGATAGCGTTTCGGGATGTTCTAAGGAATCTCGAAATAAGAATATTTTAACAGGGAAATAATATGACATACACTCCAGACGAGATAAAGCAGATTTGCCTAAAAGAAATTAAGATCCTTCCAACTGCCTTCCAAAAGATGCTGATGCACGTGCTCCGCTTTGGTTCCCCGGGCATCCCGAAGGACCAATGGCGCGAGTGCTATGGAATGTGTATCGGGACGTTCTCCAAGGAGACCGGCATCACGGTGACCGATGCCCTCGCCTCGACCCACGGTTCCGACATCGGGGTCGAGTTCATGGAGAAGAACTACGTGCTCATGGCCGAGTTCCAGGATCAACTCGACAAGATCAACGCGGAAATTGCCAACCCCGCCGACCAGGTCTTCATCGTGGGCTGGTATCATTCTCATCCCGGAATGGAGCGCTTCTTGAGTTCTGTAGACGTTCGTAACCAGATCGCCTACCAGACCGCCGCGTTTCCTTTCGGCATCGCCATCGTGTTCGACAACACGTGCATCTTCCAGAAGGATCTCGTCACCGGCCAGCTCGACCTCGGCTTCAGGATCTTCCGCCTCGACGACCCGACATCCACCGAGGTCAACATCCCGTTCTCGGACGTGCCGTTCGACCGGGCGCTCCTTGACAAGCCCGAACTGGTCGAGCTCTGGCGGAACGAGATGGCCATGATCGAGAACGTGCAGAAGCGCGCCCCCATCATAAAAGAATACCAGGAAACCCCTTCCGTCTTTGGTGACTTCAAGCTGCCCACGACCGCCGACTTGAAGGAGGCGGGGACGGGCATCACGAGCGCCGAGCGGCAGGAGATCACGATCCTCCCCCTCGCCGACCTCGACCAGGTCTTCACGCGCGGGATGCAGCTCTTCATAGAGAAATACCAGGCGCTGCCCGCCGACCAGAAGAGATCGTTCGAGGGTTTCATCGAGCAAGGTATGACGCCGTTCATCGACAAGACGGTCGCAACGCTCGTCACGGGGCTCAACGACTGGACGCGGAAGCTGCGCGAGGACGTCGACAAGCGCGTGAACTACGGCATCGCCGCGCTCGACACCATGAAGGCGACGGTGAAGGGCATCCAGGACAGTTTCCTCGCTTATCTCAAGCAGAACGCGGATACAAGCCGCGAGAAAAGCCAGGAGCTCGCGAAGTCCACCGACAAGGTCGAGTTGCTGGTCAAGAAGGTATTTACGGAAAATAAAAACGACTTGCAAGCGATAATCAAGGAAACGACGGCGGCATGGCACGAGCTCATCAACAGCGCGGGCAAAAAGCTTGGCCAGACCGAGCTTGCCGCGATCAAGGCCGAGCTCGAGCGCCTGGGGAGCGGCGGGGCCGGCGGTACAAAGTCGGATCCCGATGGCGCGGCGAGCAAGCCCAGCATCGAAAACCTCAACGACGTCCTCGCCCGGCACGTTCAAGCCGTGAACGCGGCGATGGAGGAGGCGAACGCCATCCGCGCCGCGAAGCCCGCCCCGCCGCTGCTCGGCGACTTCAAGATCCCGACCACCGTGGAGATCAATGGCCTCGCCCCGTTCGTCGACCACGGGGACGAAGTGACCGCGGACTTGCTGGCCATGAAGGACATCGCGCCGAGCTTCAAGCTAGGGCTTGCTGAGTTCACCCGGTTTTACGACGGTCTCTCGCCCGACCAGCGGGGAGATTTCCAGCTCATCAACGAGAAAGGCATCCAACCGCTGTCGGACAAGGTCATCTCCAACCTCGTGAAGGGCATCAACCAGTGGACGCTCGGCCTGCGTGACGACGTCGACCGGCGGATCAATTTACTCGTCTCCACGGCGAACGAGATGCAGCGCACGATGAAAAACATCTTCAGCGACTATGTCGAGTTCCTCGTGACGTCAACCGATCCATCGGCCAAGATCGCACGCGAGGCGACCAGGATCCTCGCCTCCGTCGAAGCCACGATCATATCGAGCTTCAACAACATCATCTCGTACGTGCAGCAAGTCATGGAGAACTTGATGGCACAATACAGCGTCCAGCTGGAGCAGCAGAAAGCGGCGCTCGACGCCAAGGAGCTGAAGAACATCACGAAAGCCATCGAGAACTTGAAGAAAGGCTTGAAGTAATCCTTGGTGGTTCGGATTCCACGAGTCGGGCTTTCTCTCGATGACCTTTCGACATCACTTCGCCTCTCGAGACACCTCTATGAGGCTCAGGTCTCGGCCGATCTTGCACTCGGGGCGTATCCGCTTGAGTATCTTCAGGCACTTGACAAGCGCGCCCCTGGCGAGGGAGCTATCGGGGAGGTCGCAGTTCGGGTGGTACTTGCATGCCTTCTCGGGACAGTTCTGGCCGGCGTAGGTGAGGCGCATGCCCTCGAAGATCTTGCTCGACGTGAACGTGACGAGGAGTGGCTTCTCCTTCACCTTGACGACGACCATCTCGCCTTGGAACAGCTTCTTCGGGCACTCGTGCCTGACACCATCGTCGATGCCTTGAATGACGTAGACCCGACCCTTTAACAGGTTTTTCATGCAGATCTGGTAGAGCGGGCATTCCTTACACGCGCCAGGCATCTCGTCGTGGAGGAACTCCTTGCCGACTTGCGCGTTTCGTTCCAGGGCGAGCGTTACGAGGTAGTCCTTCTTTCCCTGCTCGGGAACCTTGCTCGCCCGGCTTTTCTTCAAGTAGGACATGGCCTTGCCCTTGTGAACGGATCGGGCCTATGAATGAACGTCCTCAGAAAACGATGACGGGAGCATCCGTGGGCGGCATGCAACGTGTTGCCCCCTGGCGATAAGCTTTTAGGCACGTGTTTCCCCGGAATAGACTTGGCCGCGGCGATGAACACGGCGACCGTGATCGCCGGGCGTGGTAGAGGGACGCGATGCAAGCTTTTGACATCACATGCAAGGGCAGCCTGATACATGTGGGAGATGACGACGAAACGGAGGAGTTCAAGTTCCGCCTCTTCGATTCCCTCGGTGACAGCTACTTCGTGAATGACTCCTACTTTACCATAGGCGTGGGCATCACGGTCGGAAACCGGGAACTGGAATCCATCCGGTTCAGATACGTGCTGTTGAACGTCTCCCGAGGCTCGCGCTTCGATTTCCTCG
Source organism: Promethearchaeota archaeon (assembly GCA_016932935.1). GTDB lineage: Archaea > Asgardarchaeota > Lokiarchaeia > Sigyniarchaeales > Sigyniarchaeaceae > Sigyniarchaeum. Next base: position 15,368 of record JAFGBX010000297.1, on the reverse strand, counting down.
TGGGCGATTACATCAAGAAATCGGCCTTCTCCATCATTGCTTGGCGTCAAAGTGACCCGGAAGGCATGCAAGCCTTGTTCAACAGGATAGCGCAGGTGAGGCACTGGGCGGGAGGTACCGTGGTTGGCATCGCTGTTCTTGTCGACGACGGAATCGAGAACACCCCCGTTGTGGTGGACTCGATCGAACGATCGGAAGGCGTGCCGTGCGTTGTCGATCGCACGTACGCTGGGTTCCTCAACAACCTGCTCCTGGGGGCGATCCGGCCCGAGCCGTGTATCCCGCTGCTGTCCGTGCACTCGCTCGACGAGCTGCGGGCACCGCGTCCCAGGTGGCGTGGTTCGAGGCGCCGCGAGCCGGCGTCCACCTTCCTCCGTGACCTGCTACTTGCAGCGGGTTTTGAATTCGTCACCAACGAGGTCATCATCATGGAAATGGAGAGGTGGGCGTTCAAGATAGATCTTCACGATGCGACGGTCACGATAGCGCACCGGTATTGTATGGGTTGCGTGGCGTTTCCGGACTGCCGGGACTGCTTCAAGAGGCTATGCATCGTGCAAGCAGCACCGACCGGCTTCTCGAGGGGCCAGCCAGGCTTGCAACACGATGACTTGTTTTACCTGTCCTTGATCTACTCGATCGCGTTCGACCAGCTCCCGGACGCCGTGCTGGACCAGTTCCCGAAACGCGAGATGTGCTGGAAAGCGCGATTCGATTGAAGCGTCGTGCTCTCCTTTGTAAGTTGTTGAGGTCGTCGTATTGGTGGAATCAATACAAAAAACGAGTGGTGCCTGAACCGGTAGTGGCGGGGCTTAATAAAAATAGAAGAAGGTGGCAGACGTTGATGAAAGGTTGGGGTTGCTTGGCGTTCAATTCAAGAACATGGTCTCCAGGTTCTTGGGCGCCTTGGTCTCGCACTTGACGCGCTGGTGGATCGTCGAGGCGAGGTTCACGCACTTCGTGGCCTCGCCGTGGCACGTGATGACCCGGTCCGGCTTCGGGCGCAGCTTCCGCAAATAGCCCATGATCTGCGAACGGCTGCTGTGGCCAGAGAAGCCCTCGATCGTCTCAACCTGGAGGTTGAGCCTGACCATATGGCGCTTTCCCTTGTCGTCGACGGCGGTATAGTCCTTCCACCCCTTCTGCACCCGGCGGCCGAGCGTGCCCTCGACCTGGTACGAGACGAAGAGCAAGCAGTTCTTCGGGTTGTCGGCGAGCCGCTCGAGGTATTGGACGGACGGGCCGCCCTGGAGCATGCCGCTCGTCGCCATGATGATGCAAGGGTCGCCCTCGATGATGTCGTCACGGGCGTTCTGGCTGTCGACCTGGTGGAACGACTCGCACAGGAACGGGTTGTGCCCCTGGTGGAATATCTTCTCGCGGAGCTCCTCGGACAAGTACTCGGGGTGCGTCGTGTGGATGGCAGTGGCCTCCGAGATCATGCCGTCGATGAAGACCGGGATGTCGGGGATGCGCTTGCCCAGCATCTCCTCGAGCACGATCATGATCTCCTGCGCGCGGCCGACCGCGAGCACGGGGATGAGGATCTTGCCCTTGCGGTTGATCACGTCTATGATAAGGTTCACGAGGTGCCTCTCGCTCTCGTGGCGGGATTGCATGACGTCGTGCGGGCCGCCGTACGTGGATTCAATGACGATCGTCTCGAGCCGGGGGAACTTATAGGACGCTGGCTCGAGCAGCTTGGTGCGCTGGAACTTGAAGTCCCCCGTGTAGACGATGTTATAGTTGCCGTCGCCGATGTGCAAGTGTGCCATGGCCGAGCCGAGGATGTGGCCGCTGTTGTGGAACGTGAGCTTGACGTCGGGGGCGATGTCAGTGACCTCGTTGTACTCGAGCGGGATTGCCGAGAGGATCTCCCTCTTGATGTCCTTCTTCGTGTAGATCGGGTCCTTGCCCTCCTTGTCCGCGATGTCCACGTAATCGAGCTGCAGCATCGTGGCGAGGTTGCGCGTCGGCTGGGTCATGAAGACGGGGCCGTGGTATCCCCACTTATAGAGGTAAGGTACGAACCCGCAGTGGTCCATGTGCGCGTGGGTCACGATCACCGCGTCCAGCTTGTCCAGGTTGAACTCGGGGACGTCGAACCGCGGGAACTCGTTCTCGGACGAGCCCAGGTTCACGCCGCAGTCGATCATGACGTTCGATTCCTTGGTCTGCAGGAGCAAGCACGTGCGCCCGACCTCCCTGAAGCCGCCGAGCGTCGTGAGCCGTACCTCCGTGTTCTTGTACAGCATGGGGCGGTGGATCCGGTGACCGATGGCGAGCAAGTACTTCTTCTGGAGCTCCTTCTCCTTCTTGATCAGCTCGCGGACGGAGTCCACGGTCTTCGACTCGATGGGGGGCGTGCGCACGACGTTGGGCCGCCAGAGGGTCTTCTCCCTGATGGTCTTGAGGGTGAAGCCGCCCTTGCCGATCACGAGGCCTGGCTTTTTGGCAGCGATGATCACCTCGCCGAGGTTCGAGTCGAAGGTTATCTTCGAGATCTCGGCCTCTTGCGGGACCTCCCGCTGGATGAACGCCATCGCCTCCTCCGACGGGGAGCGTATCGACGGGTGCGCGCGGATGACTATCCGTTTGCGGATCTCCTTGGCAAGGTTCTTCAAGGCGTCCCCGTTCGCGACGACCTCCTCTCGCCTCTTGCTGTAGACGGCGATCTCCGGGCCTTCGAATTCGACGGAATCGAAGTTCGGTATGTACTTCTTGATGATGTCCTTGTAATGCTCTAAAACGTCGACAGAAGACATGTTTATTCCACAGTACTATGTGTTATTGGATATTTTCGGTTTCTCGTGGCGCGCGTTGATCTTGGCTGTCAAAATGCTTTGGTCTAAACTGCATTTCATAATGACGCGAGGATCGTTAACTGCACCAAACTCTAAGGTCGATCTGGGTCTCCTTTTTTACCTAGAAGTAGTAAAACAAGTTTAGGTAAAATGATCACTCTCTTAATGAATGACGAGCCTTAAAAACCATTCGCTATAGCCCCAACGCGTCTTCAATTTCGGGTGCCGAACGATTTCTTCTCTATGCCGTCGCTCGTGATGATGAAGACGTCCACCCCGTTGCCCGTGAACACGTCCCGGGAGATGGCTGCCATGACGGCCTTCTTGGCAAGATCGACGCCCTCCTCGATGCTCAAGCCCTCCTTGTACCCGTCCTCGAGCACCCCGTACGCGAATCTAGATCCGGATCCCGTGCTGGTGTAGGTTTCCTTCAAGATGGATCCGTCACCCCCCACGTCGTAGAGTTTCGACCCCTCGTTATCGACGCCGCCCACGACGTGCTGCACCTCGTATGGGTACGGGTATTTGGACCGGTAGAGCTCGTTGGCCAGTATCTTCACGACCGTGTTGACGGGTGGCCTCTTGCCGGTCTGGAGCTCGTAGAGCCGTGCTTCCGCTGTTATGAGGTCGATCAAGTACTGAGCGTCAGCCACGGAGCCAGCGATGGTCATGGCCACGCTCTTCGAAACCGCGTGTATCTTGTCCGCGGTCTTGCTCGCGATGAAAAAACCCTCGGTGGCCCGCTTGTCCGACGCCAGAATGACCGCGTCCTTGACGACCATACCCAGCGTCGTCGTGCCCGTGCGCAGCACGTGTGCTTTCGAGCGCGATGCGCCCGCGGGATTCATGTTCGATCCGTCCATCGTCTTCACGAGACCGGCTAGCTTGGTTATACTTAGGTGACGCGGTGTTAAATAATGACTCTTGCGTTTTTAGAACATGGGCATCAATGAGTATGGCAAACAAGCCAAGCGCGCTGCAGCTGCTGGAACGCGTCCAATCGCGCGGCCACTTGAAGAACCACTTCATCGTCCAGTCGCTCCCGGCTGGCGTCGATGCCCGAGGCCTGGAAAAAATATCGGCCGAGGATGCCTGGGCGCTGCACAGACGGTTGCACGAGCGTTTCATCGAAAAGCGCGGGGATACGGGCGGTCATCACGAGAAGGCATCGCCGAACTTCCTGGACGTGAAGGTCAAGCTCGCCCGCGAGATGCTGGCGTCTTGCGACTTCTGCGAGCGACGCTGCGGCGCGGATCGTGCCGCCGGGAAGAAGGGCACGTGCCGTGTGGAGGTAACCCCTCGCGTGAGTTCCGCGTTCCTCCATTTCGGCGAGGAGAGTCCCATCGTGCCCAGCGGCACGATCTTCTTCGCGGGCTGCAACTTCGCGTGCGTGTTCTGCCAGAACGAGGACATCTCGACGGATCCGGAGAATGGCATACCTGTAACGCCGCAAAAGCTGGCAAATATGGCCACATCGCTCGCGATGGACGGCGCCCGGAACGTCAACTACGTCGGCGGGGATCCCACGCCGAACCTCCACACGATCCTCGAATCCCTCGCGTATCAGGACTCTCCCGTGGCACAGCTGTGGAATTCTAACGGGTTCAGCACCGTCAAGGCAATGAGGTTGTTGCTCGACGTGATCGACATCTGGCTCCCGGACTTGAAATATGGCAACGATGCCTGCGCGAAGCGGCTATCCGGCATCGACGGCTATTGGCAGATCCTCACGCGAAACTTGAAGAACGTGCACGACGAGATGATCGTGCCGGGTCATGCATCGCTCGTCATCCGGCATCTAGTCATGCCCGGTCATGTGGAATGCTGCTCCGTCCCGATAATCGAGTGGATTGCCAAACAGGTTCCATACGCGATGGTCAACATCATGGGCCAGTACCGGCCGCAGCACAAGGTTCTCTCACGGCATGCAGAGTTCAAGGACATCGCCAGGCGCCCCTCCTTCGAGGAGATCGATGCGGTGAGGTCTCTCGCAACCCGCTTGGGCATCACCTGGAAGCCAGTATCGTGAGCAAGGTGTGGTTTGTTGCGTTTTTTTGTGCCGCGCGAGAGTATATAACAACGACGAGGAAGCGAGTGACGAGGCAACGACGACGAAAGGCGTGAACGGGAAGGTGCTCTGGGTCGATATGACCTCGAAAAAGCTTGTAGAGGAGGAACTTGCCGAAGAGGTCTACAAGGACTGGATTGGTGGTTACGGGCTGGGCGTGTACTATGCCTACAAGGCGATCGCGCCAGGCAGCGACCCCCTCGGCCCCGAAAACGTGCTCGGGTTCGTGCCCGGCCTGTTCACGGGCTCCGCCGCGCCGATCACTGGGCGCTGCTCGGTGGTCGGCAAGAGCCCGAAGACGGGCGGGTGGAACGACTCGAACGTGGGGGGTTTCCTCGGCATGGCCATCAAGAGGGCCGGCTACGACGCCGTCTTCGTCAAGGGCGCGTCGAAGACGCCCGCCTACGTCCACCTCGGGGACGACAAGAAGGAGATCCTCGACGCGGGTGACTTGTGGGGGCTCGACACCGAAGAGACCGAGAGAACCCTCAAGGCCAGGCACGGCAACCTTGCTAGGACGTGCTCGATCGGTAAAGCGGGCGAGCTGCTCTCGCCGATGGCCGGCATCGTGTGTGGGAGCCGCATCGCGGCACGTGGCGGCTTGGGGGCGGTGGCCGGTTCCAAGAAGCTCAAGGCCTTGTGCCTGACCGGTTCGACGAGGACCGAGTACGCGGACGGCAAGGCCATCTTGGAGCTTGCCAAGGCCTACAACCAGCGCGTCAACAGGAACGAGAACGACATCTTCGCCAAGCTGGCGACGGTGGCGGCGCCGAAGATAGGTGGCCTCGCGCGGGCATTCAACGTCGAGATGGCGCAGACGCACACGATCGGCTGCCGAGTATTCAAGAACTGGGGAACGGCGTTCGCCACTCACGTGCAAGTCGCCGTCGGCGATACACCGGTCAAGAACTTCGCCGGAACCTACCTGGACTACCCCCTCTCGGTCGCGCAGCACTTCACGACCGAAGGCCTCGACAAGTGGATCACGGGGCATCAAGGCTGCTTCGGGTGCCCCATCCAGTGCGGCCACACCATGAGGGTTCCGGAGCTCGGCCTGGAGCGGACGAACCGCCCAGAGTACGAGACGCTGGCGAGCCTCGGGGCCTTGCTGCTCAACAAGGACGTCCTTACCGTGATCCAGGCCAACGACTACCTCAACAAGGCCGGGATGGATTCAATATCGGCCGGCGTCACTTGTGCCTTCGTTGCCGAGTGTTGCGAGAATGGCCTGCTCTCCAAGAAGGACTTCCAGTGCAAAGAGCACCCGGATGGGTTCATGCCCGCGTGGGGGGCGTCGGACTGGATCCTCCCGCTCCTGCGCATGATCGTCAACCGGGAGGGCATCGGGGACCTGCTGGCGAGCGGCGTTACCGAGGCGGCGCGGGTCATCAACAAGGGTGCCGATGCGTATGCCATGGCCGCCAACGGTATGGAGATCCCCATGCACGACCCGCGCAAGTTCCACGGCCTCCTCACCACCTACATCACCGACCCGACGCCCGGCAGGCACACGGCGGCCGCGTTGGACTTTTATTCCATGGGCCAGCTCAACGCCTTCGTCGACGGCATCTCGTTCGACTTGAGCAAGAAGGGGCGCATCAAGGGCGACCAGCACGCGCGGTTCTCCATGTTCATGCAGTTCTGCAACGCCGTGGGCCTCTGCGAGTTCTCCTTCTACTTCGAGAAGTACCCTATGCTCGAGATGCTCAAGGCCGTGACCGGTTGGGAACTAAGGCCCGATGACTTGTTCACGATCGGCCATCGCATCCAAGTCATGCGCCACGCGTTCAACGCGCGCGAGGGCGCGATCCGGTACGAGATCCCGAAGCGGGCGCTGGGCATCCCCCCGCTGAAAAAGGGCGCGCTGGCCGGCGTCACTGTCCAGCCCCGGGCCGCCATCAAGGCTTACTACTCCGCCATGGGGATCGACAGCCGCGGCGTCCCGACGAGGGAGACGCTCGAGCGGCTTGGTATCGGGTTCGTCGGGGCCGACCTCGCCAAGGCCGCCGGGGCCGATCTGCCCGAATTCACATGACTCGGGAAGCTATAATTGGCTTGGCGGGTAGGGATTTCCTCGTGGAAAGAGCGACGCTACCGAGAGAGAGATCCGACACGACCCGCGCCCAGCAAGCAATGAGCATCTCGTCCCAGAGGCGGGCGGGGCACTCCCTCTCCGCGTTCTTGGAAGGAAAGGAGGTGGATGAAGCCCACGCCGAGTACAGATCCTGGTCCAGCTTTTCGCCCGACCCGGTGCTGATCACGTGTGCATCAGCGCCACGCGATGCCAGGGCCGAGTTCTTCGCGCTGTCCTTCCAGATGATCAGGGAGGGTTCCGGCGAGGTCTTCTACCACTTCCGCGCCAGGAAGCGAGCGCACGGCTGGCACACGAGGGATCCGTGGCAGCTGGAGCTGCGCATCTATGACAAGGCCGGGGCCCTCGCGGACGGGCTGGCGCAAGGAAGTCACGACCACATCACGGTCGGCCGGATCTACTGTGAGGACGACGGCGTTGGGATCAGCTCGATGAACAGCGTGGCATCGAGCGTCTGGGACACCGCCCACGCCGTCGAGGTCGTCTTTCCTTCACAGACCGTCCACAAGTGTTGATCTGGTGAGGGGGATCAAGCCTGGATGTTGAATTTTCTGAAGAACGTCGCCCTCTTGGCCGGGAAGTCGCCAGGCAGGGCGTAGTAGTTTGGCTCGGGCTGGTAGATCAGCTCGTGGAACCGCAGCGTGTTGACGAGGGGGATGGCCAGCCCCCCCTTGATAGGCAAGGAGCCCTCCTCGCGCTCGTGCTCGATCCGGTAGAGGATGTTCTGGAACCTGTCTGAGCCGCCCGCCTCCGAGATGCAGCGCTCGATGAAGTTGAGGAAGGCTATCCATTCCCCCCGCGAGAGCGTGATACTCCGCAGCTCGTTCGGCACTTCGATCTGTACCGAGAGGTCGGCGTTGTCAAGCGTGGCCGCTGAAACGGCCAGCACCGCGTCCTTGCTCCCTGCCTTTTGCTGCGCGTCGAGCCATGAGAGGAACTCCTCCCGTTTCTGCAGGAAGCCGACCCCGAGGTGGAACACGTCCCAGTCCTTCTGTGCGAGGACGCCGTGCTCCGCGAGTAAAAGTAGGACGTCCAGTTCCAGGCTCGGCCTGAACGTGAGCAGCCCATCCATGCGCTTCCGGCGGAAGTAGGCCGAGAAGATGGACAGCTTGCCCTTCAACGCCCTGCCTTCCCCTTCCGTGAGGCATTCCGTTATGGTATCGAGCAGGCAGTTCCACTCCTCTATGGGTATTTCGAGTATCTCGGCGAGGAAAGGACTGGCAGGCCCCGGCTTCTCCGTGCCCTTTCCAATGGTGAACGCCAGGAAGGACGGCCCCTTCACGATGTGGAAGAAGCCTTTCGCGACGATCGACTCGAAGATGTTCCGCAGCTCGTTCAGCTCCAGGTTTGGCAATACCTTGTCTTGAACGTCCTGCAAGAAGTTGAGCACCTTGATGCCCCCCTCGGCCCCACCGAGGTCCTCCTTGGTCTTGAGGGCCGACCTCATCAAGACCGACTCGAGGGCCGTGAGCCTCCGCGAGTGGTCGCGGTTCTTGTCATCGATCCTGGCGCCGTCCGGATTCATGCGCTCGCCCGTGATGTCGATGATGATGTAGTGGTCGCTACCAACCAGCTTCTTCAGGTCGTCGGCGAGCCCCGCCTCGAAGCTTATGAAGTAAATCTCCTTCCCGCGCTCTATGACCCGAAGGGCTATCGGCATGTAGTCCCGGTCGCCTGCGATTACGAAGAAGATGTCGATGTCGTCGCGCGTCAGCAGGACCTCGTGCAACGAAAGGCTCAGCTCGAGGTCCGCGCTGTTCTTGTAATCGGTGGCCTTGATGTTCACGGCTCGAATGCCCCTTGGAAAGAACTCCCGGCTGGCGGCTACCCGTCTCTTGTCGTCTCGGCGTCCCTGGTAATTGCTCCAGTCCGCGAAGGCGTACTTGATGGGGATCTTGTCGCAGAGCGTTTCGATGTAGCTCAAGGCCTTGAACACGACGACCATCGATATCTCCTCCGTGCGATCCGTGTAGTTCTTGAACTCGTCGTAGAGCGGCTTGAATAAGTTCTCGAAGTCGATGAATAGCGCGCCGGCCTTGCCGGTTTTCTGCTTCTCAGCCATAGTGGGGCACCTACTTCCTGGGATGATGCCAGTTCTACCGTCCTTTTCCCCCCGTTGAATAAAAATGTGTACGCCGGCTGATGCATTCCCCCCGGACTACTCTGAATAATGACACGAGGCGAATTTTTTTCTTGATGCTATCGGACAATCGAACGCATATCATGATATTCTTTATAGTTAGCAAGGATCCTGTCCATGAAGGGGATCGAAGATTCTTATCCCCTTCCCTCTAAAGTTCTTCAATGTCATGATGTGACATGGACAATAGTCGTCGGGGGTCCTACAAGCGTTGGCAAAGCTCGTCTTCGACATCGGTAGCAAGAACGCCAAGTGCGCCGTTGGCGATGAAAACGACGACATCGTGGCCATCGGCTCGATCCGGCCTCCGGCCTCCTGTTCGGAAGACGGGTTCTCCCGCTGCTACGACCCATCAACTTATTGGGACGGCATCATCGAGCTGGCACGCGACACGATCGCGAAAGCCCGCGTGGCGGCCGGCGAGATCAAGTACGTCACGTGTTCGTCCATCCGGCCGTCGTGCGCTTTCGTCGACGATCGCGGTGCCTTGGCCTACATCGGGTCGAGCTTCGACATGCGCGGCATCGGCTCGGCCGACACCGTGGAGGCGGCATTCGAGGGTGCCTCCGGCAGGTCGTTCTTCGAGGCGACCGGGCACTTCCCCTTGCTCATGTACCCGCCGGCTCGGTACGCGTGGTTCCGGGAGAACGAGCCCCATACGTTCGAGCGCATCGCGAGGTACATGCCCGTGGACAGCTGGATCCTGGGGATGTTCGGTGCCGAGGAGCACGCGAACGTCGCGAGCGCGGCCGAGTCGGGTTTCTTCGATATCGCGGCAAGGGACTGGGGGGCGGAATGGGAGGATGTCCTGGGGCTGCCGCCCGATTTCTTCCCGCCCGTCGTCGAGTCCGGCGAGGTCGTCGGCGACGTTTCGCGGGAGGCCCGGCAAGCACTCGGTCTGCCGGCGGACGCCGTCGTCGTCTCCGGGATGCCCGACACGCAAGCGGCGTTGGCCGGCGCGGGGTGCATCGAAGACCTGGACGCGGCCATCGTCGTGGGGAGCACGACGCCCGTCCAGGTTCTCAAGCGCGAGTTGCACTTCGACGACAAGGCGCGGGCGTGGGCGACGATGTTCAACTTGAAGTCCGTGGTCGACACCTACGTCGTCGAGGCGAGCACGGGCATCACGGGGCAGCTGCTCACGTGGCTCTCCGGCCTGCTCTTCAGCAAGGACGGCCAGTTCGAGAAGGACCGGCTCCAGGCGATCGACGCGGAATACGAACTGTTCGATGCGGACGAGGCCGCAGGACGCGCGGGCGGCCACGACGTGCTGGCCTTCCTTGGGCCGGACGTCCTCGCCTCGTCTTCGACCGCGATCGTGCCCGGCGTTTTCGTGTTCCCCACTCCCGGGACCGTGGATGAAGCGCTGCTCGCTCGCCGGCACCTCGTCGCGGCGACCTTCGAGAACATCCAGTTCGCGGCGTTCAAGAACCTCGAGATCCTGCGCGGCATGGCCGGGCGAGGGGCGGGGCGCACGTTCCTGCTCGGTGGCGTCACGCGCAGCACAACGTTCTGCCAGCGGTTCGCCGATCTTGCGAACACCCCCTTGGTCTCCACCGTGGAGAAGGAAGCGACCATCTCGGGCCTTTTCCACGCTTGCTCCGTCGCGGCGGGTGACATCAAGGGCGCTGCAGCCCTACGGCAGAGGGTCGAGTCACCGGCGCGGTTGGCGACCGCGACGCCCCGCCCGGGCACGGCCGAGGCGCTGCGGGGTCGTTACTCGAAGTGGCTCTCGATGCGGGATAAGATAAAAGCGTTGTAGATCTCTTAGTCTTCCTTCTGCGCGTCCTTCATGATCTCGAAGATCTCCTTCGCGTGGGCCTCCGCTTCCTCGGGGATCGCGTAGATCGTGCCGAGTTGCGATGCCCGGTACTGGATCTTCGCCGCGAACTCGACCAGCTCGCAGTTCCGCCACGCGTGCTCCGCGGACACGCCGACGCACACGTTCCCGTGGTTCGAGATGAGGGCAGCGTAGTTGTCGCCGAGGGCCTTCACCGTGTTCTCGGCGAGCTCCTCAGAACCCGCCTCGCCGTACTCGGCGACGTTGCACCCGCCGATGAAGGGGAGGATCTCGTCGACGAACGGCCCGATGGGGGTGCGGGCGATCGAGAGCACCGTAGAGAATGGCGCGTGCGAGTGGATGATGAAATGCACGTCGGGGCGCGCTTGGTAGACCTTGATGTGGAGCAAGCGCTCGGAGGTCGGGTTGCGCGTGCCCTCGATCACGGCGCCGCTGCCGTCGACGAGCACCAGGTCGTCGGGTTCCATGCTCGAGTAGTCCTTCGTGCTGGGCGTGACCAGGTACCTCTCCGCTCCATCCACGGTCTTCACCCGGGCCGACACGTTGCCCGCAGTGGCGACGACGTACCCCTTCTGAGCAAGTTTGTAGCAGATGTCGACGATTCCCTTCCTGAGATCGAGCAGCGCGTCTTGATCGCTGGCCGGGGGCACGGATAGCTTGGGCGGGCGCGTGCCGCCGAGTGCCTCCGGGTTGATCACGTTGGGGGGCACCTCGCGCTTCAAGATCGCCTCGATCGCGTCGACCATCATCGTCGCGTGGCGGTGGTTCGTGTCTTGCGTGTCACCGCCGATGTGTGGGGTCACGATGACGTTGTCGAGCTCGAGGAACTCGTTCTCGTGGTCGACGGGCTCGTTGGAAAACACGTCGATGGCCGCCCCGGCGATGCGTTTCTCCTTGAGCGCGGCGAGGAGCGCCGCCTCGTCCGTGACCGACGCGCGGGCGAGGTTCACGAGGAAGGCGGTCGGCTTCATGAGCCCGATCTGCCTAGCGCCGATCATTCCGTCGGTCTCGTCGAACGGCGGGCAGTGGAGAGTGACGAAGTCCGACGCCGCCATGAGGTCGTCGAGGGGCACGGCCTTGGCATCGACGGCCTTGAGCCGTTCCTGGCCCACGTATGGATCGTGGACGAGGATCTTGACGCCGAAGGGTGCCAGCCGCCGGGCGACCTCGAAGCCGATGGCTCCCAGGCCGACGATCCCGACGGTCTTCCCGTGCAGCTCCATCCCCCTGAACATGTTGTAGTACTTGACGTAATCCGAGAACTCCTCCACGTGGAACTCCTTCGAGTGCACGATCCGGTCGACGACATGTAGTTTCCTCGCGAGGGCGAGGATGAGCGAGACCGCGAGCTCCACGACGGAGATCGTGTTGCGCTTGGGGGCGAAGATGACCGGGATACCCTTGCTCGTGGCCGCCTCCACGTCCACGTTGTTCGGGTCGTCGCGGGTGGAGCCGATGATCTTGAGATCCGTCCCCTCGATGACCCTCTTCTTGACGTTATCTCCCTCGCAGATGAGTATTTCGGCACCGGCGCCCTTGATCCTGGCGATCAAGTCATCGTCGTTGAAGTACAAGTTCCTCGTGTCCCGCCAGCTCTCGTAGATGACCTCGTCCTTTATGACAGTCCTCAACCGGTCGAGGGCATCCCGCGAGAATTCGGAGGTTACGAGGGCTTTCGTCGTCCTTCACCACCAAGAAGCCTAGAACATCAGCTTCCTCAGCTTGAGGAGGTTCTTCATCTCGCCCTTGACCTTGAGCGCACCACTGGAGTACGCCTTGATCGCGTTGATCTGCTTGCTGAGGAGCTTCACGAACATGTCCGAAGCCATGGTGACCTGGACGGCAGCGCTGTCGTCTGAACCCTCGGTCATGTCTATGCCCTCGGAGCCGTTGATCCTGTACACGTAGGACTTGTCGATGTCGGGGAACGACATGACGAGGTTCTTCACCCAGCCGTCGAACTTGTCCCGCACGTCGGGCTTGTCGTACCGTTCGATGATTGCGTTCAACGCGGCCTTGACGGACTCCATGTCGGCCGGGCCGCTGCTCGCCGTGATCCTATTCTCGGTGGCGGTGGGAGTTACTGGCCGCGCGGCCTTGGCGACCGGCCCTCCCGCGGCTACCGGGCCGGTGGCTGGTTCGCTCGTGCCCTTCTTGACCAGCGGAGGTCGGATGACGTTCGGCCCCGGGAAGGCGGCCATCTGCCCCACTGGGGTGCCACGTGCCACGCCGCCGCGCTTGTTGATATTCAAGGCAGCTCTGGCGCCAATGAGCGTGATGCCCACCCCTATACCGATTATCACGAGTGCGATGGAATAAGCCGGGAACATGACAAGTGGGTTCGAAGCATCAAAGGTAAGGTTTGGTATGGCAAGCATCGCGACGCCAACGAACTGCATCGCGACGCCGGAATAGACCACCGCGGCGACCGCCTTGGCAGACCCGACCGGCCAAACCGCCGTCGTTCGAGGGTCAGACATCTAAATCATTATTTGATTATCCAGCGCGATAGATAAATGACCATCTACCGAGCGTGATGACCACATGTCTGAAAAGGAGATCCCGGCGCGGCCCCTTCCCGAAGCAGAGGCGGCACTCATAGCCCGCGTTGACGAGCACAAGGACGAGCTAGTGGCCCTGTTGAAGGAACTCGTTGCCATCGACTCGCGGGTGGTCAACCTCGAGACGTTCTCGGACCAGTCGCGCATTATCGCCTTCGTCGAGGCGTTCATGAAGGGCGCCGGGGCGAGCTGCGAGCAATACCACTGCCCGCACCCGCACGCGCCGGCCGCCAGCGGGCAGTCCTGGCCGAGCCTGATCGCAGGCATCGGGGCGCGTGGAGGGAAGAGGCTGCAGTTCTGCGGCCACCTCGATGTGGTCCCTTTCACTGCCGAGGGATGGGCGACGGATCCCCTGGTGGCAGTCGAGAAGGACGGGAAGCTCTTCGGCCGCGGCACCGCGGACATGAAGGGCGGGGTCGCGTGCCAGATGATGGCGTTCAAGATCCTCGCTGGTGCGGGAATCCCGCTGAAGGGCCGGTTGCAGATGCTCTTCCTCCCGGACGAGGAGATGAACGGCGAGTACGGGTCGCAGTTCATGGTTCGGGAGCACAAGGCAGCGATCGACTCCCCGACCATCATCTCGGAGCCCACGGGACAGCCACCCATCAAGTCCCCCGCCATCATCGTCGGCGAGAAGGGGCACGCGTGGCTCAAGCTCAAGTTCCTCGGCGCGTCGGGCCACGGGAGCATGCCAAAACAAAGATCGAACTCGATCAATAAAGCAACGCGGTTCGTCGAGCAGCGCTCCAACTTGCGGCTGCCCTCGGCGAAGCCGCCCCTCTCGCTGGCGAACATGCTTCGCAGCCTGCTCGGCCGCTTCTCCCTCGGCTCGCTCCTCAGGATCGCGCGCGCCCCGCCCGCGGAGGCACCCGACCCGTACGACAAGGACGGGATCGGCGTCGGGAACTTCTTCAAGTCCACGATCAGCTTCAACCAGATCCACGCGGGCACCAAGGTGAACGTGATCCCCTCGACTTGCGTGATGGAGGTCGACATCCGGGTTCTGCCCGGCATCACACTCCAGCAGGTGATCGACAGCATCGTCGACTATTGCACGGATCTGGGTTACGTGATCCGGTTACCAGAGGGATTCCGCAACCTCCAGAGGGAAGCTTGGAAGGAGCGCTGGGAGGCGTTCTTGCTGGAGCACCCGTTCGACGTCGAGCTGTCCGTCATCTCGTCGACGCCCGGGACGTTCGAGGATCCCGGCCGGCCGTTCACCCAGTTGCTGAGCGACGCATTCGAGGACGTCTACCACGTGAAGTCCGTCCACTTCTTCGCACCCGGCAGTTCAGATGCCGTCTTCTTACGAGGCGGTGGCATCTCGGACGTCGTCTTGTTCGGCCCGACCGGTGGCCACACGCACGACGCTAACGAATTCGTCGACATCGGCGACCTCGTGAAAATGACGAAGGTCTTTCTGCTCGTGGCCTACCGAATGTTGTGCAAACCGATTTGAACCTTCCCGTTTTTTCATCCGTATGGTTAAACAATTGCACGTGCCCGAACCGGAAGCTGGCATCCCTTTCGTCGACACCCACTGCCACATCGCTGACCGCAATTTCAAGGGTTCCCTTCCAGCGCCCGCCACGCAGCTCGCGGAGTATCGAAAAGCCGGCGGCCAGTTCCTCCTCGTTTGCTCGATCGACGTGGAGAGCACCAAGGATGCCCTGGCGTTCGCGCTGGCCAACAAGGGCGTGTATTTCTCTTGTGGATGGGCACCGCAGACCGTGACCTACACGCCCGCCGGCAGATACGAGGAGGACTTCAAGGAATGGACCCGCCTCGTGGGGGACAACCTCGGCTCGATCGTCGCCTTCGGGGAGATCGGCCTCGACTTCCACCACGCGAAGACGCTGGAGAAGCGGGAACGGCAGATTCAAGAGTTCGACAAGGTATTGT
>JAFGBX010000296.1 GCA_016932935.1 Promethearchaeota archaeon | reverse complement strand
TTAGTGTTCGCTTCGGAAATCGCTCCAAGCGTGTCGACCGTGGCTATCAACGTGTGAGAACCAAGCGAGGAGAGATAGAGATCGGAATAAACGTCTCGCGTGGCACCCACATTAAGGTTCGTGATATCGGCCCAGATGTCTCCAAAACCTCCTACTGTCAATACGGTTCGAAATGTCCCGATCGCATTTGCGTCGCCATTATTCCGCACTTGCCACCATATCTTGAACGGCTGACCTGAAGTGATCGCACCATCTTGGACGTTATATGCATCGAACCACCAGATGTTAGTGATAATCAAGTCCGGGCCTCTAAACCACGTGAATTGATCCCATCCCGGTTCGCCCCAAGCCCAGTTATTGTCCTCGTTACTCTCTGTCACCGCATTCGTGGTGTCGGCACGCGCTTCGAGCATATGATAGCCCGGCCCGATGGAGCTGACCGTTACCGACGCTGTGGTGCTCGTGCCCGAGCCTAAGGAACTGATGAAGGAGGATCCAAGGTTGACGGGTGTGCCCCCGCCGTGCGCGTCGTTCCAGAATTCTACGTAAAAGTTCGACGCCGTCGACCCACCCTGGTTCCGCACGATTGCGGATATAGTGACGCTCTGGTAACCCGTAGGCGGGGACACGTTCAAGTAAATATCCGTGATTATCAAGTCTGGCTGGGTGACGACGGAAAGCGCCCCCGTTTTCGTCAAGGATCCCCACATACGATTGCCGTTGGTCGTGATACCAGGCGTACTCGACCAGATCCCAAAGCCCACGTCGTACGTGCCCACGGGAGCAGCCGAAGGAACTGAGAAAGTTCTCGATTGCCAGCTGTATCCTGATGGGAGGGAGACCACGGCGTCGTGGGTCGGGTCATCGATCCACCCCGTTGATGCACTGTAGATGCTTGCCCCAAGCCCGCAACTCACGGAAAATGGACAAGGGTTGTGGATGTAGTAATACATGGTGAATGAATTGCCCGCCACGAGGGACGTGGGGGAAATGTAGGAACTCGCCTCTATCGTGAGATCGGCACGAACGAATTGGACGTTATCGACATAGATGCCTTCGTACGTGCAGACGATCTCGTCGCTGTGATAGCCGAACCCGAAGGCGGCGGTCGAGTTGAGATAGCTGTAGGGCATCTTCCAGTAGGTCCGGGTCCAGGCCGAACTCCCTTGGATTTTTTGGCTCGAATCCTCCACCCAGCCACCGAAAGTAACGGAATACCATAAAGCGTCGAGATAATCGTAACCTGATTCGGTGGACGACCAGGCGTAGAAGTCCACGTAACCCACGTCCCACGCGGATGCATCGGTTGCGTATCGCCGAATCAGGTATGCATTCATATAGTTGTCGTACCGGTGGTTCGCAGCGTTTGTGCCACCGTAGTAGGAATTATCACCAATCTGAGCGCACCAGCAGCTATACGTTCCTGCATATGGCCGGTAGTTCGAAACGCCCCAATAATCGCTATCACACGTGCTTTCCCAATCTCCAACATACCAATTAACATCTGGGAAAGATGCTTCGAATGTTTC
The DNA here is from genome assembly GCA_016932935.1 of Promethearchaeota archaeon. Classification (GTDB taxonomy): domain Archaea; phylum Asgardarchaeota; class Lokiarchaeia; order Sigyniarchaeales; family Sigyniarchaeaceae; genus Sigyniarchaeum. The sequence continues at coordinate 3,005 of JAFGBX010000296.1, read as the reverse complement.
GCTGAATACAGGGGATAAACTTCCAGAGGGCAAGATTTCCGTGGGTTCTTCAGTATCCAACGGGGGAGCGAAGAAAAATCGGTCTTCCTTGCTTCCAGTATCAACATCTCTACTAGGATCATCGCCCAGGTTATTGCCGTTAATGGAAATAAGAATGCCAATGAATATGACGACGCAGACAAGAACCGTAAATTGAAGCAGCGACTTTGAATTCCTTCCCCCCCCGGCCGAATTTGTTCCATTTCTCACGCTTATCCTCTCCTCTTTTGCATGTTGTTTGCTGACTGTCCCCCCTTTGAAAGAAGAAACTGGTCAGGTTCATTATTTCCAAAATCGTATTTTAATAAAGCCACGTTCAAGGATCGATTCTCTACATGGCCTTGTATCGCTGAACACGTCTTATCCACTAAGATATATTGTCCATTTAGATTTTTGATCAGCGTGAATTTATGTATTTCGTTCCACGAACACATCTACGACCGGATCATAGGCGCACCGCGTCTCGGCGCGTGTCAGCACTTCGCTTCCACTCCTTCTTGCTGGTGCCGGTGTTGACCGAAGCGACAGAGGCGCCAGGCGACGACGCCAAGTACGAGACCGAAGGCGGCGATGCTAAGAACCGGTACCCGACAACCATAACATGCCGCAGAGGATGGATCGTACCATGTGCTCCTCGGGTGGAACATGATGGAAGGCATCGTCATTCGGGAAATGGGCCTATCGGAGCAAGGATCGGTGCGGGCGCTCTTCAAGCGGTGCCTCGGCCCCATCGATCTGGCCGCGTTCTCGATAGCGTTCTGCGACGTGATCAAGAGTATCAAGAAGCGGCAGGGGTGCTGCCTGGTGGCGGTGCAGGGCGGCGCCGTCGTGGGAACCATGTCCTTGCGCACGTTCACCTACGGCGGGCGGCGGGCGGGCCTCGTCGACGCAGTCGCGTCGGACAGAGCCGTGCGGGGAAGGGGCGTCGCGAAGGCGATGCTCGCCACGGCGATCGGCTGGTTCGAGGCGCGAGGATATCCCGACGTCTACGCGACCGTCGACAGGTACAACTCGCCCTCCTGGAACATGTTCGTCCACGCCGGCTTCAAGCCCTACGAGTTCCCGGACCAGGTTCGGGACTTCGGTGGGCGGTTCCTCAAGCTCTGGGCTGATGAAGGGCATCTCTTCGGCTTCGGCACGTTCTTCCTCAAGAGAAGTGCCACGCGAGCCGGCCCCGCGCCCAGGGCATCGCCGGGCGCCCTGCACCTCCTCGCCGCTTGCACAGCGTACTCGCTGCTCTGGATCGTCGTCCTGTTCAGGGGCGGGGGCGCCTCCTTGGACGCCTGCCTGGCGGCCGTGGTCGTCGCCTCGTCGAGCGTGGTGCTCCCCGAGGCGGGCCACGCGGCGATGGCGCGGGCACTCGGCCTGCGGACGTGCTTCAAGGCCTGGTCGTCGGGCTTCTGGTTCATGCTCGCCCTCGGCATCGTGGGCGGCATCTACCCCGCGTACGGCTCGACGTACGTCGCTCAACTCGACTGGTCGTACACGAGGAACCGGCGGGAGACCGGGCTGGTGTATGTCGTCGGGCCCATCGTGAACGCTATCACGGCGGTGGCGTCCCGGCTGCTCGCTTCCTTGGTCGGCACGGGGGCCTGGCGCGTCGTGCTGGACATGGCCTTCACCATGAACTTGTGGCTCGCGATCTTCAACATCCTGCCCATCAAGTCCGCGGGGGGCATGCCCTTCGACGGGTACAAGATCTTCACCTGGAGCAAGGCAGCGTGGGGCGTGCTCGCCGGGAGCGTCGTGGGGCTGTTCATCGCAGGCTATCTACATTTATATTGATCCCGCCCGCCCCTTCATCCTGGAACGTCCACGAGTGCTCCGCCCCCGGGAGCGATAGGCTTTAATACCGGCTCGTTGATATCTCCTAATCGAGTGCCCGAGGACGAGGATGCAGATGGCCAGCCAAACCCTGAACGTCGTGAGACTCTCCTGGTTGGCGATATTGTCATACTGGGGGATTATCATGGTGATCGTGCTCGCGACGCCGTCGGTCTACAGCCCGGTCATCCAAGAGCCGTGGGCGTTCGTCGACTATGCCGCCATCGTCAACTTCCTGGCCGCGATCGCCGTGAACGTCGTGCTCGTCATGAACCTGGCCAAGCGGTTCAAGGCGCGGCCGTCAGACACGATCCGCGTCCTGATCCTGGCGTTCGTCGCCTTCATCGCGCTGCTGGCGCTGTCGCTGGTCGTGGAATTCGCCTATTTCAACACGCTGCTGAACGACTTCCTGAACCGGTCGATCTTCGTCTTCACCGCGCTGGCCATGATCAACTGGGTGCTATTCACGCTCGACATATTCGACAACGGGTTGCATTACCCGCTGGAAGCGAACGACCCGCACCGCGCCCAGATCCGCCGGAACTGGGTGTCGGTGCTCGTCTTTTTCGGGCTCTTGGTCGTCTTCCTGGTGCTACTCACGAAGTCCGTGTGGGTCGAAATCACGGCTGCCGAGTCCATCTTCCAGACGCTGCCCGTCATCGCCATCGGCGTCTTCAACATGCTCGCGCTGCTCGTGAAGCCGCTGAAGAGCGTGCGGGCGACCAAGTCGAAGGAGGAGAGGGTCGGGCTGTACGCCCTGTCCCTCGCCGGCGTGGCGCTCGTCCTCTTCTTCGCGTTCTACATCGTCCACAACATCCAGGGGATCGGGCTCGAGCCGCAGGAGGCGCGTGCCGCCCGCCAGATCTTCTACTACCTGTCGATGGCGGCGGTGCCAGCGTTCTGCACGCTCACGTACGTCGGCATCGTGTACCCCATGCGGGTGCACCAGCGCGGCGCCGCGAGGACGTGATCGACGCGTCGCGGGCCGTGGGAGCACGACCCCGACGCCATCGGCGCAACGTCCACCGAGGAAGGCGTGCCCGCCGGCGCTTCGATCCCCCGGCCGCCTTCGTACCTCACCAGGGGCAGCTCGGTATAAATAGCATCCGGCCCAAAGGGATGATCAAGCCGAGGAGGCGCTT
>JAFGBX010000038.1 GCA_016932935.1 Promethearchaeota archaeon | reverse complement strand
TCGTCCCTATATGGTCTGTCCGAGGGTGAGGTGCATGCTTGCGTTCCACCATCGCTAGGATTTGCGTAGATGTATATTCTCTCTTGCGTGTGTAATAACACGTCGCCTTGCGGTTTTTTAGCTCGCGGTTTGACGATAGGGAGCACAGATACCAGTGGCTCGGCGTCCCCCGGCCTGTTGAACCAGAGATCGAGGCTTTCTGGGTTAGCTCTGATGCGCCTCCAATCTGGTCCCAAATCAAAAGATGCGACGTGTTCCCCTCGCGTGTTCACGAGAGCGGCGGCGTTCCCGAGCACGATCTCGTTGGCACCGTCCCCGTTCCAATCGACCATCCGGTGGTGGCGGCTATAATCCATCGAATATTCCCCGATGAGCGTGCCGTCGATGTTATAAAGGCGACCGCGGTTGTTTCCAAAATATGGACGCGTCGTGATATCCACATAAAGCCCGAGCTGTCCATCCGGCGAGATCGGGCCGAAGTCGATGCTCTCGTAATGGTGCCCGTCGGCGTGTTCCCAAACGGGGTTCCCGTTCCCGTCGACCATCGCCAAGGTGTTCCCCCCGCAGTAGGTCACGAGCATCCGCACGTCCGCAAGGTTCCGGGCAGCATGCACGACCCGCATCGCGTCCAGGTGCCCCCTTGATGCCAAGTTGTCCGAATTGAGCGCCCAAAGCTCCGACCCGTCGTGGTCTAACATGACGTTCCCCGCAAGTATTTCGTCTTTACCGTCGCCATCGAGGTCGAAAGGCTCCGGATGGTGGCACGTCTTGAGAGCCATCCCGAAAGGTGTGTTGCCGAGCTCCTTGCCGCACGGGGGCCATTCCCAGAGCATGTCCCACTTGCTCGTGAACGCCCAGAGCTTGGTATAGCGGCTCTTGACGATGATGTCCTTCGGGCGATCGAGCCCCCTGAGGTTTGCGAAGGTGATGCAGTCAGCTACTTCCAAACCGTCCGGGAGGATCCACCTCGCCTTCTCCTCCCCGTCGCTCCCGTTTAAAACCCTTAAGGTGCGCCCCGTGCTGAAAATGACCTCGGGATTGCCACAATCATCGATGTCGTACACTTGTAGAGGGATATCATAAGCTATCCGATATTCTCCAGCGCCCGAACCACCCCACGTCCAGAGCGTGCTACCATCCTGCATCAACGCTGCGATGGCGGTGATGTGCTGCGCGACGTTCCGTCCCGTCACGAACTCGAGGTCGCCGTCCCCATCCAGGTCGCCCGAGACGACCCACGCCCCGGCGAACTCGGGCAATTTCGGGATCACCTTCCACGGCTTTATTATCGGGGGGCGCGGCTCCCATACACCGGTTTTGAACATCTTCCGCTAGCTCGCTTAGAAGTAAGCATATCCGCCGAAATCGGGGTGCTTCTTAGCCCTCTCGATCGTCGCGTCGCTTGGATCGGCGTCCTCGAGCGTGGCATGGTTTATCTTGAGCACATCGAGGTATTCCAAGGCCCGCTCCACGCGCTTCATGAAACCAGCATGATCCTTGGCGCCCTTTGGTGCCCACGCGATGTCGGCCACCGCGAGCAGCCTCGGGAAGGTGCAATACTCGACCTGCCACTTGCTCTTGAACACCTCGCCCCACATGGGTGCCTCCACGCCGATGATCCCACCCGAGCTCGCGCTCTCGAACGCCCGCTTGCTGAGAGCCTTCTCGGCTTCCTCACCCAGCGGCTCGTAGTGGTAGACCTTCCTCAGCGGCAACAGCGCGTACGAGTGATCCACGTACACGTGGCTCGACGGGCTCATGACCAGCCTCCCGCCTTTCTCGAGGAATCCGGCCACCTTGTCCAGGGATCCCGTCCAGTACTGGCAAATGACATTGTCCTTCCGTGCGGCGAGCCCCTCGTCGGTGTGCTCGTTCCACAGCATGGTCTGCTTGCCCAGGCTTGCCAAATAGTCGATGATCTCGGCAGTAAAGGCTTTCTGTAACTCCTCCTCCGACTTGAGGCCGAGGTTGGCGATCCTCTCCTGGCATCGTTCGCAACAGATCCATTGCGTTTTCGGCACCTCGTCGCCGCCGATGTGGATGACCGGCCCGGGGAACAGGTCGACGACCTCCTTGAGGATGTCGTGGAGGAAGTCGATGGTTTTAGGGTTTCCCGCGCATAAGATGTTGGCGGAAACACCCCATCGAGTGGCGACCTTGATGTTGGAGCCGTCCAAGTGGCGCCCGAGGACGTCCGCACCACCGGGAGGGAGGTCGTCGGGCAAGACGCACCGCATCTCGGGATAGCTCGCCAACGCGGCGGTCGCGTGGCCCGGCATCTCGATTTCAGGGACGATCGTGATGTGCCGCCTGCCCGCGAAGGCCACGACGTCCTTTACCTGCTCCTGCGTGTAGAACCCGCAGTGAGGCGTCCCGTCGCTGTTCGTTTCCCCATTTGGTGGCTCGCGGTTGCGGTAGCGGGGCGTGCTGTCGCGCTTGGATCCAATCTCCGTCAATCTAGGATACTTCTTGATCTCGGCGCGCCAACCTTGATCCTCCGTTAGATGCCAGTGGAACCGGTTCAACTTCAAGAGTGCCATCCAATCGAGCACGGACTTCACCACGTCCACACCCAGGAAGTAGCGGCCCTCGTCGAGCATGTAGCCGCGGTACGGGAAGCGCGGGTAGTCCATTATCTCGCAGAAGCCGGCCTGGCACGTGCACGTCTCACCACTCCCGTCGGGCTGGAGCATCCAGCGCAGGGTCTGGGCGCCGTAGAAGCATCCGGCCTCGGAATTGGCTCCTATGGCGATGCCATCATTTGACACCCTTAGCGTGTATCCTTCGGTGCCGATGCCCGCAATCGGGGTGTTAATTGGCGAGGTGTGCAGTTGAACATCGAGTCGAGCGAGTCGATCCGCATATGCTTGGAAACCGGCGCTTGGACCTGCCAGGGCATCGAGAACCTTTTCTGGAACTGCGAGAGATCCCGCAATTTCCGTGATCTTGACGGGGAGGGGGAATATCGCGTTCACGTGCATCACCAGCCTCCTATCTTCTCCGCGTCCGATAATAGCTTTACCTCGATCCTGAGGCCGGGGAAGACGAGGAACGCCTACCTGGCCACGCTTCCGTGGAGGGCCAGGGGTTTTCCGTTCTCGTAAGTGCCATATTTTCGCATGGAGTCGCGGAAGACCTCGACGTTCTTAACCGAGCAATCCAGGATGTCGTGGGTGGGCCCTGCGATGTAGCACGTGTCATCCGGGTTCCATATCATGTCCTGGTATTTCTTCTTCACCTCGCTGACGACGTCATCCGGCGTGCCGAAGGTGAGCACGAGGCTCGAGTCCATCCCGCCAACGAGGATCAATTCATCCTTGGTGGCCTTCCGCAGGCGCGCGTGGTCGATGTTCGCCGTGGCTTCGAGAGCCTGGAGCGCGTCCAGGCCCGCATCGATGAAGCTTGGAACGAGTGGCTCGATGAACCCACAGCTGTGCATCATGAGCTTCGCGCCGTGCTTGTGGCACAAGTTCGCATATTGCACGAGGATCGGCTTCATAAACCGGTCGTAATGCTGGACAGAAAGAAGTGGCCTATCCTTCTGGCCGAGGTCGTCCGGGAACGAGACCACGTTGACCAGCCCCGTCTCGAGCTGCATCGACAGTGACCGGATGATGGGCATCGCGTTCTGCTCCAGGATCCTATCCAGCTTCGCGGGTTCCTTCCTCGACATCCTGGCGAACGCGAGGGGGCCCACCCCCTCGAATATCGCCTCCCATATGATCCACGCGCCGCCCATGGGGAAGAACGAGCCGTCCTCCTCGAGGGCCCTCCACTGGTCCTTGAACCGCTTCACGTGTTCCTCCCCGGGGGCGAACCTGTCGTCCCAGAACTCGCCGTGCTCGGCGAGGAACGCTTCTCGCGCCTCCCACGTGTCGAAATACGGCCCCACGTGCCAGGAATACGGCACGCCGTGCATCGTGCTCTGTTCCATGATGCGGCCAGACACGTCGACCGTCCTCCTCGCTCCCGGTTTGTAATGCTTGTCCCCCGGCTTGATCTCCGAGTAGGGATAGTTGCACACCGCCGGGATGGATACATGGGCGGACTCGGCGCCGAGCCACGTCTGCAGCGTCATGTCGCCCACGCCGGGGATGATCTTGACGGACTCGTCCGGCAGGTTCTCGTCGGCGACTTCGTCGACCCATGCTTGGTGGAATAAGCCCGTCACAGGTGCCCCGCTCATGAAGATGGGGATCCTGTCGAGATCCTGGGTGCGGTGCTCGAATACCGCCATGAATCTGTCTTTCACCTTCAATTTCCGATTCTTCCTCCTTGTATGACGGGTGCAAACTTGCTACCCAGAGGCTTTCGCATCGATCTGTTCTGGAATGACTATCGAAATGGATGCCTTTAAAGAATTTCGTGGCGCGATCGATTCAATAGGCTCGATTGCCGATCGGACGTAAATCGGCTATAATCCTCCGAGTTCCCTTGCACGTGTGCTGAGAAGCTTCGACACCTGGTCCACGTCCGTTTCGACGTACCTCAAGTCAAGTGCCCACATCGCCGTGCCGATGACGCCGACCAGCACCAAAACCAGCACGGTCAAGGCATAATTCCTGCCGAACGCGACCAGCAAGAAGCCTGAGAGCATCACGCCGAACCCATTGCCTACGATTTCGAGGAAATGGTTTGCCCCCATGATGAGACCCTGGGCCTCCGGGAGGTTCACTTTCTGCAAGATCGGCCGCTGATTGACCGTGTGCCCGATCATGAAGACCTGGGCGACGAAAAAGAGCAGCCCGAGGAAGATGTACGCGGGCTGCTGGATGATGAAGAGGAAGTCCGCGCCCGTCTCCCTCGTGATGTGGGGATATGGAATCGAAGCCATGGCCAGGTAAGACACGAACGAGAGCGACAAGAACAGGATGATGAAGCCTATCCTGGCCCGTAACTTGTTCGCGTACTTGTTAAACCATTTTGCGACGCCAAGCGCGCCGAAAAAGCCCCCCGGAACCCCGAAGAAAACGGCGAGCAGGCCCAGGTTGAGCGCGCTGAGGTTGTTCGGTGGCGCTTGCAAGAAGGAGAAAACCAAGAACCATGGCACGGCGAGGATCGCTTGCGTGAAAAAGCCCTCGACGAAGGCGAGCACGTTGGTGGGGCTGAGGACGGTCGACTTAATGGTCTCCCTCGAGAGCTTGTAATCGTACACCTTGTCATCCCGTTTCAAGACCTCCTTCAGTTCTTGTTTCTTCGCGCCACGCTTTGGTTCCTCGAACTTGAGCGCGATGAGGGCGACGGGGACGAGTAACATGATGCCCACGGCGAGGAAGAAGAAGCGCCAGTAGTTTTCAAACACCCACGCCGAGACGAGCAACCCCGGAATGCCAACGACTTGCACGATCATGCCCAGCATGCCAAACACGCCTGATCGCTTTCCTTCATCCACGACGTCGTCGATGAGGGAATTAAGCACGGGCGAATCGTTCTCGCACGATCCACCTTTCATAAAGCCTAACACCATCGTTAGGAAGAAAAAGAACAAGAATGAGGTGTTACCATTCCCTTCGGGAATGAACGCATAGAGAAGCACGACGAGCGCGCATAACGCGTTGTGAATGACCATCAATCTCTTTCTATTGACACGATCGACGATCAGGCCATAGACGAGGCGCATCGTGGCGGTGATGATCAAGAACATACCATAAACGAAACCTAGTTTTTCCCCCTGAAATGGCTCACCGGGCCAGAAGAGCGTCGACAAGTAGAGCACGTTGACCGGGAGCCACGTGCCCGGATTGCCGAGGGTTTGGGGCGTCGTGACGAGATACAAGAGCAATTGGTTCAACCTAGTTTTATCTTTGCTGGGTCCCTCCACCTTTTCCATCTCCTTCTGTAGATCTCTGCTCGGTATGTTTTAGTTCACGTTAATCGATGCATGCTAGTAATCATCTTCGATAACGGCGCAATTCATAATTTATTTATGGGAACGCCTTTGAGGTCAAACACATGTTCGATGGCTGCCATTATCACAGAACAAGGCTACCACCTATAACGCCCGCGAGCAGAAGCACCAGCATCACGTAGACGTACCACTCGAATCCCGAGCTATCGGGGATGAAGAGCGGGAACGCAAGAACCACCATCGTACATGTCGTGGCGACGTAACCCCAGAAGATGATGCTGCCCCCGGCAACCACGCGGGCCTCCTTCAGCATAAGTACGGTGCCAGCAAGACCCGAGCCTATGTACCCCGCTCCGATCGGATGGACAAACTGGTGGGCAAGGTGGCCCTCTTCCCCGGAGGAGATCAAAACAACTACAGCGACGTATAAGAGGATCCAGCCCAACAACGAGCCCGTTGATAGGAGCCGTGCGGCCTTGACGGTCGTTGGGTTCCTCGCGGACACGGTTTGCTCCATGGTTGCCTTCCCTGCCGGATGTAGGCTTGCTTCAAATATCGCAATGAGGAGGGATCATTGGTGCAAGTATTTAGAGCTAACCGCGTGGGTGAAGCATATGCTGCTACTAGAGTTCAACCTCGTCCTCCTTATCCTGACGGCGTTTTTCGCCTATTCTTTCAGCGTTTTCTTCTATCGGCATTACACAGGACAGGATCGGAGGAGGTGGTCGCATATACTCTTGGAGATGGCCATTATAGTCGTCATAGGCCCTTGCGCACCGCTGCTGACGGCATTATTCTTCACGATCCTCGCAACGCGTGTTTTTAGTTACTTGATGCTTCGGGACGGTTTGGCGGGTGATGGGGGTGTAAGAAGCCTCGGGACGGGCCAAAGGATTCGCGCGGGGTTCTTCCGGTTCATCCTTGCGGCACTGATAGCAACGCTCGTCGTCTTCTACGGGGTGGTCGTCGCGGGCCGGATCCTCGGTCTCGACGGAATGTACATCATTTCGTTCAGTTTGGGAACCGGGATCGCTGTGCTTTGGATCGTTAAGAAGGGGATCCCGTTCTATAATCGAAATCCGGATATGAACTACAAACGGAAGGAAACGATCGCCCTGGTACTGGTCGTCGCGTGCGTGTCCTCCCTTGGGCTCTTGCTAACGCCGGTCAACCGCCCAGCTTTCAGTGGCGGGATCGAGATCAAGACCATGAGCTTCAATATCTTGTACGCGGGCGAGGATGGTACCTTGAAGCAGTGGCCGGAGCGGCGGGCACCCTTGTCCGATTACATCGATTCGTTGGACCTAGACGTGTTCGGCCTGCAAGAGGTTTTTAAAATACAAGGAGACTACCTCAACTCCACGCTCTCCAGCCGGAATTACACGTGGGTTGGTATCGGCCGGGAAACACCGTTCGGAAACCAGACCGGGGAACATGATGCCATTTTCTACGACGTCGACAGGTTCGACCTCCTCGACAGCGGAACGCTCTGGTTCTCCGACACGCCCGAGGTGTCCAGCCGCACTTGGCTCACCGAGACAATCAAGCGGACGTACCAGTGGGTTCATCTGCGGGACAAGGCGACCGGCGCGGAGTTCTATTTTTATAACACCCACTACGGCTTCTACCCCGAGTTCCATATCAAGGCGTCCATGCAGCTGAACGGGGACATCGCGAGCCGCACGGCTGGGTTGCCGGTGATAGTGACTGGTGACTTCAACATGCCGCCGATCTTCCCGTTCTACTCCTTTCTCGAGGGTTACGGTTCCAAGCCGGTGTACAACGCGTTCCGGTTGAGGCACGGCTATGCGCCCCCTATGGTGATAGACTACATCTTCGTGACCATGGACGTCCACGTGGCAATGATCGAGGCCGTGCCCGAGGCGAACGCAGGTCAGCAATGGCTCAGCGACCACGATCCTGTCGTGATGAGTTGTATGATTCCCGGAGCTTGATTCGAGAAACAAGAACACGCGCGCGCGATCGGTTCGTTATTTACATTCTTGGCGGGGCTGGAAGTCGACGATTCGCCCAGATCTCGTCAGCCTTTCGAGCCCAGCCCTCGAAGTCGTCCGGCTCCTCCGGGTACCGCTGGTAATGCTTCTTGATCCGTCCAGCAAGCCCGTTGATCCGCAGCACGTGCTTGATGCTCTTCAAGGACACCTTCCGCCGGAACAGCCACCCGATCACCTTGAAGAGGATCTTGACGAGCATCCCGAACGATAGCGCGAACTCCTCGGGAGCGGAGTCGTCGTCGCTGCTGGTGGACGTGTCGACGATGGGGCGTAGCTGATCGAAGAGTAGATTTATCTCCTTCTCCGGGATGAAGTGGACGAACGAGGCGATCATGAGTGTGTGGGCCAGATCCGCGCCTTCGTGGCGGAAATGCTTCACGTTCACGTTCCAAAGGCGTTCCTTCGAGAGGTATTCCCCCGATTTCAATGCGTTGTCGAACTCTGGTTCCACGTTCTTCAGCAGCGTCCACGTCTCGACGATGCCCCGCGCGGCCAGGGGGTTGATGATGGAGGCCGAGTCTCCCGCGCAGAAGAAACCGTCCCCTACGAGCGAGTACGGGGGCGGTGACAAGGGGAAGTAATTGAATTCCCGCTTCTTCAACTCGAAGGGGGGATAGTGGTATCTCTCGATGATCTCCGCCATCATCTTTTCCGCGTTCACGAACGAGTCCGGGACGGCGATGCCCATGATGCAATCGTCCCCGCCATAGCCTGGGTCGAAGAATTGGAAGTACGAGGGGATGATGTCCCCCACCTTTGGATGGGGCTTGTCGGGTTCCTTCCACTTGATGTAATGGAGGATCACGTAGAACATCCTCGTCGGGTCGTACTTCCACGTGTCCACGCCGTAATCCTTGGGCAGGGTTGAGCGGACGGCACAGGCGATTCCCGAGGCATCGACCACGAGGCGTGCGAGGATATCGCGCTCCGCGCCATCGCCCTCCACCCTGGCACCCACGATCCGGCCGTTATCGTATATGAGCTCCTTGAACTCACAAGAGAAATCGAGCCGGACGCCACTAGCTTCCAGCAGCTTGTACATGCGCTGCAGCCAGAGCGGCAGCCTCGACACCGCAATGTCCTTGTAGCGCAGCACGAACTCGGGCGGTTCCGTCGGAACCGGGATTCCCAGCTGCTTCATGACCCGCGGCACGAAGTGGATGATCTCCAGCCGCTGATCCACCTTCTCCCTCGCGTCCTTGTCGATGATCAAGACCGAATGGCCCTTCTTGGCCATCAGCCAGCCGAAGTAGACGCCCGTGGTGCCGGCACCGACGACGAGCACGTCAACTCTTTCCACCATGCCGCATCACGAACCTATTCCACTTGTCCGAGGTACTGGATTAGCCCTCCCGCGTCGTTCGTGAAGACCCCGTCGACCCCCATCTCCAGGCACGCCTCCCAGATGATCGGCGAGTCCACGTTCCAGACGTTCAGATACAAGCCTGCGTCGTGAGCCTTTTTCACGAGCTCTTCGCTCAAGCATGATTGGCTCACGTGGATCCCTGTAGCCTTGAATGCCATTGCCTTGAAGAGGAACGTACCCTCCATGACCGCCGGGCTCGCTCCCTCATAGCTCTCCGCGGGGACGACGATTGAACAAGGCAAGTCGGACACCTCTTCCTTGATGCGCATCAGTTCGACGTGCTTGAAGCTCGAGGCGATCACCTCGCTTTCCACGCATTGCTCCCGTATCATCCGAGCGATCTGCGGCGTGATGCCGAACCCCTTGATCTCCAGGTGCATCCCTATCCTCCCCTTGCACAGCCGGAACACCTCTTCGAGGGTCGGGATTTGTTGACCGCTCCCGAGATTGATCGCCCGGAGCTCGCTCAGCGTGCTGTTGTCAACGCGCGCGTTCGTCTTACCGCATCGTTCCAACGACGCGTCGTGTGACACGACCAGGACGTCGTCCTTCGTGCGCCGGACGTCGAACTCGATGTAGTCTGCCCCGATCTCGATGGCCTTCTGGAACGCTAGCAGGGTGTTTTCTGGGTACATCGAGCTGTAGCCCCGGTGCGCGATCACCGTCATCGGGCGTGTGGCCGTCCTCTTCTGCTTGTACATTTTTATCATTGGTTATTTCTCGGCGTAGGCATTTATGACTATAGGCCAAGGTGAGATGAGGTTATAGGCCAAGGTGTGATGAGGCGGCCATCACGCCCTCGGCATCATGCCGCGCGCCACGCGAGGAGGTCATGATAGAACGAAGTACACGGAACTCGTGAACGTGGAGGGCTGCCCTTGCGGGCGGGCGCACTCGGTGCACGTCGACTCTATCGACGTCGGCCATGGCACCATCGAGGGCGTCCCGGGGATCGCTAGAAGGCTTGGAGGCAGCGGGCCCGTCGGGATCATCTGCGATGGCAACACGTTCCAGGCGGCCGGGCGTAGGGTCGAACAGCTCTTGAGCGCGGGGAGGGTACCAAGCGATGTTTGCGAGCTCCGAGCTGACGGCCACGTGGTTCCCGACGAGAAAGCGCTCGACGCGGCACGCCATTGCATCTCAAGGGACACGCGCCTGTTGCTAGCCGTCGGATCTGGCACGATCACCGACATCACGAGGTTTATCGCGAGCGAGATGCACGTTCCGTTCGTTTCGATTCCCACGGCCCCCTCGGTCGACGGGTTCGTTTCGAGCGTGTCTGCGATCATCACCCAGGGCTTGAAGACGTCATACCCGGCCAGCCCGCCGTGCGCCGTCGTCGCGGATCTCGATGTCCTGGCGAGCGCGCCGGACGAGATGAAGGCCGCGGGTTTCGGTGACTTGCTCGGGAAGTCCACCGCTCGGATGGACTGGGAACTGTCGCGCGTGATGAACAAGGAATACCATTGTGCCCGCACGGCGTGCATGGTTCAAACCGCCTTGGATGGCTGCGTGCGTGCCTTCAGACTCAAGAAGGGCTACGACGAGGAGATGGTTCATGCCTTGATCGAGGGTTTGTTATGGTCAAGCCTGTCTGCAGCGATGGTAGGCTCAACCCGCCCCATCTCCGGTTCCGAGCACCACGTCTCGCACTTCTTGGAAATGAAGGGGCTTTCTGGCCACGTTCCCGAGCATCTCCACGGCGAGACCGTCGCGGTCGGCACGTACATCGTTTCAGCGCTGTACCACGAGGTCTTTTCTCTGGAGTATGATGAATTCAAGAACTTGGCCTTGGATTCAACGCACTCGCGTCGATCCGAGAGCCGGGAACGGCGGTTGCTCGCCGCGTATGGCCCCCTGGGCGAGAGGATGGTCGGGTCGTGGCGGAGTTCGATGGCGGGGCGCTCGGAGATGTCGGCGAGGATGGGTCGCATTTCGGAATCCTGGGACGAACTCGCGAGCTTGCGAGATCGGTACGTTTTCTCCCTCCCAGCACTCGAAAAATTGATGGGAGAAGCCAGTATCCCGCTCGAGCCAGCGGAGCTCGGCTACACGATGTCGTTGCTCGAGGACGCTATCCTTTGTGCACGGCTGATCCGTGATCGCTACACGATCCTATCGTTTCTCGATGACTTCTCGCTTCTGGAACACTTCTGCAGTGCGGTGCTCGGAAAGCTCGATATCCACTAGGTGCATCGTCTGCCACGGCAAAGCCGTGCCCGACCGGGAACTCTTAAATGCAACAGCCCAGAGGTGGGCCTATGGAACGCAAGGGTCTGGCTCTGTCCGCGGCTGTGCTTCTGATGGTGACGTTTGCGACCCTATGCTGCTTCCTCCCGAACACGCGCACTTGCGAAAAAGACCGGTACGTAGGCGTGCGGGGCTCGGCGCCGGAATCGCTCGTGATTTGCACCCAAGACGGGCAATCCATCACGGTGAACGACCAGTTGCTGTTCCAGAACGCGAAGGTCGACTTTGGCTACGTGCCAGCGGGCAACACCAGCGCCCGCTCCTTTGCAGCCTCGGCGACGCTGGAATCCCTGACCAACTCGTCGTTCAGCGACGGGCGGGGCACCGGCGTCCGGTACATCCTCGCGTATAACAATACCGACGCGATGCTCGTCGAGGAGATCCGCATCTACCCGTCCTTGGGCGCCGTGCTGCTCAACGCGTCGCTATTCCCGAAGACAGACCTCTCGTTCAGTGGGGGGAGGTTCGAGCTGATCACTTGCGCGAAGTCGGACGTGCTCCCGTTCATGGATCCAGGGAATAAATGGCTTTCCTACTTCGAGGGCCTCGATATCTGGGGTAATTTCGCCGTCAAGCTCGTTCGTGATGCCGACGTGGATTTCACTCGCACGCCGGCGTTGATCCACGATGCCTCTACTGGACTGCTTGTCGGGGCGGTGACCTCGGAACTCCTCGAGACCGAGGTGATGCTACACGGCTCGTCGTTCGCGGTCAAGATGCCAATCGTCGACGGGTACCAGGCGTACAATCAAACCGCGATCTCGCTGGAAACGTGCTGGATCCAGTTCGGGAGCAACTTTTCAGATTTATTCATGTCCTACGCGGAGCAGGTCCGGTCGTTCAACCCGCCCGTGAGGGCAAGGACTGTCGACAACTTCTTCAACGCGTCCGCGGGGGCTTGCGACTGGTACAACAGGTACGGGAACATCGACGAGAACACGGTTTCGGATGACCTCGACAGGACGATCTCGCTGAAAGAGGGCGGTTATGGTTTTTACATCATCGATTCCGGCTGGTGCTACGAGGGAACGACTGGACAGGATTACAACTGGAGCACGTGGAACGTGGAGAAGTTCCCGAGCGGCGTGGACGCGATCGCCACGAAGGCGCACGCTGCCGGGTACAAGCTCTTGCTCTGGAACCGCATCGGGTGGGCCCCCGTCTGGATCCAGGTGGAACACCCGGAATGGGTGCGGTGCTGGGGTGGCTGGGGCTACGTGCAGATGAACCTGAGCATGCCCGAGGTACAGGCGTACATGGCCGACGTGTTCGCGACGTGGGCGGCGCAAGGCATCGATGGTATCAAGGTCGATTTCATCACGGACACCATCTACCAGGACGCGTGGAACGCCTCGCTCTGGAACGCGGATAAGACACGAGCTGAGCGTGCCATCCAGTACTTTGACTTGCTCGACCAGTACGCCTCGACGTATAACTTGCCGGTTCTCTTGTGTGGCACCCCGATCGGCCTTCCGTCGCTTGCCAAGTACCCCAACCTCGTCGCCTCCCGCGTCACCTGTGACAGCGGGTACCAGGGCATATTCACGGACTGGCAGATCAAGACGGCGCTGCTCCGATCGTTCTGGTGGGGCGCGGCGTTCAACACCCCGGATCCCGACGCGTTCGACACGAAGGACCTGCGCAGCGTGATGGTCGCCTCGGCATGCGGCGGTGCAGTGTACTACGGTGACAACTATACTGGTTTGAACGTGTATAACGCTAAGCTGGCGTGGACGCTGCGGTGGGACGCCCCGGCCTTGCCCGAGAACGTCGCGTTCATGGGCAAGGACATCATCGCCCGTGGCACGTGGCGGGGCCGCCCCGCGGCGATCGGCGTGAACCTAGACGGGCCCGGCACGCAATACATCATCGGCGGGCTGGGGAACAGCACATCTGTCATCCGCCTTTCGGTGCCCGTGGTCGGCATCTTCGGGGGAACCACGTGTTATGCGGACGGCATCAGTGGGCACTATGACCTGCATCTGGAGCCGAAGCACGCGGTGATGCTGATCTTCTACCAGGGGCAGCCGCCCATCCCCGCGCAGAGTTGCATGGAGACCGAGCTTCTCACTGTCGTGATAGGATTGGCCATCCCGGTCGCGTTAATGGGCGTCACGATAGTGTACAACCTCCGAAAGAAAACGAAACGTTGATGAACAATGCGTCCCCTTAACCCGAAAATCGGCCGTTTCTTCGTCTTGCTCACGTTCCTCCTGTCGATCGCGACGGCAGGGGTCGGGATCGCCTTCTGCATAGAGGAGGCCTACTTGCAAGCCACGACGGGCGGTCGCGTTGACCGGGCGATCTGGTTCGTGCACCCGACGAGCGATCAGCCCGCGATCGCGGTCGTCCAAGACCACTACACCGCCACGGACGCTGCCGAGGAGTTCACCCTGGTTGTGCACGGCCTAGGAACCATGGGCATCACGAGCCGGGGCGCGACGTGGCAGCAAGCGGGCGGCGCCGTCCAGGTGGAACTCATCGGGAACGTCGCAAGCATCGAGGGTGCATCGGGCTTCAACGCGGAGACCGACCGGTTCGAACCCTACTTGAAGGCCAAGCTGGGCGACAAGGGTGAGGCGCGGCTCACCTGGCTCGCCATCGGCATCGAGAACGCGAGCGAGCCCTGCCCAGTGACGCTGGTCTCGGACCGCGAGATCCTCGTGAATAATACCTTGCGGCTGCACGTGCCAGGGGCCGCCGGCCAGACTTTGACGATCAACACGACGTACCATCCGTCGCCACACTTCCAGTTCCAGGGATCCATCCTCATGGAGCGCGAGGGAACCGGGGCCTTCGTCGCGGGCGCCAACATCGTGAATATCACGTCCGGAGTTGCCACGTCACAAGTGGAGACGTTCGAATCGGTTGGCGGCTCGAAATGGATGGCGGAAACAGAGACGGCCGAGCAGCAAGCCGCATCGAGCCGTATGACCGTGCCGCTCGCATCGGAGGCATCGATATCGGCGTCACTAGCCAGTCTGCCAGCGGGCACGCCGTTCCTGTTCAGCAACGCGTCTGAACTGCCCGCTTTGCAAGCACGATACAACGCGTCAGCGCCGGGGATCGACGGGGCGCTTTCCACGAAGTTAAACAGCGACGCAGTCACCGCCCTGGGACACGACCTCTCCGACACGTCGATCGCCAGCGTGATGAAGCGGTCGTCGCGGGCGCTGAGCCTGGCGTTCGACGCGTGGCTCACGCAAAACACCACCCGGGCGGATGCCGTGGTCAAGTTCTTGCTGCTCGTCCACGACCACATCAATCGCATCGACGAGGATCCGAAGTACCTCCACCACGGCATCAACCTGGCCAACTACGTCCTCGCGTGGGACTTCATCGAGGGCCTTGTCTCGGCCGAAAACAACACGGCGATCAGGGGAGAGATATCTGCGTACGCGCTGTTCGTCGGGGATTACTTGCCCGGTTGCGGGGACAACAATTGGGAGCTGGTCGTGAGCTCGGGCGCAGGGCTCGCTGGGCTCAAGCTGAAGGACGCCGCCCTGGTGCGGGCCACCCTCGAGAAGACCGACCATTACCTCCGCGAGAACGTGAAGCTGGAGGGCGGCATCTACGAGGGCCAGGGATACATCGGGTACGCCTTCTCGAGCCACAAGCGGTTCCTCATCACACTCGCCCGGTTCGCGGGCCTCGGGTTTCCCAACTATTTCGTCGACGACCGGTTCCACTCCGTGTACCGGTTCTCCGCGAGGTGTGCGACCCCCGACGGCTATTTCCCGCTGTTCGAGGACGCCGCTTCCGAGACCTCAGGGGCGCAGAACGCGATGATCCTCGCCCCGTTCTTCGCGAGGACGGGTGGAACCGGTGGTGACGAGCTCGCCCAGGAGCTGATGTGGCTCTACTACAAGCGATACAGCAACACGACCGCCACGTCGCCAATCGAGCACTTCCTGTTCGGCAACCATTCCATCGTGCCCAGGGAACCCGTGCTCGACGCGAAGGTCTCCCCCCACCCGGCCTACAGCGGGTGCAGCTACGTGGCACCGGCTTCGGGCCTGGTTATGCTGCGCACGGAGTGGGGGGACAACGCATCGTACCTCACGGCCACCGCCAAGACGTACGAGCAATCGCACGTGCACAAGGACGAGCTGTGCTTCGAGTTCTGGGCGAACGGCACGAAGCACTTGACGATGCCGGGTTATCCCGGTTGGGGATTCGAGCACCACGACTGGACGCAGACGACGGCGGCTTCGAACGGTGGCGTGCTGTTCGACGGCGAGGGACAGACGGGGGAATATTGCAGGACGGGCCTCGTCCAATGGCTCAGGGGCCGGCGAGTCGACTACGTCGAGATGGCGGGCGACGGGATATACGACCCGAAGCACAACTTCCTGTTCGATAGCGAATACGTCTGGATACTCCCGATCGGGTTCGCGGTGTGTGGCGTCATCACGGTGCTCGACGTGTTCCTATGGAAGCGAAAACCAAGGGCATGAAGGTGCAGCACCCGTGGCGAAGCCCTCCATCCCCGTCTATCTCGTGACCGGCTTCTTCGGGAGCGGCAAGACCACGTTCATCAACTACCTCCTCTCCACCACGGAAGGGGGCCGGAGGATCGCGGTGCTCGTTAACGATTTCGGCGACGTGAACGTGGACTCGGAGGTGATCAGCCGCGGCCACGGCCACGGGAACGTCCCGGAGGTGCATGGCGTGGCCGGCGGCTCGATCTTCTGCTCGTGCCGGCACTGGGAGTTCGTCGCCGGGCTGCGCGCCCTGGCGGGCCACAAGCCCGACCTCATCGTCGTCGAGGCCTCCGGCATGGCCGATCCCTCCCCTGTCAAGGCCGACATCAAGATAGCCTCAGACATCGACCCGGATCACGAGTTCGCGCACGCCGGCACGATCTGCCTCGTCGACGCAGCGATGTTCGTCAGCCAGCTCGACCTCTTCCCCGTCGTTCACCGCCAAGTCAAGCAAGCGACCATCGTCGTCGTTAACAAGGTGGACCTGCTCAAGGAGCCCGTGGATCCCAAGAAGGAGGCGATCGCCGCGAGGATCCGGTGGATCAACCAGGGCGCCCGCGTTGAGTATGCCACGGGGGCAGCGATCCCCTTGCCAGCGGCGCTCCATCCAGGCGAGGCCGGCGGGGAGGTGCCCCGTCCGGACAGGAGCCTGAACGAGCCGGGGAACCAGCCAGGGAAGCTCGTCCTGGAATCGAGCCGTACGCTCGCCCGCGATGAAGTCCTCAGCTATTACGACGCGGTCAAGGATAAGATCTTGCGGTTCAAGGGCTTCTGCCGGCTCGACGGCGGGTGGTACCACGTCGACGCGGTGGGCGGCCAGCTGCGGTTCTCGCCCTCCCCGGTAACCCGAGAGCGATCCGAGATAGTCTGCATCTTCGTCCCCGCGGACGAGTCCAGGCTGGTAGAACTGGTGGACGCCTGGAGGCGGGTCGTGGGATGACGAGTCCGGGTCAGAACGGCTTTCCCAGGTCGAACAGGACGTCGTACGCGACGCTGGAGAGCAAGGCTTGTCGCCGCCCAGCCGTTGGCTGGTAGGTGGCCGTCCCGCCGACCCGGCATGCCAGGAGCAGGTCGCGCAAGCCCGAAACACCATGGGCCGGCCCACCGTAGACCCAGTTACCGTTCGGGTTCTGCCAGGTGCCCACGCCGTTGATCCACGAGTTTGCTTGGAACAGCCGGATCATGTTCGCGCCAGCGGCGAGGGCCAGGTGGACGTCGCTCACGACGCTCGTCACGTTCGGGTAGGGCGTGTAGTTGATGCATCCAAGGCAGACCGCCACCGTGTCGCCCGGCTGGTTGTTGACGAGGGCGTTCATGCGCGTGTAATCGTAGACGTAATCGGCCGTCGCGGGCTCACCGCCCCATTCACATCCCCGGTACACCATCATCGAGATGAAATCGAACGCGTCCGCGGCGTCCCACACGGGAAGGCCCGACAACTTCTGACCGTCCGCGTCGCCGTCGAACAGGTCCTCGATGATCGTGTGCGTGGTCGTGCCCATGAGGTGCCCGTCGGCGCGGCACCGTTCGCCGAGGGCGCGGATCGTCGCCAGCGACTCCCCCCAGACCTCGTCCAGCTGCTTGATGCGCAGCGAGTTGCGGCCGTGCTCCGCGATCACCTTGAACGGCTGGATCCAGTCCTCGATGTCGCCGTTGCCCATCCCCAGCTCCCCGCCCGATTCGATGTCCCACATCATGTAGTCGACCGTGATGGCGTTCCTGACCGTCCAGTTGTGGAACTTCTCGTAGAGAACCGGCCACCTGTCGATCTCGCTGATGCTCGGGTAGCTGCCCTCGTCCCACTCGAACAGTGGCCACACCTCGACCTTGATGCCGCGGGCGTTCAACAAGGCGGTTCTATTCGCTGCCAGGTCGCCGCCAGCGTCTCCCACGGCGAACCTGTCCTCGGTGAGGGGGAACGACAACGTGGCGTTCACCTCGTCGAAGATGTCGCATATCGTGTCGTTGATTGCGGCATAATCCGGGAAGTACACGAACAGCTCGTAGTCCTCCGATTGTGCGTCCGTGATCGTGAAGATCCGCGGGGCCTTGTCGGCGTAGAAGGGTGCGGCGATGAGGAACCCCATGCTCCCGTATAGGCCGGTGAGGACGATCAGGCCGGCCAGCAATCGCTTCCTGGCAGCTTTCATCCCCCTCGCCTCCTTGTTCTTGAAGACCGCCCAGAACGCTTTTCGCATCAGAACCCAGTTCCTCGCCCCTCCCTTCTTCCGGGCGCAATCCACGATGTTGTAGACAGCGACCGCGTCCATGAAGACGGTTCCCATGAAGGCGAGGGTGTAGGCCTGCGCGTAGCATCCGATGTAGAGCGTGATCGGGGCGAGCGAGACGACGATGAAGGCGATAGAGAAGATCAACTGGAAGAGCGAGTGCTTGACCAGCAAGCCGAGCAAGACGAAGAAGCCCGCGACGAGGAACCCGTACCCGAGGGCACCAGCACCGACAGCTGGCTCGATGGACCAGGCTGCAACGATCCATCGGGTGAGGAAAAAGCCGAGGAAGGTTGCGAGGGGGGAGGCCCAGATGACGAAGTGGATGGTCTTCATTCGCGTCATCCCTTGTTGCGGCGGTAATAACACATCCAAGTCGAAACCTAAATATCGTCCCCCTGGAGATCGATCGTCACTGGCGATGCAGATGAGTGCCCTGGTTCAGGACTTGAAAAGATGCAAGCTCGTCGCCGTCGTGGAGATCGGCGATGCAGCCTCCGCAGTACCTCTAGCGCATTCGCTCCTGGAAGGCGGCGTGCACTACATCGAGATCACCTTCAGGACGGAGGGCGCGGGAGACGCGCTGCTCGCGTTGAAGGGCGCGGGAACCGGGCTGCATTATGGAGCGGGCACGGTCCGGACCAAGGAGCAGGCCTCGCGTGCCATACGGGCGGGTGCGGAGTTCCTGGTCTCGCCCGGCTTCAACGAAGGGGTGGTCGCGGTCGCGATCGATGCCGGCTTGCCCTTCATTCCGGGCGTCGACTCCACCCTCGGGATCGAGGCCGCGGTCGGCATGGGCCTCGACACGCTGAAGTTCTTCCCCGCCGAGGAGTCCGGTGGCATCAAGTGGCTGAAAGCGGTGCAGGGGCCGTATCCCGAGCTCAGGTTCATCCCGACGGGCGGCATCTCCTTGGCCAACTTGAAGGATTACCTCGCCGCTCCCAACGTCCTGGCAGTCGGTGGCAGCTTCCTCGCACCGAAGCAGCTCATCAAGGAGCAGAGATTCGGCGATATCACCGCCGCCTGCAGCAAGGCATCAGGCGTCGTGAAGGAATTGAAGCAATGACGGGATCCATCAAGGGGAGAATGAAATGGTTCAAACGGAAAAGAAGGCGGTCGTGACCCTCGGCGAGATCATGGTCAGGCTGAAGTCGCCCGGGAACGAGCGCTTGTTCCAATCGCCAGCCCTCGAGGCGACGTTCGGCGGCGGGGAGGCCAACGTGGCCATATCGCTGGCACATCTCGGCATCGAGGCGCGCTTCGTCACCGCGTTGCCGAAGAACGCGATAGGCGACGCCGCGATCGCGTTCCTCCGTTCTATGAACATCGACACCTCGAAGGTCGCCCGCCAGGGCAGGCGCGTGGGGACGTACTACCTGGAGGCCGGCGCCGGCCCCCGGCCGTCGAGCGTGACATACGACCGCGAGCACTCGTCGATCTCCGAGGCGAAACCCGAAGACTTCGACTGGGACGCGGTCTTCGCCGGGGCGCGGTGGTTTCACGTCACGGGCATCACCCCGGCGCTCTCCGCGTCTTGCGCGGCGCTTTCGGTCGCCGCAGCCGGAGCGGCGAAGGAGCGCGGCCTCACGGTCTCGTGCGACTTGAACTACCGCAAGAACCTGTGGAAGTACGGGAAGAAGGCGCCCGAGGTCATGGTACAGCTGATGCCGCACGTGGACGTCGTCGTGGCGAACGAGGAGGACGTCCAGAACTCGCTCGGCATGCAGCTGGATCAGAAGATCGGCGGCGTGGAACTGTCGGCGAAAAAGTACGAGGCACTGGCGAGGCAAGTGCTGGACGCGCACAGCAACGTGGAGCTCGTCGCCATCACGCTGCGGGAGAGTTATTCGGCAGACCACAACGACTTGTCAGCGATGTGCAGCTCGCGGAAGGAGGGGAAGGCGCGGCTCTCGCGAAAGTACCAGCTGACCGACATCGTCGACCGGGTCGGTGGCGGGGACGCGTTCGCTGCCGGCTTGATCTACGCCCTCTACAAGAAGATGGACATGCAAGACGCGCTCGAGTTCGCCGTGGCGGCATCGGCGCTGAAGCACACGATCCCCGGGGACTGCAACCGCGTCTCGGTCGACGAGGTGACGAGGCTCTTGGCGGGGGATTCGTCAGGCAGGGTGCAGCGGTGAGCTCCAGCGGCTGCTATGAGTTGCGTCCCTTCGGCAAGCAGCACCTCTTGTACTTCTTCCCGCTCCCGCACGGGCACGGGTCATTCCTGCCTACCTTCTTCGGGGCATTCGCTGCCTGGAGCTTGAGCTGCTCGTCTATCTTCCCCTTCACGGCCTCGATCTTCCCGTCCACGACGCCCGCGACCTGTTGTATGAATTCCAGCGTGTCCTTGACCAGTCTCAAGCCGCTTTCTTGCTTTCCAACTTGCGAGTAGAAGATCCGGAGGTTCTCCATGGCGACCTTGAGGAACCGCGAGTAGACGTGGGGTTCCTCTTGTACCAGGCCCTTGTACAGCTCGTAACTCTTCAAGAAGGCTTGCTCGGCGGCGTCGAGCTGGCCAGCGCTCTTGTAGGCGCTCGCGATGTTGTTGCAGACCATCGCCATCTCGGGCACGCGGGACGCGGCCTTCTCGCCGATCGAGCGCTCGTACACCGCCAATGCCTTCTTATAATACTCGATGGCCCCGGCAAAGTCCTCCAGGTCGTTCTTCACGACCCCGAGGCTGTTGAACAAGTTGGCGCGGGTTGCCATGAACGGTTTGGCCTCGCCCGCGGGGATCTTTTGGTGTGCCTCGACGGCGGCCTCGAAGGCGGCCTTCGATTCCTCTAGCTTGCCCTGCTCGCGGAGCAGCGTCCCGATGTTTGCCTGGGTATTGGCGAGGTCGTGATACCTATCGGGATTTCCCGGTACGGCAAGCCCATTTCGCAACTCGAGGGCGGTCTGGTACGCCTTCCATGCATCGTCGTGCTTCCCGACCTTGCGGAGCGCGGTGCCGAGGTTGTTCCAGGACTCCGCGAGTCGGGGCTTGTACTCATCTGGCGAGCTTGCGGCCAGCCTCTTCGTTATCTCAAGGGCGGCCTCGAAGCACGGCACCATGGCGGCGAATTCGTCGCGCTTGCGATGGACGATGCCGAGCTCCGTGTGGATCGAGCTGACCACGAGCAAGACGCCGTCGTAGCTTATCTCCGCGGCACGCGTCTTCTTGAACTCGATTGCCTGGTTGTACGTAGCCTCCGCCTCGTTTAAACGACCAGAGAGCTGATAAAAGTTACCTAAACTGCTGTAAGCTTGCATCAAGCTTTCCAGATCGGCCCCTCTGCTGGCAAAGGCCGCCTCATACTTTCGAACGTGCCTTAGCAAGATCTGCTCGTCTCGCGGGTCGTCACCGGGATTCTGATTCACTGCTGGGCGCCACCTCCGTCAGTCAAGGGTTACACGTCGGCGATCGCGGGAAAACCTTTGCACCGGCCGATCACCCGTGCATCACTCCCCGACATGGAAGCCCGCCTCGAGAGCGTCGTACATCGCCTGTCGGTTCTGCGGGGAGACCACGGGCTCGTTGAAGAAGACGATGCCATCGATGTGCTGGCACGGTGCGTTCCGCACCCACGAGAGAACCTGCTTGATTATCTTGGGGGTCTTCTGCCAAATGGGATAGTTTTGGGGAGCCCGATCCCGCAAGTCGAAGTGGAGTACCATCGGGTTCGGCGAGAGGTGTGCCCAAGTGCGGTGGAGCTGCCGCTTGCCCGTTTTGAACTGGATCGTGTGGGGTTGGACGTAATCGATTCCCCACTCGCTGAACCTGGCAGGGTCGTGCCCCCAATGCGGGTTCCCGACTGTGGAACAACCGACCTCTACGCGGGGAAACCTTGCCTTGATGAAGGAAGTGAACTCGGTGATCTTCCGCCCGATGTTCTCCGCCTTCCAGCGAACCATCTCGGCGGTGGGCATTCGTTCCAGCGGCTTCGCGTGCTTTGGGGAACACGCGGCCCTGGTGTACGGGCAATAGCAGCCGGCACGCCCGGCGTAGCTGATCCGCTCGAAGGCGAAACGCTTCAAAGCCGGGTACTTGCCATAGAACGACAAAAGGTCGTCCACTTCGTCGAGGCCGAGCCGCCACGCCCCCGGCGAGTCCGGACAGTGGAGAGAGCCCGCCAGCGGGCGCCCATCCTTGCCGTGCTGGAGGCACGCGTCGGGGTAGGTCTTGGCGATCCTGGCGTTGTTCCAGATCCCCCAGTTGAGCGTCATCTCCACGGCGACCCCGCGTCGTTCGGCCTCATGCAGAACCCTCGAGACGAACTCGGACTCCCGCTTGGCATTGATGTTCCTCTCGTCGATGTATCCGGCGAGCCTGGGGTTCGAAACCGGCCACGCGTACCCGTCGTGCTCCGGGTCGAAGTAGGCGTAGCTCTGCATCATCAAGCTGAGGTAGTTCATCCCGTGGGATGCCATCTCCTCCAAGAGATGGTGCAAGTGGTCGTGCGTAACCCCGCCCGGTTGTGGCGCGCAATACGAGATCCCGACGAGCCAGCCGCACCAGCGCAGCGCCTTCTTGTTCTTGGAGCGGCCCAACTTCCAGCACCTCGGCGATCACAATATGGAGAGAAAACGTGGCAGATCAAATCAAGAGAGGGCGCAAGAACTCCGCGGCCTTCACGAAGCCGATCTCGCCGACGAACATGGGATCCTCGTGCTCCACGCTCAGCACGTCGCAATCGGTCTGGGCCATCAAGAAGAGGATGAAGCGCTTCCAGTCGAAGTCGCCCCACCCGGGCATGCGCTGCGAGTAGTAGGAGCGGTCGTTCACCCCGCAGACCCTGAGCTTGTCCGGGAACACCTTGACGTCCTTGGCGTGCGTGTGGAAGATGCGGGCCGGGAACTCCTCCGCCGCTGCTTGCGCGTCGATGAGCTGCCAGATGAAGTGGGAGGGGTCGAAGTTCAGGCCGAGGTTCTTGGCGGGGACGGTCTCGAACATCTTCCTCATAGTCTTCACGTTGTAGGTCATGGAGCCGAAGTGCACCTCGATGGCGAGCTTGCAGCCGTGCTGCCCCGCGAAGTCGGTCAAGTCGTCGAACACGGCCTTGAAGAGGCCCCAGTCCGCGCTGCCGGGGTGCTGCCAGCTGGCCGGCGAGCCAGAGAACGTGGTCAGGCACGACACGTCGAGCGCGGCCGCGGCTTCGATGTTCTTCTTGAAGAACGCGTTGAGCTCCTCGCGCTTCTTCTCGTCGGGGTGGAGGTGGTTCACGTGGGAGCAGAGGGCCGATATCTCGTAGCCGTTCTGCTTCACGACGCCCTTGATCTCCCCGGCACCCCCGGACAGCACCTTCTCCGCCTTCACGTGCGTGTGGCCGGGCTGCGCGCCGAGCTCGACCCTCGTGTAGCCGTGTTTGGCCAGGGACTGGAGCGCCTTCTCGAGCGGCACGCCGTTGTAGACGTTTGCGGACAAGAAACCCAGTTCGATCGCAGTCATGGTTCGCTTGCACCTTTTATTGTCGATGGTGATCCATAGATTCAATCGAATCTAAGCCTAATGGAGGCTCTCTATGCCAAGCGGCACCGTGCGGATCGACGGGAAGCGGTATCCCGGCGAGTCGTTCTTCGTCGTCGTGCCAGCCGAGACGAAGCGGCTCGATCTCCACGACAAGCTGCTGTTAGACGTTGATTTCGACGCGATCGGCACCCTACATTCGCTCGAGGATCTCGACCTGAGCGGGAACGACTTCCACGGCGTTCACGTGGACTTGAGGAAGTTAGAAGGTTGCCCGCTGCGTCGCATCGATCTCCAAGGTGACATCACGATGGCCTCTACCGAGCCATGCGTATACGAGCTCACGCTTGGCAAGTTCCCCCACCTCGAACTCCTCGACTTGTATCAGAACGCGCTCACGACGCTGGATCTCGCCCCTCTCGCTGGCTCCGAGGGGCTCCGCGAGATCGATGTCTCGTGGAACCACTTGGGCGGGCTCGTAACGGCGCCCCTGGGCAGCTGCCCACGCCTGGAGTCCATATCCCTCGAGGCCAACCAGCTCCGCGAGGTCTCGTGCAGCGTCTGCACGCTCCGGAACCTGGAATCCCTCAAGCTGGGGCTCAACAAGCTCGTAGCTTTGCCAGAAAACCTTGGATCCTTGGCTAAATTGAAGCGGTTGGAGGTCTCAAATAACCCGCTCCATTCTTTACCCGAATCGTTCTCGAGCCTCAGAAACCTCGAGGTCCTGAAGATCGCCGACGTCCCACTTCGCCAGCTACCGGCCAGCGTGGAAGGCCTCGCTCGGCTCCTCGTGCTGGACGCGAGCTTCCTCGTCCGGGAGGCATCGCAAGGTGCGCTCCTCGCCAGGCTGCTCGGGGGTCTCCGCGACGCCGCCCGCGTCGACATCATGCACGACTCCTTGCGGGAGGTGCCGGAGGAGCTGCGGGCCTGCGACGGGCTCAAGTACCTGGACCTGGGCTCGAACGAGATCGCCGCGATGCCGGGCTGGTTCGACTCGTTCTCGCATCTCCAGGTGCTCGGCCTGAACGGCTACAAGGGACGCGAGTTCCCAGGGGTGATTCTCTCCATGTCCCAGCTCAAGCACCTCAAGATGGCCGATTCTTCTTGCCAGTTTCCAGTCGAGCTCCTCCAGATGCCCAGCCTCGAAGCGGTGGCCGTTTCGCAGTTCCAAATGGAGGATCCGGTGCTCAAGCAGCTCGCCGGAAGGGGCGTACGCGTGCACGTGCCCTACTTCCGCTACGGGCACTTCGGCAAGATGAGGGCCCCCCTCTGGGAACTGGACGCGACCTAGCTGCCAGGCCTCCTCCAGTTGTCCGAGGACGTCTACGCCTTGATCTACTGGATGATGCCCCTACTCTCCCTTTAGGTGGCGGGCCTCCGCCTCTTGTTGAGGAACCGGTGGAGTGAGTTCGCAAGCATCAAGACGACTCCCCTCAACGTTTCCCAATTAGCTAGCCGGTAGATGAGAAAAGAGAAATGCCTCGCCCGGAGTATCCTGACGATCCTCCGCCCAGGGTGGGAGAAGAACGGGACCTCCTCGTAGGCCTTCAAGTGGTACGTAGCGAGCCTATCCGGCGTTATGTGCGGGTACCTGATCGTCGGGGTCACCCAGTTGAAATCGCGCCAGGCGCCCCCCTCCTTTAGGAGCAGCCCCTCCCCTTGGACGCGCTCCATCAGTTCCGTGCCGGGGAAGGGTGTCAGCAAGGAGAAGGTGGTGATGTCCACGTCGAGGTGCTTGGCGACCCGTATGGTTCTCTCCAGATCGGCCTCGGTGTCCGAGAGGGCGGCGCCGAGGATGATGTTGCCCTGGATGATGAAACCGAGGTCGTGCAAGATCTTGATGGCGGCCGTGATCTGCTTGAAGCTCAACTGCTTGTTGAGTTTCTCGAGCGAGGCATTGGAGAAGTTCTCCAGCCCCATAAACACGAGGATGAAGCCCGCTTCCGCCATCTTCTTGAATAGCTCGGGGTGCTTGACCACGGTGTCGGCCCGCGTCGTGGTCATGAATACCATGTTCAGCCGCTCGCGGATGATCTCGTCGCACAGCCGGCTCACGTGCCCCGGGTTCACGACGAAGTTGTCGTCGATGAGGTACACCGACCTGCAACGCTTCCGGATCTCCCTCAACTCGTTCATCACGTGTGTAACCGAGCGGTGGCGATACGTTCTGCGGTAGAACCTGTGGATGGAGCAGAACGTGCAGTTATATGGGCAGCCGCGGCTCGATTCCACCACGTCGACCGGGTACCCGAAGAACCCGTACGCGTGCCTTGAACCGTTGACGCGAAGATCCCGGGAGGGCAGCTTCAAAGTGTCCAGGTCGGCGAACGAGCGGTCTGGGTTGTGGATGACGCGCTTTCCCTCCTTGTACGAGACCCCCGCCACGCCAACCGGGCTTCCGCGCTGGACGAGCTCCCGGAAGGAAAGCTCGCCCTCGGATCTGACGACGATGTCGACGTGGGGGGACGCGAGGACGTCGTCCGCGAGTAACGAGGGGTGCCACCCGCCGAGTACGGTCACCGCTCCTTGCTCCTTCGCAATCCTCGCGAGGCCGAGCGCGTGTTCGATGCCGAAGCTAAAACAACTACTGATACCCACGATGTCCGGGCGGAACTTGCCGATCTCCTCCTTGATCCAGGATAGGCCATGCAACCGGTTATCGACGATGCGCGTTTCGGCTACGTCGCGCACTTGGGCAGCGATGCACTCGAGGCCCAGGGGTGGCAGCAGCAAGGCGTTCTTCGGGTTGTACTTGTGATCCAGCGGGTAATCCGGTTGGATGAGGAGGGCCTTCATGTAAATCAGCGGGGGTGCTTGAGGTTGGATGGCTTTTTTTGCCTCCTTTGAGGCAAGGTCTCCCCTCAAGGTATATTTACCTAGCTCGGCCTCTATTATCTGAGAGTCAAAGGTAAAGGGCCATGAACCTTGTCCTCATGCACTTCCACGGCCAGCGCGGGCCTTTCGCGTTCGATGCCATCCCCAGGGCGGTCTCAAAGGACGTCGAGGCCGTGCTCGTGCGCCTGTTCGACGTGTCGGAAGGCGAGGGGTTCTTCGAGCACCACTCAAAGATCGGCGGGGAGTCCTTCTCTTGCGCGAACTACCTCTTCTTTATGGATAGCCAATGGGCAAGGGGGAACAAGGAGATGGCGATGCTCACCCTCACGGTCGATGACAATCTCAAGCCCTCGATCTTCGAATCGACGCTGGCCAAGTTCGCGACCGCGCTCAAGTCGATCAAGGACGGGTACAAGGGGTTCTACGGGGATAGCGACAAGAAGGATCCAGGCATCGAGAAGGCCTACAAGCTGGTCAAGCTGCTCGTCACGGACTGCTACGAGGCATGCCGCCGGAAGCCGGAAGCGCAAAAACCGGGCAAGATGCTGATCCTCGGGCTCCAGGCCGTCGGCAAGTCGTCGATCATCAACGTGGTGACGGGCAAGAAGTTCAGCCCTGGCATCAAGCCCACGCTCGGTATGCAGATCATCAGATCGGCTGTTGATGCGTTCAAGTTCAACATTTATGACCTGGGCGGGCAAGAGAAGATCCGAGAGCGCTGGTACGACCAGAACGTGGATCCCAACGCAATCATCTTCGTGATCGACGCGACGGCGAGCAAGGAGCAGTTCGAGGACTCGAGACGCGAGTTCGACCGCATGGTCGAGAACTTCTTCTCGAAGGACGGCCAGCACAAGGTCGCCGAGAACACCCCCGTGCTGATCCTCGGTAACAAGATCGACTTGAACCCGTCGTTCACCGAGAAGTCCATCGACGCGCTGCTCAAGCCTGGCAAGGTTGCCGGCCTAAACTACCGGATCGGTCTATGCAGCGCAGTGAACAGCGATGGCATCGAGGAGAACTTCAAGTGGCTCGTGAAGTCATTCCTCTTCGTATAGGCTCTCTTCCTCATCCGGTTCAGGCGGGGCGTGCTTGTCCCGCTCCTTTTCGTGCTTCCGAATCAGCTTCTCGTCCTTGGTCTTCTGCGCCAGCTTCACGATCCTGTCCTGGACGTCCCGGACGGCCTCCATGTCCTTGCACTTCAGCGCGACCTTCGATTCCCTCTCCAGCGCCTTGATCCAGCTCGTGTAGAAGTCGTGGAGCCTGCCCGTGTAGAGGGCGATGATCTTCTCGTTCTTGACCTCCTTGGCGAGGCGTACGGCCAGCAAGTGATCCTTCTCGGCCTCCTTCCAGTTGCCGCTCTTGATCTTCTTCCCGACCTCGTCGAGGATTTCCTTGGAGAACTTGGTGATCGCGGCCTCCATCTTCTTCAAGGTCTCCTCGATCGCCGGGGCGTTCCTCGTGAGCTTGAGCAAGAAGAGCGAAGTGCGGAACTCCTCGACGGACTTCCAGTATTCCTTCTTCTTCAACAAGGACTCGGCCTTATCCCGCGTCTTCATCGCGAGCTTCTCGGTCTCCGCCACGACATCTTCGAAGTAGGACTTCAGGTCGATGGCCTTCGCCTTCGCGTACTGGTCGACGATGCGCTCCTGGATCCCGTTGTAGACGTGCAGCTCCCTCTCGAAGAACTTGATGGGAACCAGGAACGCTACGATGAACGGCAGCCGGCCGCCACGAACTTGCTTGGATCGGTAGGAATCGAGCAGGATCTTCGCGGTGACCTTGTACGACTTCAAGGGTAGCACGAGGTTGGTGCGGTCGAACGCCACGTCGTCGGACGTACCGAACACGGTCTGGAAGCCAGTGAAGATCTGCATCGTGATGTCCTCCAGATCCATCTTCTTCGACGCTGGGTACGAGTCGATTATCTTCGGTCCCGTGCTCTCGTCCCACTCGGCCAGAAACGTCGTGATACCAGAACTCACGGTTTTCCCATCCATCCAGCAGTTTTCCACGCGGGTGCGAGGCGGGATTGCACCCATCTGAGAACGAAACGGTCTCGACGTTCTCCATTACACTAGTGCTTCGACCTAGTTAAAAATAGTATTCCACGCCCGCGCCTAGCGGGATTCCTCTCCCAGAGGCCGAACCACGAGCTGATCGAGTCTGACCACGCCATCGGATTTCGGTATTAGCAATATGGGGATGGCAGCAAAAAAGGAGATGATACCACCGACCAGGAAGATTTCAGGCGTCGGGATGAACCCACCGGTGCCATCAGGTATGCCGAAGGTCTTGATGATGGCCGCACCGATGGGCGGGCCGATGACCATGGGCAATAGCACCATGAATATCATCCTGACCCCCTGGAACTTTCCTACGCTGCCCTCGGGGTACGTGTCTTGAAGCCAGCCGCCGTGGGCGACGCCCGCCGCGAGACCGGGGAGTAACCCGAGCACGTACAAGAACAACGCCCACGGGACGAAGCCAGGGTGATGCATCAAGATGGGAACAAGAATGCCCGCCAGAACCATGAAACCCGCCCCCGTGATCGTGCCAACCGTGACAAGCGTCCGCCGGTTGAACCGGTGGCTTATCAAGCCGACTACTGCGAGGCATAGCAGCGTAACCGCAAGGATGACGACCAGGTATAGGCTCATCACGTCCTTTCCTATCCCGAGATAGTGCTCCACGAAGATCAGCAAGTAGGGGGCGTACACCTGGGACGAGATGCCCGAGATGGCCATGTTCACGAAGAGGAGGAAGAGCGTGCGGTTGTCCCGCAAGACGCGCAGGTCGAGGAGGCCAAATATTTCTCCCCATACCGATCCTTCGTGCTTCCCGGCGACGAGCAACTCGTTGGAGGACGGTATCAAGGCCGCGCCGATCAGCCCGCTCACGGTAACGATGCCGCCGAGCATGTAGAAGAACACGAAATAGCCGAGCGATTCGATGATCACGCCCGCGAGGCCCAGCCCAACGATGCTTGCTAACAGAGCCGTGATCGAATTTAAACTCTGGATGCGGTTCCTATTGCTCGAATGGCCGACGTCGGTCATCCACGCGTTCAAGGCAGCGTCGTTGGCGGTGGAGCCAAAAAAGGTCATCACCGCGTCGAGAATAATCACCATAACAACCGCAAAGCCGACATGCTGGATCCAATCAACCACCGGATACACGGCGGTGATGATTCCCCAGATGATGTACCCGAACACTATGAAAGGCTTTCTCTTGCCGAACCTACTCCTCGTACGGTCGCTGGCCGCTCCGATGATGAGCGTGGTGAGGGTCGCGACGACCGCGCTCACGCCGACCATCCAGGCGATCGGGGCCGGGTCTTTCGTGATCATGTCGTATACGAACGTGTTGAACCAGTTGTTCTCGAGCAGCCAAGCGATCTGCCCCGTCGTGCCGAGGAGCAGGATCGTGACCACGTTGCGGAACCCGATCGGCCGGACGCGGCCGGCCTCCTCTGGAGTTGAAGTTCGAACGGCCATCTGTTCACCAGTGCCAGTTGAAGTCCATCGATATTCGCATCACGGTCACCGACCCGGGGTTGAACAGCTCGCCCGCGAGCCACAACCGACCCTGCGAGTCGGCGAGGATCGAGGGCCAGCCGAACACGCCGGCGGCGAGGTAGATGGGTTGGGAAGAGGTCGCCTGATCAGCCGCCATGGCCACGAAGGCGATGCGGTTCGTGCCGTCGCCGGTGTAGTAGTGGCGGAAGCTGGTCACGAACGTCCCGTCGCCCAACCGTGCGATGAACGGCGCCCCCCCCGAGCTCTTGGGTACGTCCCGGCGCCACAGCGTCTCCACGCCGGCCTCGGAGACACGGATCCTCACCATGGCGATGTTGACGTCGTAGGTCGGCGGCTTGAACTGCTCGAAGGTCATGAGGTACTCCTTGCACGTCCCGTTCTCGCCGACCGCCACGCTGGAGGCCATGCCGTCCTTGTAGTGTATCGGCCCACCGGGGATGTCGTGCGACGCGGCGCCGCAGTAGCGCGCGGTGAAGCCCGTCCCGTTCCATTGCACCCAGCAAATGTCTATCTTCTGGACGACCTTGTACCCTTCCAGGAGGAAGTAATACCCGCTGGCATCGATCGGTTGCGCGGGGTCGAAGATCGTCTGGTTCGAGTAGTATAGAAGGAACGTCGTGTCGTTGTACGGCGCGAGGTACGGCTCCCACAAGCCGACGTGGAAGAACTCCTTGAAAACGGGGCCGACCAGGTTGTCCCGCCTCTGCCACGAGGATTCGTTCAAGACGTCGCCCCGTGGCGCCCAGGCGATGCCGCACGACGCGGCCGCGTCGTGGTTGTACACGCAGATGACGAAGTCCAACGCCTCTGCGTAGTGGAGCGTGGAACGGGCAGCGTCGATGCCGTGCGGGATGATCACGCGAGGGCCGATCTGCGCTCCGGACGTGAGGTTGACGCCGTCGAGCACGAAGCGCCCGTCCGAGTAGGCCACCAGGAGGAGGTCGCCAGCCTGGGCCAACCGCGGGTAACTGCCGCCTTGGAAGTCGAACGATTGGTTGATCGTGTAACATCTTCCATCGCAATGCGGGCCCTTGTACCAAAGGTAGTACACGGCGAGCGCGTTGGCCGCGAGGAAGGCGACCGCGAAGGCGGCAGCCGCGGTCTTGTGGGTGAACCGGCGCCTCATGCGTTGTGATCAACGCGCGCTGTTTGGGAAAATATACCTTAATAGGCGGCGACATTGAAGCGCACATGGCACACTATCGCGTCGGCGTCATCGGCGGCGGCGGGGGCCGCGGCCGTTCGTGGGCGAACCGCGTTGCGAGATGGCCGAAGAACGACCCCCACCAGCTCGAGCTCGTCGGGATCGCCGACATCCTCGAGATCGCCCGAAACCGGGCGGCCGAGCGGTTCGGCTGCAAGGTGTACACGGACTACGTGGAGATGATGGACAAAGAAAACCCCGACATCGTGATCGTCGCAACGCCGCACTACGTGCACGCGCCCCAGGCGATCGCCGCGGCGGAGCGGGGCATCCACGTCTACTGCGAGAAGCCAATGTGTATTAACCTGCCGCAGGCCGACGAGATGGCGGCTGCGGTTGAAAAATCCAGGATCAAGCTCGCGGTCGGCTTCCAGCACCGGTTCGACCCGATCTACGTCGCCCTGAGGAACGCGGTGAAATCGGGGGACATCGGCGAGGTCTTCCAGATAAATGCAATATACCACTGGTGGCGCAAGGAGGACTACTACCTCAACTCGAGCCCCGTGCCCGAGAACAAGGACCTCGACTGGGAGGGATGGAAGGGGCATTGGCCCACCGAGGGCGGCGGCGCCATCGCGAACCAGATAATGCACCACATCGACCTGTTCCAGTGGATATCGCCCAGCCCGGTGCAGTCGGTCTTCGCGTCGAGCCGCGTCGCGAAGCACACGCTCGTCGAGACCGACGACAACACCAGCGCCATCGTCGAGTTCCAGAACGGTTCGATGGGGTTCATCCAGGCCGGCGTCGCATACCAGCACGACCGGGACGAAGTGTTCGGCGTGTACGGCACGGAGGGCGCCATCGTGCACCGGAAGAACGACAAGGGGCTGTTCGGCATCCCCCGCTTCTTCGAGGACTACCGGAAGAAGGCCCTCAAGAAGGCGAAGCGCATGTGGTCGTACGTCCCCTCGCTAAAGATCAACCTGAACAAGGCCGTCATGGACAACTTCATCAACGCCGTCGCCAACGACGATGCGAACAGCATCTCCGTTGATGTCAACGAGGGGCGAAAATCCATCGAGTTATTGCGCGCGATCTTGCTCAGCCAAGTGCACGGCAAGAAAATCACCTTCCCCTTCGATGACAAGCCTACCGACTACCCGGCGCTGCAGCACACCTACCAGGACAAAGATCTCGTGTGAAACCTAACCTGTTTCTCCTCTTAATTTGATGTTTCCTTTGATCGAGGTGGGATACGATGGAGCTCATCAAAAAATTCCCGGATCCATTCGTGCGCAATAACGGAAAGCGGGTAGCCAGCCTAACAGAATGGGAGACGCGGCGTGAAGAGATAAAAGAGATCATCCTAGATTTCGAATACGGCACGATGCCCGGCCCGCCGGCACGGGTTGACGCCGTCCAGAAGGGTATCCGGCGGTTCGATTTCGGGGACGTCCTCGAGTCGATCCAGCTCGTGTTCACGCCGCACGTGGAACGCCCCGACGTCACCTTTTCCGTCGACGTTTCGATCTGGCTCCCGTCGGAGAAGTCCGTGGACGAGAAGCGGAAGCAGATACCCGAGTTCGGCAAGGACGGGCTGCCGACGCTGGTATGCGTGGGGGGTGGCACGTTCTTCGACATGCTGGATCAAGGATACGAGGTCATCACGTTCCAGAACACGCAGATCGAGCCTGACAAGCAAGGGAACCCGCTCCGCGGCCCGGCCAGGCGGGCCTACGACGAGGTCGAGCCCGGCAATTACACGTGGGGGTCTATCGCCATATGGGCGTGGGGCGCCCGCCGCGTGCTGGACTACGCGCTCACGAGGAAGGAGGTCAACAAGCAGCATGTGATCGTGTCAGGGCATTCCCGCAACGGCAAGGCGGCCTTACTCGCGGGCGCGCTCGACGAGCGGTTCTCGCTCGTGAACCCGGCTGGTTCCGGTTGCGGTGGCGCTGGCTCTTTTCTCGCCCTGGGGGATCGTGCCGAAAGCCTGGGCGACTTGGTCGACCGAAAACGCTGGTGGGCCTGGATGCACCCGGAATTCGCCAAGTTCGCGCGCCGGGAAAGCCTGTTGCCGTTCGACCAGCATTTCGTGATGGGCCTGGTCGCGCCGCGACCGCTGCTGCGCGTGGAGGGCATCGGGGACGTCTGGGCGAACCCGGAAGGGACGAGCTGCGCGTTCCTCGCCACGGAGCCCGTCTACGAATACCTCGGGGTTCCAGACCGGAACGGGGTCAATTACCGGCTGGGCGGGCACGAGCATAACGACGAGGACCGGGAGGCGCTGATGCGGTTCGCGGAATGGCACTTCTTCGGGATCCCGCCAGGGCGGTCTTTCAAGGACCTGGTGGTCCAGAAGGACGATGTTCCCGCCTTGTTCGACTGGCGAGCGCCGGGCACCAGATGAACGCCGCGCCTGGCGGACGCTGTAACATCGTCCTTGATAAGAGGGCGGGATTAGAGGCGGGCGTCCAGCCACGCGATGATGTCCGCGTGAACCTCGTCCTTGTTTGTCTCCTCGTATATCGCGTGCCGCGCGCCCTCGTAATACTTCTCGGACACGTCCTTGATGCCGAGCCGTTCCTTGTATCGCTTCACGAGCGGTTCGAGCATCCTCAAGCGCCCGTTGGTCGTGTCCATCGTGCCGGCGACGATGAATACCGGCAGGCTCGTGGGGATGCGCGCCTCGTTCTCCGGCTTCCACAGGCGATTGAGCGCGTTCGCGAACTCCAGGCTGAAGCCCGGGGTTATCTGGAACCCGCAGTACGGGTCGGCGTCGTAATTCTTCACGATCGCCTCGTCGCGGCTGATCCAGTCGAAGTCCGTGCCCGTCGGCGACGGCTCGAAGGGCTTGTTGAACTTCTTGAACGTCATCTTGAAGATGAACGCGCTCGGGGTGTCCGCGCCGATCTTCTTGGCCTGGGACTTCGCTAGCAAGGGACCGAGCTTCTGGATGATGAACGTCTGCTTGCCTGTCGAGCCGCAGAGCACGACACCCTTCAGCTCGGCGCCGTGGAGTTGGATGTAGTTCTGGCTCAAGTAAGAACCCCACGAGTGGCCGAAGAGGAAGACCGGCTTGCCAGGCTGTTCCTTCTTGATGATGTCCGTCAGTTGTTTCATGTCCTCGACGGCGGCATCCCAGCCGCCGGGGCCGAAGATGCCGAGCTTGGACACGTCCCCGGCAGTCTTCCCGTGGCCGCGGTGGTCGTCCGCGTAGCACGCGTAGCCAGCCTTGGTGAGAGATTCAGCGAAATGCTCGTACCTCCCCGCGTGCTCCCCCAGGCCGTGGGATAGCTGGACGCAGGCCTTGATCGCCCCGTCGGGGAGCCATTTATAGACGAAGATGTCGACGCCGTGGGCGTCCTTGAAGGTGAAGGTCGATGAAATCATGAACGATCTGCCGTTGGTTTGTGGATGTCTACCATCTTACCCGCGAGCGGATAATAATGCTCACAACCGGGAGGAAAGGTTCAAAAGTGCAGACCTGGGAATGGGAACCGACTATCATGGCACAACAACCGGCACGGCCGAACATCGTGCTCATCATGGTCGAGTCCTGGGACGGCCGGGTGCTCGGGTGCCTCGGGGATCCGGCGCTCAAGAAGGTCACGCCCAACATCGACCGGTTCGCGGCCCGCGGGGTGCTGTTCAAGAACCATTACACTCCCCAGCCCGTCTGCTGCCCCGCGCGGGCCAACATGTGGTCGGGCCAGTACACGTTCAACTGCAAGAGCTGGAGCAACCACAAGGGGTTGGAGCCCGGCACGCCTATCTTGCGCGACGTGCTCACCCGCGAGGGCGGTTACATCCTCGCGACTAGGAAAAAAGGGGGTGCAAAGGGCCGGGCTAACGACATCGGCATCGGAAAGCACGACTACATCTCCGGCGGGCACTCCCAGCAGAACCGCATCACGGACTGGACGTGCGCCGCCAACATCCAACTGCCCTCGTACCTGCAGCCCGCGCCGAGGGTCAAGGAGTCGGACGCCCAGAAGTTCCACGTGGAGGACTGGATCCGCTGCGCGAAGGCGAGGAACTTCCTCAAAAAACAGGCCAAGCGGCAGAAGAAGGGGAAGGGCGAGCCGTTCTTCCTCTACTTGAGCCTCACGACGCCACACCCGGCGTTCAAGACCACGAGGCACTGGCTCTCCAAGGTCGACCAAGACGCCGTCTCCGTTCCCCCGAAGGATCCGGAGCCCTTGCATCCCGTCCTCGAGTACCAGCGGATCTCGAAGGCCTGGGCGCACGGGCTCGACCCGGCCTCGGTGAAGCGCACGCGGGCGATATACTACGCAATGGTGGCCGAGACCGACGGCCTCATCGGCGAGGTACTGGACGAGATCGAGGGGCTGGGCCTGCTGGAGACCACCCACGTGATCATCACGGCCGACCACGGCGAGAACAATATGGAACACGACATGTTCTACAAGATGAACATGTACGACTCGGCGTCACGAGTCCCGCTCATCGTCGCCGGGCCCGGCACCCGGCAGGGCGTTGTCGTCGAGGACTTCGTCTCCCTGGTCGACCTCTACCCCACGATCCTCGACCTGGCCGGCATCCCGAAGGAGCGCGCCACGAGCCGCCTGGACGGGGAATCTTTCCTGCCGCTGCTCAAGGGAACCCCCGGGTGGAGCCGCGACTACGCGTTCTCGATGTACACGGGCACCGCGGCGAACACGTCCATGTTCATGCTCCGGACGGGGCGGTGGAAGTACGTCGCCTACCCCGGCTTCGAGCCCCAGTTGTTCGACCTCGCCGCCGATCCCGACGAGATCACCAACCTCGCGAAGGGCGAGCCGGGCGTGGTGAAGGAGCTCGACGCGAAGCTGCGCGGGGTCTGCGACTACGAGCGCGTGCACGCGGAGTGGCAAGCGTGGTGCAAGGCCTCCTTCCGCGCCTACCGGGACAAGCTCAAGGGGAGGACGATCCCGCTCTTCGAATACGGGGCGAAGAACCCGCGCGCGACGTACGAGGACGTCATTGCGAACACATACAAGGGCTGGACGCCCGCGCATGCCAAGCAGATCGAGCAATGGCTCGATTCCTAATCCATACGAGGGGAGACTTCCTCAACGAGAGGAAGGGGCAGGTATAGTACTGCACGCGGATGGAATGGAATCGTGAAGCGTCGGGCCTCCTCCTGCCTATCGGGGCTGTCCCGACTCGTACAACCTGGCGCGATGTGCCCGCCCGCCCCGCTCATGACGGCCTCACGCGACGGGGGGCCTCACGAGCTCCTCGAAGTCCCTCGGGTACAGCCTCACGTCGATGATGGCGACGATCAATAGCGCGACGAAGACGGCCGATATGGTCCAACCGATCAAATAGTACGCCGAGACCGTGATGCCGAACAAGAGCAACGAGCCGGCCTGGAGGTACGATGTGGACACGAGTGGCGCGACGACCTGCGCTATCCCCTGCATGGTCGTTCCCCAGCCGTTCGCCTCCCCTTGCCGAGACTCGGGCGCGGCCTTCGTGAGCGTGCTCTGGACGATCGGGCGGAACAGGGCCATGGCGACGGTGGGGGGCGTGATGAAGGCGAACAGCAACCAGAAGTTGTCGATGAACGGGTAGACCACGAACGAGGACGCCAGGAGCGCTATGCTCGCGACCAGGAGCTTGGCCTCACCGAAGCGCTTGAGGACGCGCTTGAGGGCCAGGCCGCTAAAAACGATGAGCTCGATGCCGAACACGCTGAACAAGAGGCCGATTTGCGATGGCGAGACGAGGAACCGCTCCTCGAGCACGAGCGGCAAGGTGGATATGAACGCGTTGAACGCGAGAACTTGCAAGAAGATCTGGACGAGCCGGATGGCGATGGGCCTCGTGAGCAGCGACTCAGCGTCGAACCCGTTGGGCTGGCTGGCGAGGGCCGCGCTCGCGGCCTTCCGCGCCTTGATCTCGGCGACACGCTGGGGGGGCATGCTCTCCACGAGGATCTTGAACACGAGGGCGGTGCCGAGCGCGGAGAGTACCATCCCGAAGATGACCGGGTACCGCCAGTCCAGCTCGCCGAGGAGGCCGCCGATCGAGGGCCCGATGATGAGGCCGAGGGAGAAGCTGGCCATCATCTTGCCCATCACGTCCGTGCGCTCCCTCTTCCCCGTGATGTCGGCGACGTACGCCCTGACGATGGGGATCTGGCCGCTGAAGATGCCGTCGAGCACCCTGGACGCGATGATGCCCGCGAGGTTGGTCGACAAGGAGAGCAGCGTGAACGACGCGAGGGTGCCGAGCATCGAGATGATGAGCAGCCGCTTGCGCCCGAAGCGGTCGCTCAGCTTGCCGAGGACGGGGCCGCAGACCAGGGCGGTCGCGGCGTTCGCGGCGATGATCCCGCCGATCTCGAGGTCCGCAACGCCAAAGCCCTTCGCCACGCCGGGCAAGAGCGGCAAGATGAGCGTGTACCCGAGCTGGTCGATGAAGGTGCACAGCATCAGGGTGAAGAGGGCCTTCCGCGGGTCGATGTTGAACTGCGACAAGTAATCGGCCATGGAGCCCCCGGTGGGAACGCCGGGGCCTGCCCCGTTCTCTCGGCTCTCGTTCGCCGGCATAGGTGCGAACCAGGAATACTGGTTAAAGAACTCCCTGGCATGGGGAGGTGCGGAAAGAGGAGGGGATCGTATGCATCATAGCATCGACAGCAAGCGCCCCTTCTTCGACAAGGGCTTGGCAGCGGCGTTCTCCCGGTTCTCATCGCGGAGCGCGACGAGCTCCTTGAGCTCCGCGAACGCCTCCGACTCGTCGTACTTGAACCGGTTGTGGAGGCGGGCGATCGGGACGGTCTTGAAGATCATCTTCGCGATCGGGTTCACGAGGATCTTGCTCGGGCCGGTCATCTTGACAACCCTCTTGAAGTCGCTGATGCTGTTGTCGTCCCACCCGCCCAGGAGCACGGTGAGCGGGAAGTAGAACGTGAACACGAGCACCGCGATCCCGGCGATGCCGATGGCGATCGCCACGATGAAGTTCCACTTCATCAGCGGGTCGAGCACGAGCAGCTTGAGGGCGGTGAAGACCCCGAAGAGGATCCCGCAAGACAAGGACGGGGCGACGAAGGTCTGCCAGGTCATGAGGCGCATCTTGAACACGTGGCGGTCGATGAACGTGTACGCGATGATCGCCTTCACGAGGTAGGCCGGGTAGTCGACCAAGGAGAGCACGTAGACGATCCCGTAGATGCCCAGATCTTGCACGCGGAACACGACGACCGTCAACCAGAGGAAGAGGATCCTCAGCCCCTCCTCTATGACCTTCAGGATCATCCACTGCGTTGGCTTGTGCGCGGCGATCATGATGCCCTCGGGGTAGTTGAAGTAGGTCTTCGAGACCCGGGCTAGCGCGGCCGGGACGAGGAACGGCAACGTGAGCATGTAGCGCTCCAGGTTCAAGGCGGCAAACACGTCGCCGAGCACCGTCATGACGATGAGCATGATGGCCATGGCGAATCCCGTGTTGATTGCGAAGAACCGCATCGCGTGCGCGTGGTAATACTGGCACAGCTTCTTCTTGCCGTTCTGGTAGGCCTCGGTGAAGAGGGGCGAGAAGTCCTGATCGACCAAACGCTGCGTGACGGCGACGAGCTGGGTGGCCATGCCGTGGAGGACGACGAAGGTCGTGTACTGGGGGAGGAACGCGAGGAACAGCGTGAGGCCGATGATCTGCGTGTTCGCGACGAGCAGGCCGGGGATGCCCGTCCGCAACCCGAACCACAAGCATTCCTTCACGAGGTGCCTGTCGAACTCGCAGCGGAACAGGTCCCGGAACTCGATGCCCCACGGCTTGAGGTGCCTCGCCAGGAGGTACCCGGAGACGACCATGGCGACGACGTCGTCGAGGTACAGGCCCAGCACCGACCCGATCGCGATGCCCATGAGCTCGCCCACCGCCGGGTTCAGCCCGCCGAGCCAGCGGCCGAGCAACACGAACGCGATCTCGGTGAGGCGCTGGAACGCCTCGGACTGGAGGAAGTCCACGGCCGACTTCTTGTTGAACTGCTGGAGCGAGCCGAGGGCGGTCTTGAAGACGTTCAGGTAGCCCGGGTATTGCTTGGACACGACCAGGAGGATGATCCAGATCCCGTAGGCTTGCGGGGTGTTCGGCATGAAAAAGACCGTCCACAGGCTCAAGATCGTGATCTGCACGAGCCCCGTGATCGCCTGGTACCAGATGAAGTATTGGATGTACTGGACCATCTTCGCGGGGTTTTTAATCGCGGAGTCTGCCACGAACCTGTTCAACGTGTTCGCGGTGCCGATGTCGAACGCCGTGAACACGAGCACGAACAGCCCCGAGAACGCCGTTGAATATCCCAGGCTCTCCGGGTAAGGGTACAGTATCGTGAGCCAGAACGAGACGAACAGGATCGGGATGAGGATGATGCCGAGCTCGAGTATGAGTCTGAACCAGAAGCCACCTAGCGGGCGGTGGAAGCCAATTTTGTCCCACAAATCCTCCTCTCTAGCCATTTGCACTGGCTTGGCTTCCTCGGGCTTGTCAGGGCGGGCCGTCGCTTCGCCGCCCATGTTTTTGGTTTCTGTCATGGATCTATCATTACCATTGCGTTCTTGCGGGGATGGAACGGAAATGTAAAGGATACGTTCGTGGAGGGGCGATGCATTCTCACTTGTTGCTCTTATAGAAAAGGAGCAGCCCCAACACGATCACGGAGTTGAGGACGATGCCCTTGATTTCCCCGGCGCCTGGGAAGCTACCAAAGCTTATGGCGGCGTCGAAGGCCTGGAAGAAGACCGGGATGATGACTCCTATCATCGTGTAGATGGCCTGCTTGCGGAGGTCCCCGCTCGTGCTCCTCGCCACGGCGATGTAAACAAGCAAGACATTCACCAGTGCGAGGATGATGGAGATCATGACGTACCCGAGGATGTAATCCGTGTATTCACCGAAAAACAGCACGAGGGGCGTGGCAGCAGCGGCGATGATCAAGTTCACCGTGAAGACGGGCTTCCGGTTCTTGACGATCTTCTCGACGATGTAGGAGAAGCCCACGAACGCCAGCGAGAGTAGCATGACGAGGAGCACGGCCGGGATCGCCGTGGTCGCCGCGCTGTTGAATATGACGCCTGCAATGCCCCCCTCGAGCCTGTCTTGCGGGAAAAGGTAGAGCCCCACGTCCCGGTCGTAGTAATGGATGGTCTCTCCGACCACCCTGGCCGCCAGACCGAAGCCGAACCCGGCCCCGAAGCCGTAGTACATCCTCGCCTTGTTCTTTTGCGTTTCCGACTTCGCGTACGTGAACCCGCTCCACAAGAGCCAGATGACCAGGGTCGCGTTGAGGAATATCTGGAGCCACTTCGTCGAGACGCTCAGGTGGTTGAGGAAATAGAGAACTGGCTTGAGCTGTACCATCACGCGCTGATCGCCGGGGCCGTGGTTCTGCAAGACGAGATAGAAGTAGACCGTTGGCTTTGCGCCCTCGCCGGGCGGGGTGGCTTTGGGGAGGCCATACGTGGCGTTCAGTAATTCGACGTTCCACTGCCGTTCGATCGTGTATACGCCGTTAACCAAAACGCCATCGTCGACCGTGTTGAGGTCGGCTGCAATTGCAGGGGCCAGGCACGTTCCGTTGTCCAGGAGGAGGGGATCAAACTCGGATGCTGTGAGAAGCCATACCGAAACGTTCCCGGCGGTCTTCAACGTGAACGGGACGGGATTCACCTCCCCGAACGAGACGTATTCCCAATACAGGCCGCCTTCCTTTATTTCGGGCTTGGTTTCCACGATGGCGGCGGTGTTGCTTGCGAGGAAGATGGACAGGACCGATACAATCGAAAAGGCAAGGAGTGCCGTCTTTTTGCAGTGCAATGAGATGACCTCTCTGCTTGAGGCGTGATCATGTGAACATA
>JAFGBX010000295.1 GCA_016932935.1 Promethearchaeota archaeon | reverse complement strand
TCGAGCCCGTCCGGAGCGAGAGCGTCCCGAAGCTCGCCCGCAACCTCTCGCCTTCCCATGACAGAATCCGGTCGACGCGGTCGAACTCGATATCCTTATGAGAGTGCCGCTGCGGTTGCACTTGCGACCGAGGCGGTGGCTGCGAAACTTGCTCCAGCCGCTGCGGCTGTGTTCGTGCCTGGGATCGTGATGGCGTGGTGAACCTCGTCGGGGTTGGGCCGGCCGCGCCTCCTGGGCTTGAAAGCGCCGCATCGCCCTTGAAGACCTGGCTCGCGGGATCCGTTTGGGGCGATGCGACATCAGGTCGATTTGCATCGGCGGGGAGGCGGTGCTTGATCTCGGCGGCCAGTTCGCGTGCACGGTTCCCGTCGTACTTGCCAGCCACGTGCTCGCCACGCGGCCCATGGAGCAGCCGTGGCGCCAGCATCACGACCTCGCTCGGTGCCAGGATCACGAGCACGTCGATCCTCTCTTGCACGCCGAACCTG
Organism: Promethearchaeota archaeon; assembly: GCA_016932935.1. Taxonomy (GTDB): domain Archaea; phylum Asgardarchaeota; class Lokiarchaeia; order Sigyniarchaeales; family Sigyniarchaeaceae; genus Sigyniarchaeum. Next base: position 4,061 of record JAFGBX010000295.1, on the reverse strand, counting down.
CCCTTGAGCACGAACCCGCGCGTGTACACGTCCTTGATCTGGTCGAGCGGGTAAGACGTCACCGGGGCCACGTTCTCGGGTCGTGGTGGCGCGGTCATGATGACGAGCGCTTCTTGTCGTAACTCGAGCTTCCCGCCCACGCGGCCGAACCGCTCGCCTTCCTCCGATGTGACGAGGTCGACGCGACGGAACTTGATGGTGTTTCCCATGGTGTGCGTCCCGGTTGCTATTCATCCGATCCCCGTTGGGTTGATAAACTTAGCGACCGCCGGCCGTTCACGAGAGACCGGGGTGCAACTCGGCGATTATGCCCGGAGCGTTTCGGGCGCGTTGAAGGTCGTTATGAGTACGTATCGATGGCTGGCGACGAGCAGTGCGGGCAGGGTCGACACCGCGGCCACCATGTACGAGGCGATGGCCGTCGTCGAGAGCACGTCCCTCTCCACGTGCATAATGTTGGCGGGAAGATCGCACGGATCTCGTGGTTCTTAACCTTCGAGACGATGTAAGGTCTGCATCCGGGGCAATGGATGCAAAGCGGCTGCATGCAAGCGCAATTCCTGCTCGAAATAGTTAAATTCGCATTCGACTATGACGAGCATGGTGATGGTGATGGAAATGGTGATCAAGATCGACAAGCAAGGCCGCCTCGTGCTGCCGAAGGAGCTCAGGGACAAGTACCGGCTCACGCAAGATGCCGAGCTCGTCGTGACGGAAGTGGAGGGCGGCATCAAGCTGTCTCCAAAGAAAGTCAAGAAAAGCCTTCGAGCGATCTTCGACGCGGCACCATCGTTCGACCCGGAGAAGGCCCTGGTGATCGACGTCGCGAATTACGACGAGAACGCGGGCATTGACGTTGACGGGGACGACGCGGGAACCGCAGAAAAGGACGAGGATCCGGACAAGCCATGACCACGCCTCGCATACGTCACGTCGTGGATTCCAACGTCCTCGTGTATTCGTTGCTGAAGAACCATCCCGCGCACGAGGATTGTGCACGGTACCTTTCAAGCCATGACTTCGAGAACACGCTCTTCTCGACGAGCAATTCGATCAACGAGGTGTACCAGGCACTCGTGTATTATTATCATTTAGATTCACGCGAGGTGATGCGAAACATCACTGCCCTACTCGACTCCGCCATCGTGTTCAACCATCCGGGCACCGCCAAGGACGAGATCTGCAAGATCGCCCTGGAAAGCGGGTTGCAGCTGAACGATGTCGAGTTGTACCACCTCGCCCTTGAAACGCAGTCGCCTGTCTTCGTCACGGACGACGTGAAACTCGCGTCCTTCGTGAAAAAGCACGGGTTGCTCTGCGAGACCCCGATCCAGCCGGCCACGCGCGATGCGATGACCCGGTGGGAAGATGCCCACGTGCCACAAAAGGGCTTGCCACGCATTCTTGCGAGCGTGTACCATTACCTCTCGAGCAAGCAAGGCGCCGGTATCGCAAGGGATTTCAAGGCGGACACGAAAGGCCTGACGAAGCTGCCCATCCGCTGATCCTCTATCCCGTGAATCGATGCCGCTGCCTTCTTCGGGATTCCACTTCGATATCTCCCTCGATTCCGCCCCCCGTTCCCGAATCGCGTCTCGTTCCGATTCGTATCCGTCCAACAAGATGTATAATAGCCAAGAATAATCTGCTTATCCGCAACGGATAACACTATCTTGTCTACGTCACGGAAGGACGTATCTATCTTGTCTCGTATCTATCTTGCGCTAGCAATGCTCTATCCTTCATCTCTCAGATCATGGAATGCTCGTGATCTCCGAAGCCTCGAGTCGCCGGTGGTCGAACGATCCCCGTGAATCAAATATCGTGCCGAAAATAGTCGGATTTTTTTACACTTTTTCAAGCGAAGGCCAATCTTTATAAGCACGTGTTTTCATTATGTGTTTGTCGACGGGTCAATTATCACCTCGATGATGAATAACCGGAGATGCAAAACCATGAGTAAATACACCGAGAAATGCCCTGTCGGCCGATACCCGGTGCTCGAAGCCGGGTACTACATCCGCGCGGGATTCGATTAGCGATCGCGTGCCACCGGTTCCATGTTTCAACGATGTGGCACGGTTGAAGTCTCCTGTTGGGCTGGCAACCCGATAGAGTCGCGGCCTACGACGTTGGTCCAACAAACCAGCGAAACACAGCACTTTCCCGTACCAACTGGCAATACCACGTCCCAGGTGATCGCCGGCTCCTGATTCAAGGATGACCTGGGATGGTTCTTTTTCTCGTCTTTTTCGCACATCCACGACGTCCACCCGTCTACCTCCTCAGCTTCCGAGCTACCGCGTCTCGTCGTGGCACGCGGGTTCGGCGGGCACCTTATCGCAAAAGTTGATAGGATCAAGGAAGCAAGTATCCATGGTGATCGGATTGGAAGCGCTCGTGCTCAGCCATTTTGACAGGACAATGGGCCCGATAACTACCCACGCCGTGCTGTTCGAGGATCCCAGCATCCTTGCCAAATTGCCTCCGGATCTGCAGAGGCAAATCCAAGGCTTCATTGACTCCCAGACGGAGGAAGGCTTTTTCTCGCATAATTTCAAGATCTACAAGACTGCGAATTTTTATTTCAAGATCACGTCTGAATGGGCCCGCGGCCTGAACGAGATCCTCTGTTTATCCGTCGTAACGAAGTCTAAGAAGCCCGAGATGTTCAAGGCCACGTTGGAAGCAGGCGTCGTGCGCATCAAGGCAATTCCCAACATATTCAAGGCATTCTACCATGAAACGCAACCCGATGACGAGGATGTGGGGAAAAAATGGCAAGAGCTCAAGGAATCCCTCGTTTTGATTTGCCAAGATGTCGTCAACGCTAAAAGACAAGATCGTGCTAAAGATAGACTTAAGGAACGTGCACGTGACCAAGCTCGCGACCACGGCCGCGACCACGGCCGCGACCAGACCCGCGACCAGGCCCGCGACCAGGCCCGCGACCAGGCCCGCGACCGGGCCCGCGACCAGGCCCGCGACCACGCCCGCGACCACGCCCGCGACCACGCCCGCGACCAGGCCCGCGACCACGACCAAGGCAAAGGAACTCAAGGAGACAATAAATAATCTAATTACTTCGAAGCCGCTCTATCGAGCCAGCCCTCTTGTCCTTAATCGTCGTTATGAGTACGCATCGATGGCTGGCACCCGATATCCATTCACGCTCGAGATCAAGAAGAGCCCAGGCAATTCGTTGAAACAGGATTCCGTCGCGCTCGTTTTCCAATTGCGGGTGATCGACAACATGAAGTTAAAACAACCAGTCGGGAACATATCTGCGAAAGAAAAGCGCCAGATCAACGATTTCTTGGTGCAATACCTCGATCTCGTCGTCGATGAGAAAAGATGACGCGTCAAAGGCGAATGGTTAGAGAGAGAATCTCATTATACGGGGTTTCCCTCGACCGTGGGAAGGAACGTGATGTCGTCGACGGCACTCGATGCGTAGAGAAAGCATGCCGAAATGTCGTCCCGAGTGAGCCCATCATACTCGCGAAGTAAATCCTCTATTGACATCCCATCTGCTAGGGTCGTGCCCGAGCACGCGCGAGCAGGAGCTTGAGGCATGCTGCCCTCTGGGCCATCCGCTGCTCCCCCACCTTCCTAGCGACCCGCACGTCGAGCTCCATCTTGCGGCGCTGCAAGTCGAACAGGGTTCCCTCCAACCGCCCCCGCTTCGCCACGAGGGCCCGCCGGTCGTCGGCGTCGATGGACGGTTCGTCGATGTCTTGCTCGATCGACGCGAGGCGTGCCTTCAGCTCTTGTACCGACGACCGCACCGCTTCCAGCTCGCCGAGTCCCTCCGTGTCGGCGTCAGCACGGAAGGGCTCCCGCTTTACGTCCAGCAGCGCCGCCAGATCGTCCAGCAGCTCGTCGGGGACGTCGATCGCCGCCATGCCGTCCGCGATGCCGGCTGCCACGTCGAGCAGCACGGCGAACCGCTTGCGAACCATGGCAACCATGGCGGCGTCGACCGCCCCCGCTGGCATCGGCATGGAGAGCAGCCGTGGCAGCTCCTCCACGAACGCGAGCGGGTACGTGGAGGCCGCTTC
>JAFGBX010000004.1 GCA_016932935.1 Promethearchaeota archaeon | reverse complement strand
TCGTGGACAAGCACAAGGTTCCCTTGTACTTCACGTCTGCCAAGGACAACACCAACATCCAAGAGGTGTTCCTTGACATGGTCAAGCTATGCGTCGATCTGCACCCGTGAGGGGTGCATGCACTCGCGTTGGCCACGCGCGGGGCTCGCGTGGGAAACAATAAGAATTCTCCTAAATTCCTTTTGAATGATGCGCGGCTTCCCCCGCATGGAAACCGCGCATCGCTCGCGTGAGGCCAGATGGCAGACCAGAAGGAGCACAAGCCGGGTGGGGGTTTTGGGATTCACTGGCTGGATGATGTCAAGAGGGAGGTTCTGGCGCGGGATCCGGACGTGTACACGCTGAGCACGGGGAAGACGCCGTCCGGCTCGATACACCTCGGCATCCTCCGCGAGATCACGATCTGCGACTCATTGAAGCGGCTGCTCGTCGCCGAGGGGAAGAAGGTGCGGTTCTTGCTCTTCTTCGACAGCCTCGACGCTGCGAAGAAGTTCCCACCCTACATCCCCTCCGAGTTCAAGGTGCACCTGGGCAAGCCGTTCTCGGACATTCCCTGCCCCGTCAAGGGCTGCGGCTGCGAGAGCTACGCACACCACTGGGGGAACGAGCTCTCGGCCACGTTCGAAGCCTTCGGCCTCACGCCCGAGGTCATTTGGACGCACGAGCTCTACCAGACCCCGGCGATGAAGGGGCAGATCAAGGTGGCGCTGGACAACACGTCGACCTTGCGCGAGATCATCACGAAGAACATCACGCAGACCATCGACGAGGAGAGCGGGGCGGCATACCAGGAGCAGATGCAGAACTGGTTCCCGGCGATGGTCGTCTGCTCGAGGTGCGGCACGACCCAGTTCTACGACAAGAAGGCGGACAAGATTTTCCCGAACCGCATCGTCGCGTACCACGCAGACACGGGCGAGGTCGAGTACGAGTGCCCGAACCCTCGCTGCAACAACAAGGAGCGAGTCAAGATCGATTCCCCGTCGACGCGGCTGAAGATGAACTGGCGCGTGGACTGGCCCGCGAAGTGGAGCCTGTTTAAGACCACGCTGGAGCCGGCGGGGAAGGACCACGCCACGCCGGGTGGGTCGTACGACACGGGGCTGGAGATCTGCCGGAAGGTCTACGGCTACGAGGGGCCCGTCAAGCTCGGTTACGAGTGGCTGCGCCTCGGCGACGCGGACATGGGCACGTCGAAGGGCAAGACGTTCACGCCCGCGGAATACCTCGCCATCGGCGGCTTGCCCGAGGCGTTCCGGCACGTGATCATCAAGACAAAGGCATCGACGCACATCTCGTTCAGGGTCGAGAACATGCCCCAGATGTTCGAGGACTACGAGAAGTTCGAGCGCATCCATTACGGCATCGACAAGCCAGCCGACGACGCCGATGCGGAGGCCACGCGGTACATGTACCCCCTCACGCAGGTGAAGGCGGCCGCGCCGGAGATGCCCGGCCGTATCCCGTTCAAGTATGCCGTCGTCATGGCGCAGATCCGGGAGATCCTCGACGAGGGCATCGTGATCGACAAGTGCAACGAGATGGTCAAGAGGGTCACACCCGGGGTCGACGTGAAGCCTCTCGCCGCCGACGCGATCAAGGCCACGCTCGACAAGGTCGAGTACTGGGTCAACACCTACGCGCCGCCGCAGTACCGGTTCAACGTGTCGAAGGAGCTACAACCTGAGGTCAAGAACGCTTTGACCGACGAGGAGAGGACGGCCCTCGCCAAGCTCAAGGCCTTGCTAGAGAGAAAGCCTTGCGACGACGAGCAGGCCTTGCAGAACGACATCTTCGCCATCGCCAAGGACGAAATGGGGGTGCAGCCGACGAAGGTCTTCCAGGCCATCTATAAGGTCTTCGTGGGCACGAAGTCGGGGCCCCGCATCGGGCCGTTCCTGCTCGCGCTCGACAAAGCCTTCATCATGAAACGCCTCGCCGACGCGCTGGAGCCTTGAGCACGGCAATCCCTTTCTCCTCCCGAACACTCCAACACAAGACATACCAAGTGAGAATCCATGGTCATGGAAAAGCTGCGACACATCTCCAACAGGGTCATCGAACCAATCGCGAAGCGGTTCATCGGATCGAGGGTGTCTCCGAACATCATCACGATCTTGGGCCTCGTCGCCATGGCCGTGGCATCCGCATGCGCGGCGATCGTCGGCTACCTGGGCCTCCATCCCGCGTTCTTATGCTTCACCGTCGGCTTCATCTTCTTGAGCGGGTTCTTCGACCTCCTCGACGGCGGCGTCGCCAAGTTCACGGGGCAGAAGACGAAGTTCGGCGGCGTGCTCGACTCCACGTGCGACCGGTACTCGGACGCGCTCTTCATCATCGGCTTGATCTCTGGCAACTATTTGAACCCGCCCTACTACGTCCCGTTGCCGAACCCGGCCGCCTGGGGCGTGGTTCTCGGCTTCCTCGGCATCATCGGGGCATTCATGACCAGCTATATCAGGTCGCGGGCGGAGATCGAGGGCGTGAAGATGGCCGGCGTAGGCTGGATCGAGCGCGGCGAGCGCATGTCCGTGTTCTTCCTCGGCACCATCGCCGAGATACTGGCTTCCGCAAACGGCGTCTATGGTGTCATGTTTTGGGTATTCCTCGTGCTCACGGTGTTGATGCACGTGACCTCTTTGCAGCGGGTCCGGCACGCGCAGGCCCAGCTAAAACTTGTCGATTTGGCGGATGCAGCTAGGCCGGATCCCCCCGCGACTGCTGGCGCTTGATTGGACGGCGCCCCGATCATGAACTGCTCCAGAAAAAATGGGTCAATTTTATAACATCCTTGCTGCCCCCTCAGCGCAAGGGGGTGTGGTCCTTGCGCTCGTCCTTGGGCCGCGAGGCGAGCACGTGCCGGTGGATGGCACAAGAAACGCAGTAGTTCTGGGTGACCAACGTCCTCGGGATGATCGTCCCCGACTCCTCTAGTTCCTTGCGCATCTTGAAGTCGACCATCGACACCGAGCGGGTGACGGTCTTCACCTTGTCCCGCGGGACGAACCGGCCGCAACCCGAGCATTGGACGTTGCCAATATTACCGCCCTTGCGGGCCCGTCCCCCTGACTTGCGTTTTTTCGTCATTCTCTCATTCTCCTCTACGGGGATCCCTCACCTTCTCATCAGCAGCGTGGAACGCATTCCACTGGATTTCGAGTGAGGACTAGGGGATCCAAACCTGGCAGCCTTTTTATGCTTTGCTGAAAATCTCGTATCTCGTCCCCGATGAGAAGCGCGGGTCGAAATCGAGTCGGACGAGGGCATTCGATGGGTAAGAAACGGCCCCCGCACGAGAGTCCCTTCCGAGACGATTGCTCGATTGGGGGAATAGATCATATAATCGCCTTGATGAGCCAGCTCATGCAGTCCTTGAACGCTTCGACGTTTCCAAACGGCACGCGGCCGTGCCTCGGCCCAATCTTGAATCCCCCTTTCGACATTGCGCCTTGCAACCTCGCGGTGACCTCCTCGTAGACGACGCCCCTGTCGACCGACGAATCCCCGTCCACTTGCATGATCAGGACGGGGATCCGCTTTGCGTGGTCGATGGCCCCCAAGTAGTCGACCATGTCGTCGAAATCGGCATCCGGCTTGAACGACCCAGAATCGTACATGTAGATGGCCGCGTCCGATTCAAGGAGGAGCTCCTTGCAGACCGGGCACTCGTCCTTCATGCACGTGTCCGACCCACGGTCGTTGCAATGGAAGGGGTTGTACGAGAGTTCATCGATGGCGCTAGTGACGAGCCTGGTTCGGAGAGACGGGCGTTCATCCTTGCGCAGTTCCTCCCGGTAATAATCGATGACGCGCATGGGGTCGAAACCCGCGTGCGCGAAGACAACGATGCGATCACCTCCCCGCTTGACATTGGCCTCGAAGTGTCTTTCTTGAAAGACCGTGGTGAAGAGGCCGTGCAGCGAGTCCTTGAGGGCAGTGCGGTTCTCGGGCGACAAGAGGCCAACCTCGTTGACGTCTTCGTTCGCGAGGCGATGGGCGTACCGCCGCAGAGACGCCTCCTCATTCTTCAAGAATAGGAGGACTTTTTCCTTGTTGTCGTCTTGGCTCATCTGCACGGCGATGGAAACGAGCAACAGATCCTTGCCACCCCGTGCGTTTTCGTTCTCGATGCTGAAGTAATAGTTGGCACTGTAGACCATGTTCAGGGTGGATATGAAAAAACCTTCGTCGTCTGTAATGTCGAGGAGCTTCGGGATCACGTTGAAGCCCCTTAGCTCGTCTTGGCTCATCGCGGGGATGCTCAGCGTGATCGTCGGGCCGAGGTGGGTGTCGAAGTGAGACAGAAGGACGGAGCGCATCATCGATAGGATCAGCCCCCAACTGGCTAAATAGATTCTGGATTGCCGGCACAACATCCCACGCACGCCCGGTTATCCGGCATAAGGGGAGGGGCCTGTCGGAACGTCATCCGGTCGAGAACTCGTGCATGGTTCTATGCGAGTAGTGCTCGCCAGGCCGCAAGATCACGCTGTTCGCGAAAACGGGGTGGTTGATCGCGTTGGATGGGCGCTGCGTCTCGAAGCAGACGGCGCCGTGCTTCTTGCACCTCTTTTCCCAGGACGTGACGTCCGCGAGGTAGTTTCCCGTGTAGACGTGGACGATCGGCTCGGAGGTGAAGACCCGCATCAGCCTGCCCGTCTTCGTAGACCGGAGCTGACCGGCGAGGACGGCGTCAGTGGCAGCACCCTTCGTCCAGTAGTTGTCCGAGAAGAAGCTGTTGTCGATGTCCCCGCAGTCGGCGAATAGCTGCTTGAAGGACTTGAACTCGCGCAAGTCAAGCTTGCTCCCATCGAGCTTCAGCACCTCGCCTGTCACGAGGTTGTCAGCGTCCCCCGGCATGTAATAACTCGCCTCGATCTGCACATCCTGGTCGTCGATCAGCGCGTCGAGACCGTCGAGGTTCCAGTAGGCGTGGTTCGTGATGTTGACGATCGTGGGCTTGTCCGCAGTGGCGTCGAACCCCCAGCCCACCTTGTTGGGCGAGATCGTGTACGTCGCCGAGACCTTGAGCGTGCCAGGGAATCCTTCCTCGCCGTCGGGGCTCGTGTATTCGAACCTGACCGTGGCATCCCTGCCCCTCGCCTCGGCCTTGGCGACCGCCCACTGCTTCTTGTTGAAGCCTTCCAGCCCCCCGTGCAGGGTCATCTTGCCGTTCAGGTTCTTCGGAAGGTTGTATTCCTTGCCATCGAGGTGGAACCTCCCGTTTGCGATGCGGTTGGCGACGCGCCCCGTCACCGCACCCAGGTATCCAGGCTGCTTCATATACTCGTCCGGGCTGTCATGCCCGAAGGTCACGTCTCCAACCTTCCCATCCTTGTCCGGCACTTGTACTCGGACGAGCGTCGCGCCGAAGTCACTCACGTCGACGCGGAACCCCGTCCTCGGGTCGGTCACGATGAACAGCTCCACCGGCCTCCCCTTGTAGGTGCCGAACGGCTTGCGTTCGAGCTTCATGGCACTCAACTCGTGCTTCCTGTTGACAACGGCCAATTCGATCCTTTACCACTGGTATGGCTGGTCTGCCTAAAAGGAAATGTGCTCGGCACCACGGATGCCCGAACTAGTCAAAGGTATTCTTGCTAGGGGACAATGCGACCGCCTTTTTAAGGCCCCGATGCGATAGCTATCTTGGTAATGGTTCGGGCCGCGGGTAGGGTTCGAGGTCTTCGAGATGGCGCTCCGGTTTCCTTTGAGGGAATGGGCTTTCGGTTCCATGCCGTTTTTCATCTCGAGCATCGCGGTGATCGCGGCTACCGTCTTCGTGACCGTGATCGCTGGAATCGTCAAAGTCAAGAGCAGGACCCGCACGCTGCAATGGTTCTTTATCAGCTCCATCATGGCTAGTGCGTTCCTGGCCATCGAGCTCGTTTCGAACATGCTTGCCAGTCCCGTGCTATTGCGGCTGGTATACTCGCTTGTCTTGTCGGCGTGGGTGCTTTGCTGGGTGAACTTCATGCAGCACGTGCTGCTGCAGCGTCGAAGCTTGATCGCCACCATAGCGACGATTCTTTTCCTCATTCCAATCAACTTCATCATGCTGGGCCCGGAGAACGCCATCAGCATCGACGGGGCGTGGTTCGTCATCTCCAGCGACCTCTCGATCCTCGCCTTCACGATCACCCCGATGGCGCTCGTGGCGATGAAGTGCTACGTGACACTCGTCGTCTTGGTTCAAGCGCCCCGGTTCGCGAAACGCGCGTCGGTGGCCCTATTCGTAGGATCACTGCTCGGACTGGCGGCAAGCGTGATCGTTCCGTTCATTCCCGAGGAGGTCGTCGTGCTGATGGACGCTTGCTTTATGACGTTGGTCGCGATTGTCTTGTTCCGCCATCCTGGCATATTCTCATTCGTGCCGTACAAAACGCAATACGTCGTCTTGCTCGACCAGCAAGGGCGCGTGGCCTTCGACTTTTGGTGGTGGCGAGGGCATGGCTTGCATGCGCGGGATACGGAGCACTCTCTTCTCAACGAGAATGGCAAGAAAGAAGCACTCATATCCATTATCAACAAGTTTGCCGATCTCTCGAGGGACGTCGTGCTGCCCGATTCCATCGCCGAGCTCGAGCTGGAGCACGGCGTGTACATGGTCTATACGGGCTCCACGTACTTCAAGGCGGGCTTGTACGCGAAGCGGTCATCGATCTCGCTGCGCGAGGGCTTCAAGTCTTTCATGCGCCAGGTGGAAGCGATTCACGAGAGATCCCTGGCATCGAAGGAGGTCTCATTCTCGAGCGAGGTGGAATCGATCATCAAGTCGCAAATGCTCGCGATGCACTCCCGGAGTGTTGTATAGGGCGCGAAGTCCTCCACTCCTCGCCACGCGGGTTGCTTGTCCCGCTGCATCTATGGCCGAAATGGTGCTCATCGAATATAGAAGAAGAAAGATCACTTTGGCCGAGTTCACATCGGGCTCCCGCATTCCATGCAGAACTTCGCGGTCGCCACCACGTCCTTGCCGCACTTCGGGCACTTTTTCGGCGCGGCGGCTGTGGTCTCGGTGGGTTGGATCTCTGCCTGCCCGGCGGGCTCTGCCGGCTCCTCCGCGCCGTCGAAGAACCCGGACTTCTTCTTCCGGGAGCTCCTCGTCTTCTTCTGGGCGTCCGGGCCGGGCTCCACGTCCTCCCGTGGCACGAACAAGGACTTGGCTGAGCTGGTGGAGGTGGACGACGGGGCGGCCGCGTACCTGCGCGCCTCGGCGTCTTCTTCGTCATCCTCGGCCTCCGCGTCCTTGCTCGAATAGCGGGGGGCCTGCGGCGTGCCGCGGCTCCTGTACCGGCTGTCGCTCGACGAGCGGGAACGGCTCGAAGACTTGCTGGACTTCGAGCTCGTGGTCTTCTTCTTCCCGAACTTCAAGACCAGGTAGAGTACCGCGAGGATCACGCCCACGACGATGCACACGATGATGAGCGTCCAGACGTCTTGTCCCTTCACGGTGCCGGTTGCGAGCAAAACGACCACGATGCCCGCGACGGCGACGATGACGTACTTGCAGCACGAGGTGATGCTGAAAGAGAACGGGTTGTACGTCCTTCGCCGCCGGTAGTAGTAGCCCGTCGTGGCGATGAGGATGCTGGCAGCCCCGAGCATCGCTACCGTGAACAAGGTAGAAGCAAGCATGGGTCGTTCAACTTGGGTTGTCCGTGGATATAACTACGACCAAGAAGCTTTTTAAGCATTGATCCATGACCGCGATAAGTCGGGCGCCCGCGACTAGCGTTCGGTTTTATTTGTCTTCGGTGCCAAGATTGTGATGAGCAATTGCACGGGCGCGTTCGAAATGACACCGCAAGAATCAAAGACGACCCCTTTCGGCGGCGCCAAGTTCAAGTGGCCATGGCGGCCGTATCAAGAGACCGTGCTCAAGGAGCTCGAGAAGCATCTCGGCGACAACAAGCTCCACGTCGTCGCCGCGCCCGGATCAGGAAAGACCATCCTCGGCCTCGAGGTGGCACGCCAGCTGAACCGCCCGACCCTCGTGCTCGCACCGTCGATCGGCATAAAGGATCAATGGCCCGAGAAGCTCCTCGATGGCTTTTTTCCCACGAAGGACATGCCGCCGTGGATATCGAAGGACATCAAGAGCCCGGCCTTCTTCACCGTGTCCACGTACCAGGGCTTGCACGTCGCTTACACGGGGAGGATGGACGAGGAGGAGGAAGGCGAGGAAGAGACCGCCCAGGACGGCGGCGAGGAGCGGTTGCGGCCCCCCACGCTGAAGGGCCTCTTCAAGAAGAAGGCGGCACCCACCCCGACGCCCGATGCCCCGCCAACGAGGCCCGAGGAGCCAGCCGTGCAGAAGGAAGCTGCCCGGCCGGTTCCGGAGGCGAGCCAGGGGATGTCGAAGGATGCCAGTGACGGCGATGATGACCGTGAAGAGGAAGAGGAAAGTGGGGGCGAGAAGAGGGCGAGAAAGCCCGCGAGATCCCGCAAGAAGAAGGCGGACATCGTCGCGCTGCTCCGCGGCGCTGGTGTCCGCACGGTGATCGTGGACGAGGCCCACCACCTCCGCAGCGCGTGGTGGACGTCGCTCAACGCGGTCATCGCTGGGCTCGACAACCCGACCGTCGTCGCCCTCACGGCCACGCCTCCGTACGACGTGGACCCGGCGGAATGGGAGCGGTACACGCAGCTCTGCGGCCCCATTGACGCGGAGATCAACGTCCCCGAGCTCGTGAAGGTGCAGAACCTCTGCCCGCACCAGGACTACGTGCTGTTCT
>JAFGBX010000294.1 GCA_016932935.1 Promethearchaeota archaeon | reverse complement strand
GATTACGTGGATGTTGACAACTCACCGCTCACGAGCAGCGACAAGTTACGTGGACGAAAGTGCGACATCCTTAGGTGAGCGATAACACTAATTGCGAGGTTAGATGAACTCATCGTCGTCCCCGGTGCTATTATTTCCTTTTACCATCGTGAGGTCAAGTTCCTTCACTGCCTCGACGAGTTTCTCGACCGCCTGGCCGACGATCTCCTTCGTCTTGGCACCCGTGCACACGATGCGACCGGTGCTGAAGATGAGGAACACGGTTTTCGGCTCTTGCATGCGATAGATCAAGCCGGGGAACACTTCAGGTTCGTACATGGCATTCTCCATCAAGATGGCCGCTTCGTTGAATGAGCGCTTGATCGTGCAAGTCTCTCGGCGAAGAGAAAAGGCGCAACGAGCTGGGGGATTTCCATGCCTGCCTCGAGCAGGCATGCATCCGTGCAATGAAGCATCCGTGCAATGAAGCACGGGATTCGTCGGAAAAACACGGGTCATTTATTTATTCCCGCGAAGTGAACCTTATACCGAATTCTTGGCAATATAATTGTAATTGATCTAAAAGCGTTTTGAATTTTATCGATTTTTTTTTTGAGTACCCCCACCCCTCTTCTGAAATTTTCTCGGTTCGCCCTCCTTTGAGAATGAATTTGATTATTTGATAACGGAACACACCCATTTCTGTTATAGATCCAGAATCTGAGCAAGAAATACTTTCCAGCTCGTTCGAATGGATTGATAGAATCAAGGTCTTAGCTCTGAAATATTTAATATCGGAACCGTTGATCTCGATAGTATTATTCACTCTACCTCTTCCAACGAGCAATATACCCAAGATAACAAAGAATATAACCCCTGATAATAAAATCAGTGATTGTAAATTTACATATTCCGGAAAGTGAATGATTTCGTTAACCACACCAACAATCATAACGGGAGATGCAATAATAAGCGTAAAAATTCCAACTTCAAGGAAAATACCACGCCGGAATTGATACTTGTATTCCATAATTATCAGACTAGTTTTTTTTGAAGAAAAAAGGAAAAAGGATTAAGGAACACTTCAAGGTCCATAAGCATGCATTATTGAACCGATAAATTGCATATTGTTCGTCCGAAACAGCAGCAAACCAAATACGAATAAACAGAAGAATAATGCACTCGATATAGTCATTACTTTTGGTGCATTGTTCACTTTCTTCGATATAGCTGCTACTGATCCGAATATTGTACCCCCTAGCAAAAGAGCGAATACAACCCCAACCATTGCATCCTGCATCCAGATTGAGAGATATCCACCACCTGGCCAATCATTTTGGCCACCAAGCAATTTAAAACCCGTTAAAATCTCGAATAGCTTAATTCCAAGGAATATAAACCCAAGGGGTTTCGCTAATTCTCCAAATGCTTTTGCCACATCTTTACCCATTGATTGGAAGAGGTATACTACAGTCGCTGCTATAATGAATGTTACAAATGTGATGAATGCACCAATATAGATACCAAAGAGATAACTTGCATCCATCAATGCTTCTTGTGGGGTGTTATCGGGTCTGAGTAGATTCTTGTCGAGATTCCTAGCTAACAATGCTACCGATGTTAGAAGATTTGCAAGACCTAGTAAAAATCCGACGCTTAATATCACGGCTTGTTTAGATTTATCTGGTTCAAATAATGCATATAGACCAATGAGGCTCATTATGAGTCCGCCCACTATCATTGGCACAGACGCCCCCGCTGCGATTTTATTTTTAACAAGCTGTTTCTCCGCGGGATTGAGGGGAATAAAGATTTCAATATAAAAACTTATTGAATTGGAGTTACCATCTATGTCGGTCGCTATTATAGAGAAAATAAATTGACCGAAATCAGGCGGTGTGATTGAATTAGAGCGCCATGTGTTTACCATACCATCTACCTTGTGCATCTGCCAGATCGACCCCTCAGATTCAAGTTTCACTTCCTGAAGAGGGAAAATACTATTCACATCGATTGTTATTTCAATTGGTACTCCTTGAGCTACAGATCGAGAAGGAGAGATAACCAAATTTGAAAAAGTAGGAGAATCTCCTCCATTGCTGTTGATAGCTACACTGTTTTCATCAATCATCATCGATTGTGATGGAGAATCTGGTCCCTCACCTGATGATGAAGTGAATAATAGAACATTGTTCTCCTCCCAGGATGCTAACTGTCCATTGAAAAACGTTTCTGTCCTTATTACTGGTAACGTCAGATCGACAAAATCTATGTACCTCCATTGAATTGATTCTTCGTATCTAAATGAGAAGTCATTACCGCTATATGCCATTCCAAACAGGAATGCATAAGGGGGATTTGGTAGGATTAAGATAAGTGATGCTAGGGCTAAGATCAAAAACCCCCACATTAACACCATCTCAATAATCGCTAATGCTAATAAAAGATATGCCACTGTTAAGATTATTGCCTTCACCAGCAACTCAATTAGCCTCACCGCCGCTGTCGCGAACTCCCCTACGACTTTCAGACCCCAGTTAATCAGCGCCGTGAAGAGCTGGGCGAACAGGTTAAAGATCGCCACGATGCCGCCCCATAAAAGCGTGAACACTGCCGTAACACCTTCCCACAAGTTGCCGTACCACGTGCCCGGCATCGGCCCGCCGTCTGTCTGTGTCCGCATGATGGCCCCGTCCCACGCGATCAAGGCCAGCACGTCGGCCGCGACGCCGAGCCGGCACGCGTTCACCCGCTTGGCGAGGAACCCGTCCGTGACGGACTCGTTCGACGCGAGCGTGAGGATCAAGTCCAGGATGGCCGTCGCGTTTGCCAAGCTGACCGTCGCGTTGATCACCGACTCGACGTGGCGGGAGATCGATTGCCTCGTGCGATCGATGCCCGAGAACGTGGCGGCTTGCAGGAAATCGGGCAGCATGGACATGTTCAGCGCGCCTTCGCTGTCTATGGCCAGCTCGATGATCTTGTGGAGCTTGGTGTCCGCGAAGATGTCGGTCGGGATCACGATCACGTTCATCCCCGGCGTGAAGGCCGGGTGCGTGAAATCGTCGTCGGTGATGTCGAGGAACACCAGGTTCTGCTGCGATATCGTGCCGTAGTGGTCGTCCACGAACGTGGTCTCGTTCTTGTACACGGCGATCGTGTTCACCTTGTCGAGCCCGATCGTCGTCGCCGTGTAGTGCACACGGTTGTTCCCGGCCACGATCTCCACGGGCGCCGTGTGGTTCGTCCCGACGACGTTGTAGGTGCCCGTGCCCGCCATGCGCTGCTCGCCCGTCCGCTCGGTGCCCTGGAATATCTGCCAGAGCTGCGTGCCGATCGTCACGGTCGACCGGTCGTCGGGCACGTCGAAGAAATAGAAGAAATTCGACGCCTTGTCGCCGTCCGTGTCGAAGGTCGCATTCGTCCCGATGGTCCATTGTGGTACTACATCGTATCGGATCCATCCCCATAACCATTCCCACGGCCAGAGTTTGCCGTACGTGTTGATCACGCCCCAATAATACCCGTAGACATGCCGGGCAACAGGGTTCCCGTCGGCAGTCTGTTTCGTCGTCGCGATCGACAGCCCGTCCACTGTGGTCACGACTGCCAGCTCGGGATTGGGTGAATTAATATCGAGATCAAGCCAGTACGCATCGCCCCATTGAGCCCAGTCGACCGCGACCTTCACCACGACGTTGCGGATGGGATCCTTGTCGGATGGATCTCGTACGCCGTCGCCGTCGGTGTCCGCTTCCAGCGGGTTCGTGTGCTCGACCTCGATCTCCCGCGTGTCGTTCCACCCGTCGCCGTCCGTGTCGAGCAGGGTCGGATCCGTGATCCAGCCGTTCGTCCCGTTCACCTCTGCCCCGTCGAGCAGCCCGTCACCATCCGTATCGGGCTTGAGCGGGTGCACCTGCACGGCCGCCTCGACCTTGAACAGCTCCAGCAGCGCGTCGCTGCCGTCCGGCGTGATGAGAAGCTCCCACAAGCCGTTCGCCTGGCTACTCGTCTCCCCCGTCACGTCCGTCGCGTTGAAGTAATACGTGGCGCCCGACGTCGAGTTTTCGATAATGGTCGTCCCTTGGTATTTCACGATGGCATTGAAATCGGCGGAATGGTTCTCGCCTGTCGTGGCCCCGAAAGTGACCGTGATGTTTTTCAAGTTTGGCCCGAAATTCGCGTAGAAATAGAAATACCCCTCCGTCTGGTCAGCAATTTTCTCACGCCTGCCATACTCTTGCACCTTCGAGAACATTTCGGCGCTGTCCAGCATTCCATCGGCATCCGTGTCGTTGCTCCACGGATCCGTCACGAACCCGTCGGCACCGGGGTACCATTCCTCGTAGTCGGACAGGCCGTCGCTGTCGGTGTCGTTCACGGAGGCGTTCGAGTAGACGTGGCGCTCGGTGCCGTCGGGGAACCGCAGCATGAACCCGGCCACCTCGCGCACGTCCGGGATCCCGTCACCGTCCCGGTCGACGTATAGTGCCCACTCGGACTGGTCGAAGTCGGAAATGCCATCCATGTTCGTGTCATTATTCCTTGGATCCGTGGAATTGATACCGTTGTTATATTCCTGGAAATCCGTGAGCCCGTCGCTGTCGGTGTCGACGACCAGCGGCTCGGAGTCCACGTGATATTCTACCCACGTCCCGTTCCGCTGGACTTTCACGGTCCATCCCTGGATCTCGAAGCCGTCGGACAGCCCGTCACCGTCCGAGTCCCACGACTTCGGGTTGGTGCCATAGTAGGCCTCCCCCCTGTTCGTCGAGGGGTCGACGCCGTCCCACAACCCGTCGCCGTCGGTGTCGTATAGCACCGCGTTCGTGAAGGACACATACATTTCATACCAGTCCGAGAGGAAGTCTCCGTCCGTGTCGACCGACCCGCTGCTCGTACCGTACGACGCCTCGACCTCGTCCGGCACGCCATCTGAGTCCGCGTCAAGTGTCACCTCGACGAAGAATTGCGTCTGCGCGGATTGGTGGGCCAGGTCCTCGACGGTCACCCGGCAATCGAAGCTCCCCGAGTGTGGCGGTACCCACCGGATCGTTGACCAACTCCCGCTTCCATCGAGAATGCCCCCGGTCTGCTCGATCACCTCGAAGGTGCCGTTCATGGTCCACGTGTAGGCGAGTTCCTCGATGGCCGAGCCCGCATCGAATCCATGGGCGGTCAACTCGATCCCTTGGGCAGGGCCGTAGAACACGTGGTTCTGGATGGTCGCGGATGGCATCGCGTTCACCACGTTGATCGTCACCATCTCGGTCGTGTTAGTGGAGGTGTTGTTCAAGCCCGCCGAGCTGATGGTCAAGCTGCCCGTGTAATTGCCTGGCGATAACAAGGCCTGGAAGCGGCGGGCGTTCGACACGTTCCCTGCCCCGGGAATGTCCCAGAGGAATTGCAAGTCCGGTTCGTCCAGGACGGTGTCCTCGTAGGTTATTGAATAGGAGACGAGGTTTCCCTCAGCCACGTCGATCCCGAACGGGCCGTTGATCGTCGGTTTCTTTTCCCCGACGCCTAACGCCAATTCTTCCATCGTGACGGTCCCGTGCACGTCCGTGGCGTAAACCCGCACCCAATAATATCCGGGGTTTGCCCACGCGTGGGAAATTGTTCGACCCGCACCCGTAGCCATCGTATTGTTGTTGTAGTCGTCGAACGTCCACGTGAAGCGCAAGGTCGCGTTGTCGCTGGCCGTGTCGAAGAACCGGTGCTCGATGGTGAAGTTTGCTGCCTGGTCCTCGGTGAGGTTCTGCGGGCCATAGATGCCGCCCCAGGGGGCAACGTTTTCGACTTGAACGATCTCGATGCTCGTGCTGGTGTACTGCCCGTCCGAGACGAGCACTTGTATCATGTAAGTGCCGGCACGCGTGAACAGGTGCGTGGCCGTCGCGCCCCCAGGTAAAACCGTGCCGTCGCCGAAATCCCACGTGTAGCTCAAGTCGCCGGGTGCAGTGACGTTCCACGTGTTGTAATGATCAACGGCGTGTACCTCGAAGGTCGCGTTGCAGTCTTGCACTATCCCTGGTGGGAGAACAAGTTCCACCCGAGGCGACAAGTTCACCACCTTGGGCACGCCGCCGATCGAGTTCAGCGTGACGGTGAGGCGCGCTTGGCCGCCATCGTCGTCCACGGCATCGATGATGATGTCATCCCAGTAGATTGACGACGCGTTGTACCACACGTCGTCCCACCAGTCACACCAATCGTTGTTCCAGCAACCGAACCAGTCGTCGTCCCACGGGTCGCCCCCGAAGATCACGTCGAACCAGTCGTCGACGCCACTGAACCGGTTCAAGTAGTCGAACCACCACGAGATCAGGGTCAGCCACCAGTGCTGCGACCACCACCAGTCCCACCACGCCTCGAAATCGTCCGACCAGCCACCCCAGTACTCGTCGAACTTGCTCCACCACGTGTCCCACAAGCCCTCCCAGTAATTGCCCCAGTTGTCGGAGCCGTGGATGTTGAAGGAGAAGTTCACGTGCCCGCTGTTTCCTGCCGAGTTGACGGTGGCGACCTCATCGCCGTACGTGATCGTGACGTCCAGCGCGTCGTGGCCGCGGTCGAGCACGCGTCCCTCGAGCGTGAGCGTCGACGTGATCAAGTAGTCCCGCGGATCGATGCGCCACACCCACGAGCGGTTGCACCACGCCCAGAACATGTTGAACAGCGTGAAGCTGATCCCGTCGATGAAGGTGAAGGTCAACCACGCCGGGTTGGCCCCGCGCGCGCCAGGCCGCGGCCCCACGACGACGAAGTCATCCGTCGAGTTCGTGGTGAGATCGTGCCCGTTCGGCGTGCCCGTCTCGTTGACCACCATGGAGTCGTTCAGGTGGCCGTAGAAGACCTCGATCGCCCATTCCTGCGACAAGTCGAAATCCATGGGCAACGTGGCCGAGGTATTCCCAGGCCTGTTGCACCACGAGTCCCGGGCCAGGTACGCATAATCGACCTCCTCGCCGTTTCGCAATACCCGCATGAAGAGCGTGTTGTTCGGCGTACCCGCCATGTCCAGCCGGATCGTCCCGAGCATGTTGATGGAATCGACCATGATGTATGGATTCGTGTTCATGACTCGAGCGGCGATCGAACCGATATCCGTCGCGCCGTCACGATCCGTGACCGCCACGCTCACCAGGCCTTGGTAGTCGTCCTCCCACAAGCGCGTCGCCAACGACCCGTTACCGCCGACGCTCCAATCGTAGGTGATGAAGTGCGAGTCGGTGAACGTGTCGTCCACGACCGCCCCGTACCATCCCGTGTCCCCTTCGCGAAGCTGCCCGCTGCCGGTAACGGCTACTTGTGGGGTGGTATTGGGTATCGAGACCACCTTCGTGGTCACGTCCCTGGCGCCGTCGTTATCAATTACTATCAAGGTTACATCGAAATCCGCGGATGCGGTGAACACGTGGTGCTGCAACTTTCCCCGGCCAACCTGGCCGTCCCCGAAATCCCAGTAATACTTCAACCCGGCGATGTCCGAGGGCGTGTCGCTGGACGGCGACGCGTCGAAAAGTAACCTCACGTCTTCACCCAGGTTCTCACTCGCGGGCACTGGCGACCACGTGAAACCCGCCGCTGGTGCCACGTTGGCAACGTGGATGGTCGTTCTCCCGTATCCAATTGCCCCCTGGTCGTCGGACACGTACACGTGCACGGGATAGTCCCCCGACTGGTCCCACGACTTCGTGAACGCCGGGCCTTCCCTCGTCGTGCCGTCCCCCAGCATCCACTGGTACCGCAAGAGTCCCTTGTCGTGATCCGTGTCGGGGTACGTCGCGCTCGTCGCGTTGTAAATCGACACCGTTACGGCCTGGTCCTCGACCGCCGTGGCTGGCATGACGATGTCCACTGCCGGGCGCTGGTTCACGATGGCGACCGTCGTGTGCGTCGTCGCCGTGAGGCCGTAATTACTTATGGCAACCATGGTTATGGTGTATGAGCCCTCGAAGATGAACGAGTGGTCGATGGTAAACACGTTGTCCAACTCGACCAAAGCAGAGCCATCGTGGAAGTTGATGATGAAATGGGAGGTGAGCCCGCCGCCAACCCCCGAATTTATGATGTTGAACGTGATGACCTCGCCAACGTCCGCAACGGGCTTGTTCGCGACGATATCGCCGTTCGCAGTGATGTCTGATTGCATTATCATGACGATTCCTGACCCGAGAATGATGCTCGTGAGGCATATTGCCGCAATTCCCATTTGTGCTCGTTTGCCTAGATCTACCATACGTGACCCCTTTTATGAATTTGATAACGGTGAAATGATATCTTCTTCAATAGCAAACTTCAGCATGATATATTTAAACCCATCATATTTTTGTAACGTGACGTTGCCACATCTTTCTTAGAATTGGAAGATGAACGAGGATGTCGTTCCAAATGAAAAACCGAGCAACATGATTGATTCGGAAAGCCAAATCGGCTTTGCGACTGACTTCGAGACGTGGCTGCTGGGAACCTATGCCGTGACGCCTGCGGATGTCGAGCGGACCGAGGCCGGGCGGGTGTGGTTGTTCGGTCGTCTTGTGGATTTCGGGTTGTCACCGGGCTTAGGTTTCATACCTTGATATCGAGTGGAATATCCAATGAGGCAAAAGAAATCATAATATCGAGTAGAATACTCGAAATTCAAATTTATTCTCTTGTTTTTTTTTATTTATTTATTTCAGCAAATATATTAACCCGTGTCGCGTTGTGGTATTCATGAATGATAGAAGACTCGGCGATGGTAAAGATACCGGATCTATTCACTACACCGCCCTATATCAGGCCGCCGAGTTTAATAAAGATCGATATTCCTTGAGACGCTTGAATGGCTTGTATAGAAGAACGAGTGCACTTTGTTTCTCTTGGGATAACAGATTCATTGCTAATGGGGGAGATGGGAGAGTCGAATTGTATAATGTCCAAACCGGCGAGTGGATACGAGAATATAGATGGGATGGAGGGATTTTCAGACAAGCTGAATACGATGTAGTCCCAAAGAGCGAAAAAGAAGAGAATCTCAAACATGTTATGGAGAGCGTGGCATTTTCTCCAGATGGGGGAATTATCTTTGGCGGCGATAAGACTGGGAGCGTTTACGCATGGGACATGGTCACGGGGGCGCTTCGTTGGTGTAAAAAGGGAATCACAGATGGGGCTATGGGGGAAGGCCATTGTTCCGGGGCGGTCGTGGCGGCTTCACCGATTGGCAACATTGTCGCCAGCGGTGGCGGTGGGTACGTTCGAGCATGGAATGCAGATTCCGGGACGCTTATTGCCGAGATCGAGATGGCGACGGCAGGACGACCGCACGAGTATGACCGAGATGATGAAACTATTGCTTTACTCAAGTACTATAATGAGGATGCGACGAGGCATGTTGTAGACTATCATCCTTATAATAAATCGGATCAAAAGTTCCTTAAGTGGTTCTATGTTACCTCCCTAGCTTTCTCACCAGACGGGAGCTGGATCGCGTGCGGAATGGCAGCTCAGCGCGAGGTCGTGGATCCCATATTGGCGATTGACACGAGAACATGGCAGGCTAGGCAAGTGATGGGGCCTAATCGTCTGGTGCCTGGGTGGTGGGTGGGACCGGGTTATGTAGATTTTGAGTATAATGATGTGAATGCTATCGGATTCTCAACCGACGGGCGTGTGCTCGTGGCCGTGGGAGAAGAAGGTGCACGCCTCTACGATGTAGTTGATAGAAGGAAGGAAGGGGGTTTGACATTAAGAGGAGGCACTGTCATCGGTTATGACTGGAGGAAAGATCCGGATTGTGATTGGTCCCCTTGTACGACCGGGGCTTCGTTTCTAGGTAACTCGAATATCGTGCTGATTGCACATGAAGGGTCGATCATCGAAGGCATCGATGCACAAGACGTGCGCACTGTCCGTGGTAGTTTGGAAAACCAAGGCGAGCCCGGCGACGTGAAATCGAAATTTATAATGCCTGGCGATGGTGGATATAAGGGAATACTTGCAGTCTCGCCCGACGGCCGCTGGCTTGCGCTGGGCGGGAATACCGGGTTCGTGGTGGTCGACATTGGGGATCTGAAGTCGTAGCGTCGCGAGCGAGATCCATCTCCTTCGCAGTCGCATCCTTGCTATCATTCTAATGGGGAGCCGGATCGGGCTTCTCGTGCACGGGCTGGAAGATGGTTTATTTGTCGAGAACGATTTCGAGGAGAAGGGCGAGAAAGCGTAGAAACTCGTTTTAACCGAGGATCGCGGCGATTTTCTTCGTGTATTTGTCTAAATCAAGGTATAACATACCCATCTTGGCCTCGTCGGTGGCCAGGATGGCAAGGATCGAATTTTGTCCAGCCCCTTGCGTGATAAACACGCCCGCGGTTCCCTCGACGATCAAGCGCTTCATGGTGCCCCGCTCGAGCTCCTCGCAGCCACGCTGTGCCACGGACAGCAAGGCGGCGCTGATGGCGGACACGATACCCTCGTTAGCATTTCGCGGCAGCTGGGAGGCGATCGGGAGGCCCTGGACCGACATAATGGCAGCGGCAGTGACGCTGCCATTATTTGCCATAAGATCTCTTAATAAAGCGACTAATTCATCCGTCTTCTCCAAGTTTATACACGCCTATCTAATCAAGCAGATGCAAGTGTCGATAAAAAATATTCTTCACGATACTTAATAAAACTTCATTCTCTTTTAGAGTACTTAACGACCTATGGTCATTCGTAATAAATGGCTACTTCTGACCGCATTTTTCTACAATACGGGCAATATAGTTGTTCACTTATCTCATAGCCCATCTTAATTACTATCACCACCATTTCCCCATCGCATTTCGGGCAATGTCGGCCTGATTTAATTTCAGTCTCTTTCCGCTCCAATTCCGGCTCCCCCCGGTCCTCCGAATCATCCTCCGGCTCATTCTCAAGATTGGCCATTAATTCTATCACCTAATAAATCAAAAATCATTCGGTTTGCCTAAACCTAATCCTTCCCAATAAGATTCATCAGGCTTATTCATTCCAGCCATAAATAATAACCATTGGGATACAATGCAGCGCCTATCCAATAGTGTTCTCGCCTCTTCTTCCGAAAGCCCATCTATACTACCGTCCCGGTGGGCGCCACACCACTCATGAAAATATAGTCTATCTCCATCACCATAATCGATTAAACCACCCCTTGCTTCATATCGTGCAAGAAGCCTTGTTAGATCGTCGGCATCCAATTCAAAAAAACCGTCTATCATCGTTGGTGATATTGGAATATAGCCTAATCTCCAATTCTCACCAATAAGGTAGTATTCTATCTGGCCATCTGAATGTACTTTCATCTGGAAAGAACGCACATTCGTCTCTCCAGTAATGTGATCGTATGAATGAATACGCACAATGATAATCGCAACTTCATCCAAGAAAAAGAAGTGTTTGCCCGACCACACATTCTCATAGGGCTTAATATCAATAACTACAGAACTGCCATCTAAAAGACGGGCTTTCCGTACCTGATCAATCAAATCCATTAATGAGCCGAGGACAGCCTCATTCATCGGCAGATAATTTGTATTGATTGTTACCCACGACCCATCGAAGAAAATGTGTAAATCAGCTAAATAAACTTCCCCCGTGCTCAGATCACAATATACATCAATCGTATCTTGGGATCCAGCAAATCTCAAGGTCACCATAACACATAAAGAGCCAGCTCCAGTTCCAGGCTTAATTACAACCAATTCTGGATTAGAGGCGATTGCATCGTCAAACAATGGAGAGACGATTATCTCATTAAAAAATCGATTTAAATACTCGATCGTATCCTCGAGGGAGGGAATAGAACGAATCCTTTCGGCCGGATCTAGTATAGCGAACCCCAGACTACCATCCCTCAGATCAAAGAAGATCTGTGGAAGGTTTTCCGAGTTCCGTGCCCAATCAATAAAATCTAAAATGAAAGTCTGATCCTCGCCATCCTCGCCAACAAATGGTATGCCAGGGAGAATAAGAGATGAAACATATGCAATCCAGGACTTTAAAGCCTCAGTATAGCCGGTAAACTCAATCTCTATACCCAACTCATCACATCGAGAAAAAATATCACGAATCTTCTCAATCCTATCAAAAAACAGAGCAGCTGTCTGAATTCCCTGGGAATACCAATTAATACTACCAGAGAGAACTGGATTCCCCACTTCGAGCAGATTCAAGTACAAATCGCTCGACAATTGGCACCGAGCGACAAATTCTGACCCATCAAATAGTGAAAAGATAAGATTGCCATCGAATGTCAAATCCTCTATTCCATTCTCGTATGCTTCATTGATAAGATCAACGATTTGATATAATACATTGATTCCGCGATTCGAGATACTCGCCATGCCGTACCATATCTCTGAACCTCCGATCCCCGTGACCCCCGTAACCATCGTGCCACCCTCCAGGTAAATATACACCAGATGACTCCCAACACTCAATACTTCTGTCTCAAATCTAAATGTCGCAAGAATTGTGCCTACAAAATCGATCAGATGGACTGATTCAACATCCATCGCCACTTGGGCGACCCTCCCATCTGGCATAGTACCTCCTTGAGGAACCCTTATAACTCCTTGTTTTCTCCATCGCAGTCCTGTGGAAGTGGGGTACGTCGAATCTAATTGCTGTGCAAGCGAATCCGCTAAACCTGAATGACGATGGACATTCATCGGCGAGAGGTTGAAACCAACGAGAGGGGGCCCAGTAGGTGTTGTCGTACCATACTCATAACTTTGGATTACTGAAATTCCGGTAGCGGGGTCAATCGATGCAGTTATGTCTAACACTTCTCCCCCCATATAATGCAATTTTTCTCACGAAAAATTGGCGGATATGTATAAAAAATGTGGTGTTGCCAAAGGTGTAAAGGTAGCATGTTTTGTGGGGACAGTCCCGAACATTAAGGGTACCGTCCACATCGACACGGGCGTGAAGACCCGAACCTTCCTCGGGGAAATTTTCTACCAACTTGGCGTCTATAGCATGGTCAAGGAACTCGACGAGAAAGGCGGGGCGTTTGGAACCGAGACCATCAAGGAGTGCTTGAAACTCGCCGGCCCATGCGTCATCCTCATCGATGAATTTTTGTTGTATGTCACCAAGATGTATCCCTACAAGGACGACCCGGATTATGCTCCCGTGGTCAGTAGCCTTTTCCCCGCCATTCAAGAACTCTATACTGCCATATCCAATTCAGACTCGGCCATGCTCGTCATTACCTACCCATCACGGCCAGAGCAGATATTCGACGAGAATGCACGCCATTACAAGGCCGAGCTGTTCGCGTGGCTCGAAACCTACAAAGAGATATCGAGCCGGTCGGTCACGAGCAAGATGGTGGCGAAAAGTGACGCGGAGATCGGCCAAATCCTCCAGGTTCGGTTATTCGAGAAAATAGCTCCGAGAGAAACCCGCGAAAAAGTGGGCAAATCTTTTTTCACTTATTACAAGGACCATAAAGACGAGTTCCCCCATTACATCACCGCGGAGGATTATTCGGAGCGCATCATGAGCACGTATCCTTTCCATCCTGAGCTACTTAGGATCTTTCACGAGCAATGGGGCACGTTGCCCCGGTTCCAGCTCACCCGCGACTTGCTCACGATCCTGGCAGAGACCATCGTCGATGAGTTCCAGAAAGATGAGAAAAAGCGTCGGAAAGCAGCGCTGATCATGCCTGCTCACGTGAACTTGCGAGACCCGGCCATCCGGGCATTGATCTTCGACATCATCGGCAAGGATTACGAGCCCATTCTTGCATCCGATTTACGCCGTGCGGAAGCCATCGACAAACTCTTCGAGGGCCAAGGCCTCCTTGGGCAAGACGAGTACACGCTCGGCATCACCACTGCCATCTTCTTGCACAGTTTCACGGGGAGTACCGCCAAGCTCTCGCCACGGGACCACATCGCCTCCATCGGCGCGAGCATCCCGTCTTGCTTAGTATCCACGCTTGTCCCAAAATACACGGCACCATTCGAGAAAGGAGATGCCGGTCTGCCCGTGTTCGAGGACATCATGCGCATCGTGAAGAAATTGCTTGATGCCGAGATCGGGCTGTATTACTTGCATTGCAGCATAGATAAGCAGTATTATTTCGACTTGCAGAAGAACCTCACGCATTTCGCGGCGAACGAGTTCAACCAGATGGCGGGCAAGTTGGATGACTTGTACAAGGAGATCGAGACCATCTGGCGCTGCACCAAGGTGCCCATCGTCCCCGTTCCCTTCCCCCAGCGACCGCAAGACATTAATTCCAATAATGAATCGATCTATCTCGTCTTGCTCGATCCCACCAAGTTTTCCGAAAAGCCGCAGAACAAGAATTTCAAGCACGTCGAGTTCCTCGCGGAATATGCGATGGAATCGAGCCCGACTGCCACGACGGGTGACAAGGTTCGGTTTAACAAGAAC
The DNA here is from genome assembly GCA_016932935.1 of Promethearchaeota archaeon. GTDB lineage: Archaea > Asgardarchaeota > Lokiarchaeia > Sigyniarchaeales > Sigyniarchaeaceae > Sigyniarchaeum. The sequence continues at coordinate 28,727 of JAFGBX010000294.1, read as the reverse complement.
CGGCTCGTGTTCCTAGCCGCTGGTGATTCAACTTGGAACCTAGTCGAGCTCTATTACAAGTGGTTCCGGGCGTGGAAAACCACGACGGATCTCACCATTTTCAAGAACGCCACGAAGCCCGAGCAAGATCATGCCAATTTGCAAGTATCCGAGTACCAGGAGAAGTATAAAACACAAATCCAGCTCTTGTTCTCGCACTTGTACACGTTCAAGCCGGATGGGAAGATCAATCCAGATCCGAAGGATCTGAAGCAATTCTTGTATGTCAAAGACATCGTCCCATGCCATCAGATCTACTCGTATCTCACGGGCGAGATCGACGAGAACGAGGCGCTCATCTGGAACACGCTTCGCCCAGAACTACTTGCCAATGCGGAGCGGTACCAGCACGCGTGGGGCGCGTCGCAACCCACGACGACCGCGCAGGAAGTCTGGGATAGATTTGCCCAAGACACGGCACTACCGATGCTCGAGAACAAGGTCGTGCTCAAGAAATGCATCAATGAAGGCTTGAAGAAGGGTTTGTTCGGGGTCGCATACAAGGAAGCAGGACAAGAGGCTGCATCGCACGTGGTTGGCGAGGACGAGGAATTGGATACCAAGCGGCCCTTTGGTGAAATACTCTTGTTCCGTCCGGGAACCGATATCTCGGTTCAATGCAAGGATTGCCAGAAAACTTTCAAGTTTGATTCCGATAAAGCGGATTATTTATGTCCAGAATGTACGCGTGTCTCGTGCCACCGGTGCGGTGCGACCGTACGAGCGAAGGAGATCACCGCCGAAGGTTGCACCAAGTGCAGGGACATGGTCGCGTGCCCGTCGTGCCACAATCTCGTCATGTCAACAGACTTGAAGTTGGGTGGGACGAAATGCGTCATTTGCATGGGAAAGGTCCAATGTCCCGCATGCAAGACCCATGTCCTCGAAGACAAGCTCCTTCCATCACCTTCAGATGCCCAGTACTGCGAGGCGTGTAAATCTTGGGAAGCATGCAAGGGGTGCGGGATTCGGTTCGCTCCGAAGGATTTGGTCGATGGTTACTGCAAGAAGTGCAGGCCCCCGGCCCCGCAGAAACTTAAATGCCGCGGGTGTGGCAAGGAATTCCTCCCGCACTTGCTGGAAGATGGCTTGTGTGCCTCATGCCGGCAGCGGCAAGCCACCTATGTCAAGGAAATCCAGCTCACCATCACCTTGCAGAATCTCAACAGGGAAGCATCGGTGTTCACGGACATTCTCGAAGCGTTCGGTTCCAAGGGGCTCGACACGAGCACATCGGCAAAGGTCGGCCTCACGATCGCCATCCAGGCAGACAAATCGATCTGGGAGACCGAGGCCGATGCGAAAAGCTGGATCGACGCCAATTTCAAGTCCCAGAACCGCCAGATCGACATGAGGATCAAGTTAGGAACGAAGAAATCTATTTAATGGAGTGCTGGAAAAAATGAGTGGATCGTCTCAAGATATCCTGGATTTATCATATAAAGACTTGATCGAAATTCCGAGCCTGGAAAAGTTCAAGAAAGTAAAAATCTTGAAATTGGACAACAATAAGATCCGGCAAATTGCCGGACTCGACAAACTAACATCCTTAGAAGAATTATACTTGGCCCACAACAAGATCGAAAGCATCGAAGGATTGGATAGCCTTGCGAAATTACGTACATTGGACCTCAAGATGAACTGGATAAAAGATGTGAATGGAATGGAAAACTTACATTCGCTTCGGGAGGTATATCTAGGCTTAAACAAAATCCCGGATGCGATGATTGAATCCTTAGGAGGCATAAACCCCGATGATAGCATGAAGGATCCCGAGAAAGTCCGGCTCTTTTGTGCGATAAGAAAGGATGATACGAAATTTAAAAAAGAAGGTCGTTATGCCGAAATCGGATGGGTGAACGCTACTTTAGGAAACGCAGACAAAGCAATCATTATGTTTCGAAAAGCCTTAGAAAAAAATGATAAAGATTGGCTTTCCTGGCGAGGGTTAGGCGCACAACTGTTCATGAAAGGTCGAAAGGATGAAGGAATCGATGCAGTCAAGAAGGCCATAGAAATACGCCCCGATGATCCAGATCTTTGGCACCGGCTATCAGGAATGCAATTCTATGCACAACAATTTGATGAAGCAGTTGCTGCTATAGAAAGAGCCATCTCGTTCAATCCCATAGATAATACATATAAAAAGGCTCTCGGGATTATGGCGTTAGCTCGCGCGAAGGCCGGAGGAAACAAGGAGATCATCATCAAGGAAATCGTGTTCATACGATGCCGATATTGCAAAGAGAAATACGAAGAAAGCAAGCCGGTCTGTCCGCATTGCGGCGGGTCAAATTAAAATTGATCGGGTGATACAAGCAAAAGCGATGAGATATATGACAGAAAGGGATATCTTCGATCTAATTCAGTATCACAAGTCTACAGCTAACGAAATTATGGCCAGGATGAATCGGGTTCGATATTTGATAAATCACTATCCTTCGGATGGACGGTACAAAGAATCTGTCTTGATCCAGGCAAGACCGCGGCCTGGGCCGCGAATGCCCAGGCTGGCGCTCGGAGGGCGGGGGAGGGCGTGCAGAAACGGTTACATGCCGATCGGGTGCGCCGTGGCCGGTCACTCCCGCTTGGGATCCCGTGCCCCGTCCCTCGCGACAAGCGAGCGACCCCTAATCCGAACCGAAAAAGTATTTCTACAATCGACTCGATTAGCGCGTTATACTTTGTCCTTGACATGACCGATCCCGGGCAGACCCACCATGTCCCTTCGCAAGCGACGCTTTATCGGGGAACTGACGAAGAACGACCTCGCCAAGAAGCTCGTGGCCGGCGGAATCATCATCGGCCTGCTGCTCGCGATCTGGCTGTTCCTGCCCGGGGTCATCGACCTGATCATGGGCGGCTCGCGGGGAAACTATGAGACGCACGAGCCCCCGCCGGGCGACGAGGGCCCCTACGACCTGTACGAGATCCCCTACGTATGCCCGGTGGCCATAGATCTCCCGGACTGGCTGAGTGATCCCGGGGTCATGAGCGACCCGGGGTTCCAGGAGCTGGCGGAACAGCTGATGGAACTGATCCGCGACCTCTTCGACCCCGAGAACATCGACGTCCAGGGCGACTTCTCCGGCTTCGACCCCGAGACCTTCGACATCCCGCTCTTCTACATCGCCGACTACGGCGGCGGCGTTGGCCTACCGGCCGGTTACCCCGAATACTTGCGGCAGAACACCTACGAGACCATGGCCGCCGACGGCACCGGCTGGTCCAAGCACAGCACGATACTCCTGCCCGTGGGCGGTGCCTACGGCGACTTCGTCGTCTGGCCCCAGCCTTCGTACCGGGAGGTCACGTTCGTAATGGATGCGGGCCAGACCCAGACCATCAACTTGCGCATCCCGGTGTTCCCCTACACCCCGAAGTACGTGGACGACTCCATGCGCTACGTCGGCGGCGTCGACCCCATCCCGGACGACGACGTGCTGTATAACGACACCTACGAGGGCCTCGAAGCGCGTGTTTACGGCCTCCCTTCCTACCCCGAGCCTACCAACTTCACGTACCGTGTCGTGAACGACTGGAACATGCCGCTCGCGAGGGAATCGGACTACAAGGGCGGGATCGGCCCCTACAACAGCCTCGCCCCTGGCCCGAACGCGAACGACACGTACGCCCGATTCCCGGCCTACTTGCAGATCCCCGGGGTCGAGACCAACTCCTCCCGCGACCTATCTCCCTACTTGGGCACGCACCCGCGCTTCGCGGCGGCCTACTCGGCCCTGAGCGGCACCTTCGACAAGGCGACGAGCCGCACCCACGCGATCCTCGCCGGCATCGTGTCGTACCTCTACGCGAACTACGACGTCTTCACGACGTTCCCCGAGCGCCCCGGCGACGGGCAGGACATGGTCGAGTGGTTCCTCAGCCGGCCGAAGACCACGCACCCCAACGCTGGCGGGACCCCCTACGACTTCGCCACGGCGTTCGCGATGCTCGCGCGGGCGTTCGACATCCCGACCCGCGTGGCCACCGGCTACTACGACTGGGACGGCGACGGCGTCGTGACCATCTCCAACGTGTACGCGTGGGCGGAGGCGTGGATCCCAGAACCGAACTCGGACGACAGCGACTGGATCAGCTACGAGTTCGTCCCCCAGTTCAACTCGACGGAGATGGTCGAAGATCTGTTCAACATGACGGACATCATCTGGATCGACGCTCCCGCCGATGGAGGGGTGCTGCTCGCCCAGACGGGCATCCCCCTCAACGTCCGCATGTACAGCAACATGACGATCACCGACGTCACGTACTCGGTCGACGGGGGCGCCAACCAGTCTGCCTTTGGCATCCTGGTGCCGGTTCCCGGCCTCGCTGGCGGGTACTTCTTCAACACCACGTTCGACGTGGCGAGCCCGGGCGCGCACACGATCCAGGCGTTCATGCACACGACGACCGACACCGTGCCGTCGCAGGTTCACACGTTCATCGTGAACCAGGAGACCGGGTATTTCGTGAGCATCGATTCCCCCGCGAACAACTCGTATCATGTTTCCCCGGACTTCATCCTCGATTACACGGCGGTCAACGGGTCGGCCATCATCGGCGCGTCCTTCAGCGTGTACTACGTGAACAACGGCACGGCCGCGATACAGGACGCCCCGATCCCGCCGCTGCCGAGCCAGGCCTGGAGCTTCACGCTCGAGGCAAACGGCACGTTCAGCCTCGTGGTCACGATCACCACCGAGCTCGGCCTCTTCACGTCGCAAGCCACGCTCGGTTCGCTCATCTTCATGCACAACCCGTCGGATCTCTTCCCAGACGCGTGGTTCTACCCGTCGGTGTCGAACATTCCACAGTACCATCCACTCCTCTTCGTGCACGCCGGTAGCAACGGCGACGCGCCGGCTACCTACCAGTGGAACTTCGGCGACGGCACCGTGAACGCCACGATGGAGAACCCCGTGCACTATTATTCGACGCCAGGTACCTACAACGTCACCCTCACGGTCACGGACGCTGACGGCGACGTCGACTCGGTCACGAGGCCGTTCGTCGTGACCGTGACGCCGTACGCGGCGCCCGACCCCATGGTCACGGTGAACGCCACGCACATCCAGCCAGGGGAGTCGATCCAGTTCGTCCACACGGGCGACCCCGGCGCCCCGCCCCCCACGAGGTCGTGGGACTTCGGCGACGGGTTCACCGCCGGCAACCTCACGGCCGTCGTCCACCAGTACAACACCATTGGCAATTACACCGCGGTCTTCACGATCACGGATGGGAACAACGTGACGACCACGTGCCCGATCTTCGTCGTCGTGTCGTACGACCTCTACCCGACCGCCCAGTTCACGGTGAACGGGACGTTCTCGCCGCAAGATATCTTCTCCGGCGACAGCATCCTGTTCGCCCACGTGGGGAGCGAGGGTAACGCGTCGGCCACGTACCAGTGGAACTTCGGCGACGGCTCGCCCAACGCGACGGGGAAGGTCGTGCTCCACCTGTACACGTCGTCCGGCAGCCACACGGTCACGCTCACGGTCACGGACAGCGACGGCGACGTGGCCGTGAACCGCTGGACCGGCTGCATCAACGTGAACGTCATCAACACGACCCTCAGCGTCGACTTCTCGCCCAAGTCCGTGGAGATCTTCCAGAACATCACGATCTCCGGCAACCTCGAGTACCTGAACGGGACGGGCATCGGCGGGCAGGCCATCAGCCTCCGCATCGAGTACTGGCTCGGCGCCACGCTGCAAGGGTATAACACCACGGTCGCCACGACCGACCCCGGCACGGGGTTATATACGGCCTCGATCCAGGTGCTCCTGTCGAGCGAATTCATCCGGGTCATCGCCACGTTCGCTGGCACGCCGGTTCTGCTCGGCTCCACCGCGCAAGTCGTAGGATGATGCGACCATGCGGACGAGAAGAGACATCGCGGCACGGGTGGGCAAGGCCCTCCTTCCATCCATGACGATTGCCTTCGTCCTTGCCCTCGTGCTCGTCGCGGCTGGGAGCCGACATGTGAACCAGGATCAGGCCGTGGTCGAGGGCGGCGTGCGGCCGTCCGGGTCCTACAACACGCGCATTTACTTGACGAGCATCAACACGTATACCCAGGTACAAGGCGGGTACTTCGTGCTGCGAGGGTATGTCGAAGTGGCGAACGTGAGCGACCCGCCCAACTGGGACCCGTGGCCGGACGTGGCCGTGGCGCTGCGGATGAACGACATGTTCATCCACCAGACGCCCGCGCCGGGCGACATCGTGCAGACCACGACGAACGGCACGGGGAACTTCACGCTCTCTTACCAGGTCACCTTCAACCACACGGTCGGGGACTGGACCATCACGGCTGGCATCGCGCCCATCCCCAGCTACAACTACACGTACGACCCGCTGTTCGGCGGCACGGCGCCCTACAACGTGAACGTGACCGCCAACGTGGACGTCCCGCAGCCGCTACAGTACGCGCCCGCTGCGGTCTTCACCAACGACGTGTTCACGATAAGCGGCCGGCTGCTCACGGCGGGTGGTTTCCCGGCCACCAACGTGGCCGTGCAAGCGAGCTTCAACAACACGGCCAATTACACGTCTTCATTGACCAATGGGACGGGCCACTTCACGATAGACGTCGATCCAGCCGTCAACAACTACTACAACTCGCTCGTCCTCCACGTCCCGAAGACCGGCTTCTACAACGCGGGGTCGTTCCCCGTTCCTGGCTTCATTTTCCTCGACTCGGTCACGCACTACTTCTCCGGCGACGTCGCCGCGTCGACCACGGCCAACCCCACCCCCGTCAACTCCACCATCACGATCAGCGGGCGCTTCACCTACAACGGCTCGGCGTTCGGCGGGGACGGGAACGTCAAGAACAAGCCCGTTCGGGTGTACTGGGACGGCGCGTTGATTGGAACCCCCACGACCGACGCGCAAGGGCAGTACCAGCTGCCCTATTCGATAAGCAGCTCAGAACCCACGGGCCTCCCGTACACGACATTGCCGGTCGACGTGTCGCTCGACGCGCCGGTGGCTGGCCAGAACGACAGCACCCCGTTCTTCATCCGCCCGATGATCGGGACGCGCCTCACCGTGACGCCACGGCCGGCGTGGAAGGACGAGCCCGTGGTCATCCGCGGCATCTTGAGCGAGGACGAGGCACCGGCCTACTTGAGGGTCGTGTCCGGCGTCACGGTGAGCGTGGCGCTGTGGGACGGGGCGGTGATGGTCGGCTCGACGACCGCGGTGACGAACTCGACCGGCGGGTTCGTGGCCACCCTTCCGGCGCAGGACCTGGATGCCTTGAACTTCACGGTGGCGTTCCCGGCCCAGGGGCCGCACGCAGCGTGCGGGGCCGGCGGTGCCGTGCCCCTCTACAAGACCGCCGCGTTCGTCTTTGACTCCACGATGGCGAGCTGGTCATACGCGGGGCCGCCGTATTCCATCCACGTCTCCGGGCGCGCGTACGCCCAGGGCTTCGGGCTGCCGGACAAGCCAATCCAGTCCAGGCAGGTGAACGTCTACTGGAACGGGAAGTTCACGGGACTCGAAGCGCTCGATGGATCGGGTTATTTCTCGTTTGACAACGCCACCACTTTCGACACGCCGACCGGCCTCTACGTGATCACGCTCCAACTTGCGGACTTCAACCAGACCGGCTACAGCGTCTCGAGCTCCCGTGCGATCCAGATCCGGCCACTGCAAGATATCGACATCACCGTCAACCCGTGCATCACCAACCCGATCTTCCCCGACGAGGGCCTGCACGTGGACGGCAGCTTGGGACAGCGGGCTGGCGGCCTGGAGATCGTCGCGTTCCTCACCTACGAGAACATCACATTGCGGTATGAGAACAGCATGATGACCGAGGCCTCCGGGGCCTTCCACTTCGTGATCGATGCCGCCTTCGTCGTCGATGAAGGCTGGATCGGCGGCTCGTTGATCAGCATCCGCCTCCTGGTGAACGAGGGCCAGCTCGACGGCTACAAGAGCGCGACGACGGCGAACCACACGATCTCGTTCATCGACCCGTACCACCCGCCGAGCGCGGTCGATTTCGCCGGGGTCTCGATCGGGAGCTTGCCCGCCGCCAGCGTGGGCAGCGTCGAGGCTGGCACCACGGTCACGATTTCAGGAACCATGCTCTCCCACCTGGGTGCCCCCGTGAGCTTTTACCGGGTTCAGGTCGTCGACCCCTCGACGGGCACGACCCTGGGATCGGGGACGACCGGCGCGGACGGGTCGTTCTCGATCGATGTGCTAGTAGCGGGCTCCCCCGGATCGGGTTTCGCGTTCTCCCTCCGAACGGATTACAACGGGGTGGTGTTCTACACGTCAGCGGCCTACAGCGTCCCCATCGTCGCGGCGAGCCAGTCTTCCTGGATCCTTTGGCTCATCCCCCCCGTCGCGGTCGGCCTCGTCTTGCTCGGCCTCGTCTACGTGAGGATCCAGAAGAAGCAGGTGGTCGCCCGGATCCGGAGCTACATGCAGCAGAAGTTGGACATGGTGCGGCTCCTCGTGGCCGCGGGGAAGAACCGGGAGAGCGTCGCCTACTGCTACCACGCGCTCGTGGAGGTCGCGACGAGGGCGTACAACCTCGACGACGTGAAGGAGAGCGAGACCGTCCGGGAGTTCATTGAGATGCTCGTGAACGAGAAGAACGTGCCCCGGGAGGTCGCGTTCATGTTCATGGTCGCCGTCCTCGACGGGCTCTACAGTAACCAGGCCATCACGCAAGATCACGTGGCGACCACCGTGGGGCTGCTCGGCAAGCTGTACGCCGACATCACCAAGGACACCCAAGAGACGTTCACGCTTTAACCAAAACAAAAAAACAACCAAGCACACGGATCACAACACGGGAAGCGAAGCGCGATCAACCATGGCAAAGAAAGAAGGAAAGAAGGTCTACTGGTCGCAGAAGGAGATGCGCCAGTTCGCGTCGAGGAAGTTCGACACGGTGCGGTTACTCCTCTCGGAGGGGATGCAGAAGGAGGCGATGGTGTACATGCTCAACATCATCGCCTGGATCATCGACAACAAGCACGACGTGAAGAAGGCACCCTCGTCGACCGTGAAGGAATACTTCACCGAGCTCATCAAGAACGGGAAGCTGCCGGGCACGAACGTCCACCCGCTCGTGCACATCGTCGAAGAGACGCTCTACTCGCACCACGCGCTCCCCCCGAACTTCTTCGAGCAATACAAGGAGCGCTGGGCGAGCCTGTACATCGACCTCGCGGGCGAAAACCCGCCCGGGATCTGACCGGCCGCGGTGCCGGCAGCTTCATACCGAACGCTCCAACCGAAAGACAACGAGACGAACGCACATGGCCACCTCGACCGCCATCCTTTTGAGACCGAAGCAATCGCGGGGGGACACCTACATCGCGGTGCGCTGGGCGTTCTGGGTCGAGGTGCTCGTGTACTTCGGCCTGGTCGGCGTCTTCGTCGGCTGGAACTACCCCAACATCGACTGGAACGGCTGGGGCTTCGTGTCGCTGCTCCCGCAGCTCGTCCCGTCCGCCGCGGCCGCCGGGCTCATCGGCGGGCTTATGACGCGGCACGCGGGGAAGGGCGCGCTCCCGGGGATAGCCATGGCCTTGTTCACGCTCCCCTGCCTCGGCACCCTCGCCACGATCGACGCGATCTGCCTCGCGTTCGGCTTCGACCCGGCGATCTACCCCGAGGTGTCGTCGGATCCCTTCATCAACCAGCTCGTCTGGGACCTCCCGGCGCTCGTCTCTGCCGCGTGCGCGGCGCCGATGGGCACGCTGGGCGGCTACCTGGGTCGGAAGTACCTCAAGGTGCCGAAGGGCGTGCAGCTCACGCCCAACGAGCAGATGGAGAAGTTCCTCGACGCGTTCAAGAAGCCGCTCTTTTTGCTCATCTTCATCGTCGCGTGGACGCCGCTCATCATCCCGCTCTTCAGCGTGGACGACTCGGTGCACAAGGAATACTCCGCGTGGAACTACGGGGACTCCGGGACGTCCGAATTCCGCCAGGCGATCGAGGACGCCGGGTGGACGAACACGCTCTCGAGCGTCGGCTCGTACTCGCTGCTATCACGCATCGACGAGCCGTTCGTGCTGGTGATCATGGGGCCGAACCGGTTCTACAACCTCGTCTCGGACATCCCGTTCCTGATCAAGTTCGTCCGCTCGGGCGGCTCGCTGCTCGTCGCCCACGAGCAGGGCACGACCGAGTGGCTGTTCCTGAACATGTTCATCGCAAGCGCGATCGAGGGGGCCGCGACCGAGGAGGTACCGGAACTGTTCCCCATGACGTTCTTCATGGACGGCATCCTGCGCGACAACTACTCCTACTACAAGGCGAACGACTTCCCCGTCATCGACTCGCCCAACATCGTGCCAGACGAGGTCACGGCGGGCGTCTCGAAGCTCGTGCTCAACCGCGCGTCGGGCCTCATGCTCGAGGGCGGTATGGAAGCCATCTTCAACTGGAATGTCCTGGCGACGTCGACCAACCCATACTCGTGGGTCGACAGGAACGACGACGGGCGCTACTCGAGGGACGATGACTACTTCGACCCCTACGCGCTGGGCGTCCCGATGATCCTGTTCGAGCCGCTCAAGATGCTCGGGGTCTCGTTCCCCGCCGGGCTGCCGCAAGGGGGGATGGCCATCCCCGTCGTCGCCTCCACCGAACTCGGGGGGAACTCGTCCCGCGTCGTGGTGACCGCGGACGCGTCCATGTTCTCCAACCAGCTGATCGACCATCCTGACTACGACAACATGCAGTTCTCGATCAACTGCATCGACTGGCTGTCCCGCGGGAACAAGAGCATGATGGTCGTGTTCGACGAGTCCCACCTGCGCCCGGTCGCGATACAAGACACGAGCGCGGCCGCCGTCTACGGCACGGTGCTTGACTACGTCGGGTTTATGTCCTCCAACTGGCTGCTCGCGCCGTTCTACCCGTTCATCGCCTTGAAGCTCCTCCGGCGGTGGTTACCGAAGAGCGACGAGCAGAAGCGCAAGTTGCAGGAACGGAAGCGCAGGCGGGAGGAGCGGAGGGCGAAGCGCCATCAGCGGCGCGAGAAGACCCAGCGACAGCGGGTGGGCCGGGTCATCTTCGAGAAGGCCGCCGTGGGGGAGGCCAAGGCCGCAAGCAAGGGGGCCAAGGGGAAGCAGCGGAAGACCCTCGCCGAGCAGCGCATGGAGCGGAAGATGCAGGGCATGCTCAAGAAGAGCACGTTCTTCGCCCAGAAACTTGCCTGGTACCTGGAACAGCCAGACTTCAACCGTGCGTTGGAATTGCTGTACAACCGGGTGAAGCGCCTTGCCGGCAAGAAGCTCGGCGAGCAGGCGGACGACAGGGCCATCATCTCGGCGATTATGGAGCGCAACCCGCAGGTCGAGCAGCGGCGGCTGGAGACGTTCTTCCGGCTCATGAGGCGGGTGACCGCCCGGAAGGGAAGCGGCCGCCAGCGGATCACGCGGGCCGAGAACTTGGAGAAGATCTACTACGAACTCATCACGGTGGCTGAATACCTTGAAAAGCTCTGAGGAAATTCGCATCGAAATACGGTGCACGAGGAATGCAAGACGGATCACGTGAAATGAACGAACAAGGAACGAAAAACAGACGAAAGGGAAGAATATGATGGAATCCAGACCAAAGGAACGGATCGTGCCCATGGAGGTAGCCGACATGGGCGACGTGCGCGGCAAGGCGCAACAGGCGCTCACCGAGGTCTCCAAGGTCGTCGTCGGGTACCAGGACGTGCTCCAGAAGATATTCATCGCGGTGCTGTGCGACGCGCACGTGCTGCTCGAGGGGATGCCGGGCCTGGCCAAGACGGTGACCGCGAAGACCTTCGCACGCGTGCTCGGCTGCACGTTCAAGCGCATACAGTTCACGCCGGATCTGCTGCCAGGGGACATCACGGGGTCGTCCGTCTACGACCAGAAGACGACGACCTTCGTTTTCCGCGAGGGGCCGCTCTTCGCCAACATCGTGCTCGCGGACGAGATAAACCGCGCCGCGCCCAAGACGCAGTCCGCGCTGCTCGAGGCCATGGGCGAGCACCAGATCACGGTCGAGGGGAAGACCTACCACCTCCCCCCGCCGTTCTGCGTGATAGCAACGCAAAACCCCATCGAACAGGAAGGGACCTACCCGCTGCCCGAGGCGCAATTAGACCGATTTTACTTCAAGGTCATTATGGATTACCCGATGAGCGACGACGAGGTGGAAATCATGGCCAGGCAGGTAAAGGGACTGCGGCAAGACATTGCGCCGATCCTCTCCCCGGAGATCATCGTCGCGATGCAGAAAAAGATGGACCTCGTCTGGATCGACAACCGCGTCCTCCGGTACATCCGGGACATCACGACGAAGACGCGGGACGACGCCCAGATCGCGGTCGGCGCTGGCCCCCGGGCGAGCCTCGTGCTCATGAAGGCGGCCAAGGCCCGCGCGGCCATATTAGGTCGGAACTATGTCATCCCGGACGACGTGAAGGAGATAGCGTACTGCACGCTGAACCACCGGCTCCAGCTCAAGCCCGAGGCAGAACTAGAGGGCATCAAGAAGGACGTGGTCATAAAACGGTTGCTGGAGGAGGTTCCGGTGCCCATCTAATGGGGCGCCTCGGGACGGACGGTCATAAGGACGGGAAAAAGGGGTCGGTTTAACACATGCTTGCGGGCCGCGGGAAGAGCATCATGGGCATCGGGGTGTTCATACTCACCTTCGGTTTCGTTATGGTGAACTACTTCCTCATCGCCACCGCGTGCTTCATCATCCTCAGCTCGCTCGTGTCCCTCCCGCTCTTCGACCTGGGCATCAACATCGACGCCCTCAAGGTCACCCGCCACCTCGAGAAGACCAAGGTGTTCCAGGATGACTTCATCCACGTCACGGTCGAGATCCGCAACACGGGCAGCAAGCGGCTCGACTACGTGGACATCAAGGACGTGTATCCGGCCGAGTACTTCAACTGCGTGATCGGCGAGGCGTCGATCTCCACGCGCATCGAGCCGCGCAAGTCGATCCTCTTCTCCTACATACTGAAGCCCCGGATCCGCGGCGAGTTCTTCATCGGGCCGATCGAGCTGAACGTGAAGGACCGGCTCGAGTTCAACGTCGAGAGGCGGGAGGTGCCCGACTCGTACACGTCGATCATCGTCTACCCGCCCTACGGCGACCTTCGCAAGCTCGACGCGCTGCGGGGCCGGTCGCTCGGCAAGATGTTCGGCTCGCACCGGTCGGTTCAGGTCGGGACGGGCTCCGAGTTCCACGGCATCCGCGAGTACCAGTTCGGCGACGAGTTCCGCAAGATCAACTGGCGGGCCACGGCACGCACGTCCCGCATCATGGTTCGCGAGATGGAGCAAGAGAAGAACATCAACGTGCTCGTCGCGATCGACGCGAGCGCGACCATGGGCTCCGGCTCGTACTTGAACAACAAGATCGAGTTCGCGATCCGGGCCGCCGTGGTGCTGTGCAAGGTGGCCCTGGAGCACAAGGACCTGTTCGGTGGCGCCGTGTTCCAGAACAACCCGCTGAAGAAGGAAGACATCACCAGGGGCGTGCGCCTGCTCGAGTCCGAGGCGGGAGACCAGGTGCTCTTCAGGCTGCTCGACTTCATCGCCACGACCCGGACGACCGGCCGGAAGACGCTAGGGCTGTGGATGGACCAGCTCGTGCGCCGGCTCAAGAAGCGACACCTCATCGTGCTCATCTCCGACATGGAGGCGCCGATCGAGGAGATCAAAGTCATGTTCACTAAGGTGCGGGCGCGCAGCCACGAGCTCATCGTGATCTCGCCCTTTTCCCCATGGTTCGAGATCTTCGGCCGTGACCTGACCCCGGCGGAGCGGGCCATCGCGGAGGCCATCTCGGAGGAGATGATGCAGCACATCCTCGAGACCAAGCAGAACGCCCAGTCCATGGGCATCCCGATCATCAGCGTCGGCCCCGACGACATCATCCAACGTACGATCGAGGAGTACCTGCACGCGAAGGCGAAAGGCAAGGCATTGTTATAGGGTGAAACCATTATGGCGAACATCTTCCAGCGGGTCATGCAGCTCGCGACGCTCGGTGCCTTCTTGCTCGCGATCGCCTTCGTTACGTCCGCGTTCGGGAGCTCGACCTGGAGGTACGACGCACTTGGCCAAATCCTCGATTCTCTGAAAGATGTCTTCTCCTACGCGTTCTACACGGCCATGGCCGTGAGTGGCTACTTCCCGGCCATCGGCATTATGAGTGGTGCTAATATCGGGGCAAATATGCCCCTATCTGAGGCCCTTCTCTTCCCGTTCTTGAACATGACGTACCAACTGACCGACGTGTCGGGGAACGTGATCGCCTACAGCTCCTTCAACGACCTCTGGGACGCGACCGGGAGCCCCCCGATCTTCACGCTCTTCGCGGACCAGGGCCTCGCCATGCTCAGCAACTTCTACTTCTTGCTGTTCATACTGCTCTTCATCCTCGCCATCGTCTACATCTTGCTCTTCGTCGGGCGCTCCGACATCAAGTACTCGATTTACACGGTCACTTGCCTCGCCGGTATGCTCATCACGGCGAGCTTCCCGTCGCTCATCAAGAAGATCCTCGACTTGTTCGGCGTGCCGCCCGAAGTGTCCATCCCGTTCTTCGACTCTTACTTCCCGGAAGTGACCATCTTGAACCCGAACGTCGTGGCTGGCACGGCGACGGTTCGCTCGCTCTGGGCGGCCTTCTTCGTCTACGCGTGCCTCGAGCTCAGCTTCCAGGCCGCTTACGTTTCCAAGGTGAACGAGCCCTCCCACCGGCGCGCGCGGCTGCTCGAGGAGCAGATGGCCATCCTGGGCGAGAGGTCGCTGCAGCTCGAGGTCGAGAAGAAGGAGCGCGAGGTGGAGCAGAAGGCCGGGGCCCCCGCCGGCTCCGGGCAAGCGGCGGCCGAGGAGCGTGCGCGCGTGACGATCCGGTCGTTCTTCACGGGCGCCGGGCTCGGTGCCATCCGCGAGATGGTCGAGCGGCGGGAGCGCGAGCGGGAGCGCACGCGGCTCGAGGAGGTGTCGAGCGACACGCGACGCCTGCACGGCTACATCACCCGCCTCTTCGAGGTGGACAAGCGGGCCCGCGACACCCTGACTGCCGTCGGCTCCGCGCCGAGCCAGAAGAACATGGTGACGACCATGTTCCTGAACATGGGGTTCCGCTTGCTCGCCTTGTTCGCCCTGGTGTTCCTGGTGACCAACCCGCAGCTGCTCTACGCGGTCTTCAACGTCCCGCCGATCATCGCCGAGTCGTACGAGTTCTACGCGCCCGAGGCGGTCGTCACCGCACTCGTGCCGATCGCCATGCTCTTCCCCGTGATCTCGTTCGCCATCCGCAATTACAAGCAATACCGGCTCACGCAATTCAAGGCACAGCGCGAGGAACAGTCCGCGATGCTGAAGCGGCTCAGCGAGCTTCGCGAGATAGATGAGGCAGAAACCGTCATCGCCGACGAGGGGAAGAAGGCCGAGTTGGAGCAGAAACCGGCCGGTGGCACCCCTTGAGGGCGTGATCCGCCTCCAACGCAACGGGTACCGAACCTTTTATTGCACCCCGAGCCCTCCTCTGATCTATGGCTCGATCTCCGGTGGTCACCGGCGGGGCCGGGTTCATCGGCACGCATCTCGTACGCGCCCTCGTCGCCCGCGGAATGGAGGTCGCCGTCATCGACAACTTGTCCTCCGGATCCATCGATGGTATCAAGGATCTCATCGACGGCCGTAAGGTGACCTTTCACGAAATCGACATACGTGACAAGGCAGCGCTCTATGGTGTCATCTCGGGAAAGGAGGGTATGATCTACCACCTCGCCGCCGACCCGCGGGTCAAGGAGTCGGTGGGTCAACCCGTTGAAAGCTTCGATCAGAACGTGGTGGGGACGCTCAACCTCCTGGAGGTCATGCGCGAGAAGCGTGTCCCGTGCATGGTCTTCGCATCGTCCGGTGGCACCCTCTATGGCGACACGGACGTGTTTCCCACGTCGGAGGTCGTCCCGCTCAAGCCGATCTCCCCATACGGCGCCTCGAAGGCCGCGGCCGAGTCGTACATGTCGGCCTACGCGGGCTCCTACGGGCTCAAGATCGCCTCGCTGCGGTTCGCGAACATCTACGGGCCGGGCACGAACCACGGCGTGATGTACGACTTCTTCCACAAGCTCAGACGGGATCCCTCGCGGCTGGAGATCCTCGGCGACGGAAGGCAAGCAAAGAGTTACCTCTACATAAGCGACTGCGTCGACGCTTGCACGCTGGTGGGCGACTGGCTCGAGAAGCAAGCAGGAGGCACGTTCGAGGCCTACAACCTCGGCACGAGGACGTGCGAGGCCGTCACCGACCTCGCGAGATTGATGGTCGACATCTTGGGGTTGAAGGACGTGAAGTTCGAATACACGGGCGGTTCCCGCGGCTGGACGGGCGACGTGGTCAAAACCATGCTCGACGTGTCGAAGATCGAGCGGCTGGGGTGGAAACCGCGCGTGGGGTTCAAGGAAGGCGTCGAGAGGTACCTGGCCTCGCTCAAGGCGACGTGAGCCGGCCCCTCCCCCCTTGCTTGTAGAGGGCGATGGCTTCCTGCAGGCTCATCTTGCCCAGGAGCACCTTCGTGGCCAGGCGCTGGTCGATCGTTATTCCCTCGTCCCCGGAGACCACGCGGGACTCGGCCTGGACGTTTTTGACCTGTTTCTTCTTGATCCCCTTTTTCTCGACCACCGGGTACTCGCCGGCCTTCGTCAACTGGTCTAGCGAGACGCCTTCCCGCAAGGCGATGTTTATCGCGGCGCGGGCGTGGTCGCCGACCTTGATGAAGCTGCTCTCCTTGATGATGAGGTCGGAGTTCGAGTGGGATTCGTTGACGATCAAGACCTCGATCGGGTAGTCCTTCTGCATGATGAGCAGGAGCCCTACGACCTTGTGCATCTCGACAGGGCTGCCGTTGCCGACTTTAACTCGGATGGCTGGCATCGAGCCGTCCTTGCAGTTGCGCACGCCCGTGGCGATCCCCGTTCCGAGGAACTCGTTGATCCTCACCCCGCTCGTCGGGATGATCGTTGCCTCGACGAACGTGCCGTTGAGGAAGAGGGCCAGCCCCGTGTACTTGGATCCGGGGTCGATGCCGACGTCTATCTGGCTGCACTCGTCGATGCCCGTGTCCATCAAGATGCGGAACATGTGGTAGAAGGCCTGGACGTTCTGCTCGGTGAGGGGATAGCGGCCCTCGTCATACGAGAGGATGAGCAGCTCGCTGGGTAAGAGGGAGACCTCGGAGCTCGTCGTGATGATGATGGCGTCCCGGGGGCACTTGCGCCTGTCCACCTCGAAGGGCCGCAAGTGATTGAACGTGAACCGGTCCCGTACCAGCGCCTTGGAGACGAAGTGGAAGAACTTCGCGTTCTCCGTGGCGACGATGACGCGTGATTTGAATCGCTTTATAGGAATATCCCTCCGGCGAGCCGTTCGTGGAGCGCGTCGATGTCGACGACGTGCTGCAGCTGCTTTCCCTTCCCGTTCGGTCCCGTGACGACGACCCTTCGTTCTCCCGCACGCGGCGTCCATTGCACCTGCGCGTCGATGTCCGCGTATCGATCCAGGAGGTCGTTGGCAACGGGGACGTCGAGGAACCGGGTCTCCCCGTTGCCGCCGATCGCTTGAGCGATGGTGCGCGTGGCGCTCGTGACGACGACCTTGATCCCCCGCTCCGTTGCGACCGACCTCAAGAACCCGAGCTGCGCGAGGAGCTGGAGGTTCGGCGGCCCCGGATCAGCCATCCCGATTGCGAGGCGCTTGTAGAGGCGGGTGATCTCGTCGACGACGACCATGGTAGGCGGCTTGTAGTGCTTGAATGACCCTACCACGTCGCCGTTTAAATCGTTTTCCCTTGCCCGTGCGAAGGCCTTGAACTCCTCCGATCCGCGGGTTTCCTCGTCTGGTGCGAAGGCGAACGGGATCCGCCTGACGACCTCTCCAAGGCTCCTGAAGGTGGGGCACCTGACCAGGCAGAAATCGTCCGTTTCCCTCCCGCATGGTTCGTCCTTGGCACCTCCCGGTGTGCCGGGCACGGTCAGGAGCGCGGCGACAGACGCCGGGTCGTCGGTGATGTAGAGGACCTTGCCGCCCGAGTCGCGGATCTCAGCGATCGCGATGCCGAGCGCCAGGCTGGTCTTCCCGGCCCCGCTCTTCCCCCACATGTTCGTGACACTGCCCCGGGCAGCCAGCGCCGACCAGAGTGCCGGGTTCACGTGGTTACGCCCCCGCCGGTCGACCGCACGATCGTTCGGACATCACGTGCAACATCGCGGCGCGAGTTTTTGTGCTTTCGCGTCACGCGGGACGGCTGTCACGGATGACGCGCGCGACGTCCGTCCGGCTCGCGCCCGTCTTGACGGCGGTCGGGTTGATCACGTCCCTCGCCGCCTTGAAGCCCGCAAGTCGCAACCCCTCGATGAGCTCGTCCATGGACGGTGGGCTCACACCCAAGGACTCGGCCACCTCGTGGACGTCGTGGGATCCGGGCGGGAACCCCGCCGCGCCCGCCGCGAGTCCGAGCACCTTGGCGGTCTCTTGCTTGCCCGCCATGTACCGGAAGTCCTTTGCGTTCCCCGCCATGGCCGAGCAAAACCCGCCGTCCTGGAGGTCGCCAGTCCAGAGCGGCCCGGCGGCGTCGACGCGAGACGACCCGCACGCGGGGCATTCTTTCGCGCCAAGGAAATCGTCGATTCCGATGGCGAAGTGATCCTTGCAGGACCGGCACTGCATCAAGTGACCCATGGAATGCTGTCGATCGGCGTTCGCCCGTTCGATGCTCGAGACCCTCTCCATGATGACCTTGACGAAGTGGTGCCGCGCGATCGTGAACAGCGGCTTTATTGTGATGTCCTGCTCGATCGCCTTCCTGAAGATGGCCCCGATCACGATGCGGGCGGATATCTCCGCGTGGTGTGGCACGTCCCGCATTGGCGTGGCCTGGTACTTGCGCAGCGTGGCCTGCCGATGCACCCCCGTGATCACGGCGAGGTCGGTTGCGTTCACGTGAAGGAGGCCGTGCTCGCGTCGGAGTGCCTTGAGCGCGGCGTCGACGTAGGGCAAGGGGTTGCCGAACGGATCGAGGTCGACCACGGCGAACCGGCTTTCCTCGTGAACCGCGCGGGAAAACAAGAAGGCATTCGCGTCCTGGACATGCGTCTCGTAAGCGGACGATGGGATCTGGTTCAGTTCGATGTTCTCGCGGCACGAACGGATGGCCGCCGGGTTCAAATCGACGAAGTCCACGTGCACGCCATCGATGCCGGATTCGAGCAGGTATCGAATCCCGCGGATCCCCGCGCCGCACATCGCGTCGCAGACGTCCATGCGCCCGATGGGCTTCCCCTTCCACGCGTTCACTGCAAGGACGGAGATGTTCCTGTTGACCACCATGGCCGGGTTGTAAAACACGGGCATGGATCGGGTCGGCACGCCCCTCTCCTCCCACCTCTCGAGCCCCCCTTTTCGCTCCCCGCCCGGCTCGCTCTCGCCCTTCCCTGGCAGCAAGAACGCCCGGAACCGGGCCTTTCCCTCGGTCACGAGCTGCAGCTTGTCATCCGGGGTCATGTGCACGGGGGAAAGGCGCCCCGTGTAGTTATGTTTTATGAGCACGGGGCAGCTTAATCGATCTCGACCATCATGCCGAGCAACAAGCGGTGGATACACGAGCGGCGCCACGAGGCCTACTACAAGCGGGCCAAGAAGGACGGGTACTTGTCGCGGGCGGCATACAAGATCAAGCAGATCGACGAGAAATACGGCATCTTCGACGCGAATGAAGTTGGCTGGGTGCTCGATTTATGCAGCGCCCCCGGCTCGTGGACGCAGTACGTTCACGACAAGAACCCAACTATCGAAGGAATCATCGGCGTGGATCTGCAGAACGTCCGCTCCATTTCCGACCGGGTTTCCTTCATGAGGAAGGACATTATGGACGAGGACTTCATCGAGATGGTATGCAAGGCAACTGGAAAAACAGCTCCGTTTTTCTCTGTCGTCCTCTCTGACTGCGCGCAAAAGTTCACGGGTGCCCGGAGCGTCGACTTGTTCCGCCAGCACGAGCTCTCCTTGCGGGTGGTCGACGTCTGCAAGCACTTGCTCCTCCCAGGCGGGAACTGCATCCTCAAGTCATTCCAGGGCCTTCCCGAGGAATCGAGGGAACTGGAAGGGGCTTTGAAAGGACTATTCGGATCCGTGTTCAAGACGAAGCCAGACTCTTCCCAGAAGGGCTCCCCCGAGTTTTATTTCATCTGCAAGGACAAGAAAGCGACTAGCTGATGTCTCCACGCGTCAGAGGGGTTTGGAGATGAAGTCCCTCAGCCTGGGGCAGTTGTAGTAGTTTATAGCGCTGTCCTCCCCGCACGTCTCCAGCCTGGCACAGAAGAAGCACGGGCTTGCAAACATCGTCTTGCACATGCCGGCCGTGCGGTCGACCGGGCCCTCCACCACGGATGGCTTCTGAGCGTCCTTGTACGCCGGTGGCGGGAGTTCCTTCTTCGCGAGCACGACCTTCTCGGGGATGTACTCCCTCAACCGCGCGTTTTGCGAGCTGCTGCCCAACTTTGTAGCACCCCTTCCACGCCTTTCAGTTACATTGTACACGCGACCCTATTTATAGCTTTAGGAGCATCGGAGAGCGGGAGCCCCGTGCGCTCGTGGGGTCAAAGCAGCCCCGATAAAAACCGCGTTCCTTCCATCGGCCGCCGGTACCAAGGTGGTCCAGACGGAGAAGGGTTAAACACCGGCGCGCAGAGGTATGACGGCGCGATGAAGTCCGAGCAAGAGCGCGCCCTCGCGCTCCTGGAATCACGCCTCGGGGGCAGGAACCGGGGGTACCGGTGGTTCTTGCTCCCCTTGCTCTTGAGTTCCGAGCGGGAGCTCGCCTCGATCTTGTCGATCCCGGGCCCGGAGGCCAGGACCTTCAGCGACGCCCTCCGCTCGGAGTTCAAGCGCACCTTGGACATCGTCAGCCCGGGGGAGCTCGCGGCGCTAGGCCACCGGCCCCCGCGCTCGCGCGTGCCGACCGGCGTGCCCTGCATCGACGACCTGCTCGGGGGCGGGTTTTTGCCCGGGCAGACCTACCAGCTCTTCGGGCCACCTGGTTCGGGGAAGACGGAGCTCGCCTACCTGGCCATATTGTCGTTCTTGCACCACCCGTTCGGCAAGGAGACGAAGGTCGCCGTCATCGACTCCGAGCACTCCTTCCGCCCAGAGCGCCTCGTCCAGCATGCCGGTGCCCCGGTCGACCTGAATAGGGTGTTCGTCGCCACTTGCTATTCGTCGCCCCACCTCGTCACGCTGCTCGGCACGGTCACGTCCATGATGCGGCGCGGGGCGTCTATACCGCTCCTCGTCGTCGACTCGGTAATGCCCCCGTCGTTCCAGCTCGACCAGGAGGAGGCCGCGGGGCGCCAGCGGCTGCTGCTCGACCTCTCCGAGAGGATCTGGGCGATCTCTAGGGATCAAGGCGCGTGCGTGTTGTTCACGAACCACTCCGCGGGATCCCTCCCTCTGCCTTCCAATAGCAACGTGTTCCTCGGGTGCTCCGACCACGCGGTGCACACGCGGCGGGATGAGCTCGACCCGGCCGTCCACGTGGCACGGTCCATGAAGAGCGCCGCGAGCAAGGAACGCGAGGTGCGCTTCCGCGTCGGCCCCGGCGGCATCACTGCTTAGCGTGGTTGGACCAGTTCACGCAGAACTCCCAGGGCTGCCTTCCCTTCAAGTAGCACTTGACCATCGGGTAGCCGCACGACGGGCAGTTCTTCCCCGCGGGGAAGATCTTCCCCGCCTGGATGATGGGCAAGATGATCCTGCAAGTTTTATCCGAGTAACCCTCGCACGCGACGAATCGCTTTTTTCCTCGGCCTTTTACCAGAACCATAGCGTGTTTGTTGCACGCCGGGCAGGTGCCGAGCACTTGCTTCCGCGCCGCGGTTGAACCCGAGGCCTCTAAGATCTTCCCGAGTTCCAGCCCGATGACTTGCTCCCTTCCCTTGAACTGCACGAGCATGGCATCGATGATGTTCCTGGTCTTATCGATGATCGCGGCCTCGTGCCTGTTGCCGTCGATGATCTCCTCCACGTCTTCCTCGAGCTCGCGGGTCATGTCAACCGACACGATCGCTGGGAGGTATGCCTCGAACACCTCCACGATCTTTTTTCCCAGCGCGGTCGCCCTGATGGGGTCGGCCTCGATGTACCCCCTGTCCTTGATCTTCTCGATGATCTCGGCCCTGGTGCTCTTCGTACCAATCCCCACGCGCTCCATGTACCCCATCAGCGTGATCTCGGAATGATGCGGGGGCGGGTTCGTGTGCCTCTTCAACACGTCGACCTTTTTGACCAGCAACTGCTGGCCAACCCGCAATCCAGGGTCGCCGCCCATGCCCTTCGTCGGGAAGTACCTGTACTGGGCCGCCCAGCCCTCGGAGATGAGCTTGCTCGACACGAGCTTGAACGGGTGGCCACCAGCGATGATATCGTGCGCCCGCTCCTCCCAGACCATGTCCGGACCGAAGAGCGCTAGGAAGCGCCGCGTCACGAGGTCGAGCAAGGATGCTTCGTCCTTTGATAGCGCGATCCCTCTCTTGCTGGCGCCCGTCGGCAATATAGGCGGGTGCGCCTCGTCGGTCTTGGTGCCCCTGCTCGGGGAGAGGTCTCCCCGGTTCAGCACGGCACGGGCATCGGCCTGGTAGTTCGGGTCGCCCCCCACTGCGACCAGCAATGCCTTGACGTCAATCGACGGTGGGATGACCTCGTTGTCCGTGCGCGGGTACGAGATGAGCGCTTCCAGGTACAGCTTTTCGGCGAGCTTGAGGGTCTTGGCTGGCTTGAACTTGAACAAGTGGTTCGCCTCCCGCTGGAGACCGGCGAGGTTGAACGGGGGAGGGGGCTTCCTTGCCACCTGCCTGGGCCGGATGTGGGAAACGAGTGCCGTCTTCCCCTCGCAGTCCCGCTTGAGGGCGATGGCCTCCGACTCGCGCTTGAAGGACGATGGGATGCTCTCCAGCGACATCATGTCCCCGCCCTCGCCCGTGTCGACGACCGCGCGCGCTTCCCAATAGGTTTCTGGTACGTGGGCACCGATGGCAGCGTCCCTCTCGCAGACTTCCTTCAAGGTCGGCCCCTGCACGCGCCCGATGGAGAACACGTGGTACCCCCTCCCGGCCGACTTCACGGCGTTGGTGATCGCCGCGGACATGTTGATCCCGAACATGGCGTCCACGCGGTGCCTCGTGCACCCGGCCTCCACCCGTGCGCAGTCAAGCACCGGGCTCACGGCCTTCCATGCCTGGCGAAGCTCGGCTTGCGTGAGGGAGGAGAACTTCATCCGGCATGCCTTGGCGAGAAGCCCCTTGAGCTGGCCACCGGCGGGGAGGCACGAGAACCGCAGGATGTTGTACCCGATCACGCTCCCCTCCGTGTCGTAGTCCGTGGCGACGACGTACCTACCGAACGGCCGGCCGCGCGCCACGGCCTCTATGGTGCCCAGGAACCGGATGGCGCGCTTGTTCTGGCGGTTCCTCACCCAGGCGAAGTCGAACACGGGGATGCCCTTGCTGGCCCTGTTCCGTTCGAGCGTGTACAAGTGGCCCGCCCCGCTGACGATGAAAGCCTTTTCGCCCGAATCGAAGAGCGTGATCTGGAAGTAGGACGTCCCCTTGCCCGACTTGATCTCGACGGGCTTACCCATGGCATCGAGCGCGGCCCCGATCTTTGCTGCAGCGGCCGGCTTCTCGGCGATGATCAGGTGTTCCGTAGCCCTCACCCGGCCAGCTCATCCGCGGTCGTGATGTCGCCCAGGAACTCGAAGGGGGGGCGCTTCCGGAACGTCTGGATCCGGCAGCCCGGGGGCAGCTCCCGGGCCAGCCAGCGCAGGATCGCGAGGGCGACTTGCATCTTCCGCAGCTTGACCGGGTAGCGATCGAGCGACCGCGTGCCGTCGGTCGAGCTCGCCAGCGCCGGCTTCGAATACCTGCCGATCGTGTCAGCGTCTAGGTCCATGGACACGAACACCAGCCTGGTGAACCCGAGTGCCAGGCCCACGAACGCCGCCCTGTCGCCGTCCGTGAAGCCGCCGAGGTTACACACGTTCGCCGTGGGCTCGACCTGGGTCGTGAACAAGTATCGGTCGTCAAGAACAGCCTTGGCGAGGAGCGCCTCGACTGCTTGCAAGTTGTCGCCGTGCCCGTGGACGACGATGGTGCTGTGCCACTCGTCATGGAGGTTGACGACCTCGTCCGCGGTCAGCCCGTCAAGGTCGGTCACGACGAGGTCGGCCCGAATCCCCTTCTCGATGAGCAGCCGTGTCGCGCCGTCGACAGAGATGGCGGCTAACGGCCTGCGATCCTGCCTGAGGACGCGATCGAGGTCGTCCAGTCGGGATTCCAGGGACTGTCCGGGAACAGCGATGAGGCAGGCCCTCGCCCTCGTTGCCTCGCGGGCGAGACACCACGCCGTCCGTCCCCGGCTCGTGCCTCCGCGGGCAAGGGCGCGGTCGATGACATCGCGCGTGGTGGCGTCGGCGTCGAAATCCAGCGGTAGAGCGTCCTTGATCCTGGGAAAGCAGCGCGAGTGGAACGAGCGGGCGAGCGGTGGGAACACCACGTCGTCGGCAGCCATGGGATCACCGCGGTCGTCACAGGTCTCACAAGTGGAAGGGGGTGCCTGCCTTCACGATGCCGGGATCCATCTTGTCCTTCCACGCCTCGAGGAACTCCTTGTCGTATTTCTCCTTGCGGAGCTCGTCGGGGAGCATCTGCGGTATGCTGTCGCGGATAGGGAACCACCGGCGGCACTTGGCACACGTCATGACCCCGCTCTCGATCTCGACGGCTTGCTTGAACCAGTTCAGCAGGATTATGTCGCCCTCGAGGGCCATTATCGCCTTCCTCTGGCTCGCCGCCGTGCTGCCGGCGCTCGAGACGGCTTCTCGCACCTCCTGGAGATTGCCCTTCAAGGCGAGCAGCGATGCGATGGTGCCACTCACCTTCTCGTCACTCAGGTCCACGATCGGCTCGAGCTCGTCGATGCTGGCCTGGATGCCATCCAGGTAGGCGCCGGCTGGGGAGGGCTTCCGGACGAGCGTGTCGAAGACGAGCAGCTCCTTGCCGGAATCGTCGAAGTTGATGACCGCCACGCTACTATCTGGCTCGCCGTCGTCGATGTTGTTCTTGAAGAAGAAGGACAGGTCCCCCTTCATCTCCTCCATGTTGCCGACCTTCTGCAAGAACGCGTCTAGATCCTCGATGGTAAATATCGTCAGGTTCAACGGGTAGTGCTTGTCCATGGGGCACGCCAGGATCTCGAGCAACCAGGGCTTCATCGTGGCTTCACTGGTTGTCAAGAAGGGCGTTGTCTCTAATTAAGCTTGACCGGGACGCACGCGGAGGGCAAAGAAAGAGCGAGAACTGGGAGACCCGGCTAGCTGACGTAGCTCTTGAGCTCGTTTACCCCGCTGTCGATGCTGCCCTGGATCTTCCTCAAGCGCGTCGCGTAGTTGTCGTACAATTGCTCGTACGCGACCCTGGACTTGATCTGCCCGTCCTTGTAGCGTCGTTCGAGGGTTATCAAGCTGTCTTGAACCGCCTGGCGTTCGGCCTCGAGTAGATCCAGTTCCTCTATGATCTCCTTGAACCTTCCACCGAATTCGATGAGAACACGCTTCGATGGCCTGACTTGGTTGTCGAGCTGCTTGATCCGGCGTGCCAGGTCGTCGACCTTGATCTGGTACTCGCGCTTCTTGATCTTGCGGCGCTGGAAGTCCTCGTTGAGCGTGTCGAGATCCAGGTACGCGGCGACCTTCTCCTCGAAGATGCCCGAGAATTCCTTCAGCGATTCAACCGGCAGCTCGGCAGACGTTGCCAGTACCGGTTGCTCGTAGTGCATGAAGATCTTCCGTGTCAAGATGAGGAACATGGCTACCAGGCCGACCACGAGGGTGATGATCAACGGTCGGGTCTGCATCGCGAGGCTCGAGTACTCGTACATGACCGTCACGACCTTCGATGACTCTGGCACGACCGCTGGCCGCCGGTAGATGAGGTACTGCATCCCGTCCTGGTTGTCGACCGCCTCCGGCTTCGCGTTCAGCAGGCCGAAGTCGATGGACGATGCCTGGGGGAGCCCGATCCGCGCCTCGAGGTTCCTCACGACCCACGGGTTACGCACGAGCTGGAAGACGTCGACGAAGAGGGCGGTCTTCGTGTCCCCTTGCACGGCGCGAGCGGCGGTGAGCGGGAGCCGAAACTCGAACGTGAACGAGATCTTGTTGTTCGACGTGACCTTGTACCGGTTGTTGAGCAAGTTGATCGTGACGTTCTTGAAGCCGCCGCTCACGGCTTCCGAGTCGACGACCCCGAGGATGAGGCCCAGGTGATCCCTCGCTGCGAAGTCCTTCCCGTCGCCGGGGACGGTGAACGTGAGCGTGGAGAGGTCGATGGTGCCCAGGTTCTTTATCTCCACGTAATCAGACACTTGCCAGTCCTGCATGCCCGCCTTGACGGTGACAACCGACCGCTCGGTCTCGGTGAACGCCGAGGACTGGTGGTTGAACACCACCTGCAAGAGGTTCGTGAAGAACGGGAAGTTATCGGTGGCCGAGAACCTGATGATGTTGTTCGTCCTCTCGCCAAAGACCGGATCATAGCTGGTGATGTTGGAGCCCTGGGGGACCTGCAGCGTGCAAGTCTCCGTGTCGACGTAATACGGAATGATGGGGAACGTGGTGTGGTAAATCGTCGCGAACAGGCCCGAGCTGTTCACTGTGCTGGTCATGGCGCCGTGGTAGAACCTGGAGACGACGAACTCGTTCTCCATCCCGGGAAAGACGGGGGCAGGGAAGCTTATCCGCCACGTGTTGTACCCGCTCAGCTTCTGGCCCAGCAGCACGTAGTTGTACCTCTCCCCAGAGATGCTGCTCACTATCATCTCGTAGAGCTGGCTCGTTTGGAGCTCGTTCAAGCACAGGTAAAAATGCTGGGCCGGTTCCGAGTCGGTGTTCTTGAACGTGAACGAGTCCTTCGTGAAGAACGTGCCGTAGTTGTCCACGTATGCGTTCCTGGTAAGGCCCGTGATCCTCCCTTGGAATGACGCCGGGATCTCGTCACTCGCCGAGAGCGAACTGGTGGCGGTTCTGCTGGCCGGAACGTCCGGCAAGAGCGAGTATAGGGCGGTTATGCCGACGAGCAGCGAGAGGAACGCGGAGATCACCAAGGCCCGCTTCAGGTTGTGTCGCATTCTGTTCACGCGTGCCAATCCAAGGGATACTGACCATCGTAGTCACGCGTTGAATTATAACTTAGTTGGTACATTGCCTCTAACCGGTGGCACGATCGATCCCCCGTTTAAATCGTGCTACTATGACTTCTAGAGTCCGACATGGGAGTGATCGAAGGGTTGGTTCGAAAAACAAGAGAAAAACATGTAATAGTACTTATCGCGTGGCAGCCGGCTGTTTCTTTGTTTTCTTTATGATCATCGCGATCAACACGATCACCACACCCTCGATCCCGCAGGCCACGATGACCGCGACCACCGCGCTCGTTAACGCGGCCTGGTCAGAACCCGGGTAATTCTTGGCATCAAGGGGGTTCGTGTTTGCTGACCGCTCCTCGCCATCGGAATAGCCATCACCATCGGTGTCGGGATTGGCCGAGTTGGTTCCGAGGGCAAGCTCGTCGATGTCTGTGATGCCGTCGCCGTCCGAGTCCAGTGCCGCGTCCACGACCGTGATATCTGTCGGGAGAGTAAACGATGCAGTGTCACCGTCCCCATCTACGATCGTGAGCACCGCCGTGAAGGTGCCAGCAGCCTGGTACTGGTGGGCGGGATTGCGTTCCGTTGAATTCGCCGAGCTATCGCCGAAATCCCATTCGAACGTCGCAAGGTTGTTTCCTGTCGTCCCCGTGAACGTGAACTGTATCCACCCGCCTTGGATGGTGGACGTGTGACTTGCGGTGAAACTGGATGTGGGGACAACGTCCGCGTCCACTTGGATGAAATCGACCTTCGTGATGCTGCTCGAGCTACCATCGACCCCCGAAATCGTGAGCGTCACCGAATACACGCCCGGGACGGCGTATTGGTGCATGGGATTCGCCGTTGTTGCATTAGGCGTGTCATCACCGAAGTCCCACTCGTACGACGAGATTCCCTGCCCGATCGGGCCCGTGTATGCGAACGAGACCGACTCACCCTCCAGGACATGCGTCGTGCTGGCGATGAAATCGGCTTCAAGCACGGGCAGGTACCTTGCCAAGAACGCATCCGACTTGGTCGGGGCCCCCGAGCTAAACGAGAACGTCTGCCCTGCCAGGTAGATCGACTCGCCAACCACTTCCACCGCACCACCGTTATCTTGCTCGTTCCCGCCCCAAACCTCGTTCCACAGCCAGATGCCATCCACCGAAAACGAGGTGATGAAGGCGTTGTAACAGGTCGGTATGCCCGGGCCGAAGCTATTCGTGAATCCACTTAGGAAGACCGCATCCTTGGCCACTGTGACGAACCTGCCTTCATCTTGGTCGGCAGTGCCCCACGTCTGGTTCCACAGCAGCGTCCCGTTCGATGCGTACTTGGCAAGAAACGCGTTAGGGTTGCTGGGGGTGCCGGGTCCAAAGCTCTTGGTAACCCCACTGATGTAAAACTCGTGCACGTCTTGCACGCCTTCCTCCGGCTTGGAGACGT